>CAUTLS010000016.1:0-15827 GCA_963539345.1 uncultured Candidatus Saccharibacteria bacterium
GTATAAGAGACAGTTTAAGAATAGAGGGGAAATATATGAATCAGGCAAGTAATACTAGTTCAGAAGTAGTGAAGATAGAAACAAGACTTTTTCAGGAAGATGGTACTTGTAAGTTAGAATTTATATTTCCAAGCGACGATAAGATAATCATAGACACTGAAGAGCCAGATACTCAAAAAAATTTGAAGGGAGTTTTTAACAAAATAATAGAATTGTTATTGGAAAAAGATGTTGAGATCAAAGATCTCCAGAAGGATGGTGGTTCTGAGATGGCTAAAGAGGTATTTAGTGACTATATAGAATCTCTAAAGAAGGAAGTTCAGGGTATACGAGATGAGATAAAAAATAGTCTATAACTGCAGGCTGCACCGGGTCGCTTCCGCAGACCTTTATTGTTTACTGCTGGATTGCTAATTCAACCGTTGTATCGTCACAAACGAATACCCTTGCTGCTTCAGTGAATTGAGGATACACGGCACGGCATTGACGGAAGTTTGGTGAATGTCATGCATCAAGATGACGGCTCCAGGACGAGCGCCAGCGACAGCACGTGAACAGACGATCTGGCTATTGCGATCAGCCCAATCACGAGTGTCAACTGACCACAAAATTGACGACATGCCACGCGTCCGAAGTTGTTCTAAAACCACACCGTTGGCTGCACCATACGGTGGTCGCAGAATGCTCGGCTTGACGCCAGTGGCTTGTCTGATGGCCTCGTTGGTACGGTCAATTTCGCCAGCAATTTGGTCAACTGATAGCTTAGGTAGTTCCGGATGTGACCACGAGTGATTACCCAGTTGATGACCACGCGCTTGTATGCTGCGCACGACACTAGCCTGGCCGGAAACCTTACTGCCGATCAAGAAGAACGTCGCTTTCGCACCATACTGATCCAAGATGTCCAGTAGGTGCGCAGTGTATGGTCCCGGCCCGTCATCAAACGTCAAAGCGATCACTTTATTGCCAGTGGTTGGCGCGGGTGCTGGTACAGCGGGTGCTGGCTTTGGTGCTGGCTTTGGCTCGGGTGGTTTAGGGAAATTCCCTAGTTTTTGGGCTGTCGGATTTTGTAGGTATTTGGCAACAGTTGCGGTTGGTACTTTGATGGTTAATTCGCCATAGGCTGACGGCAACAGCGAGGCTTGTCCAATTGGCCAGACCAAGGTATTGCCATCGTCAGCGATGGTAAAGTTTGCTAATGTTTCTTTAGTGATCATTTCCTCAAGATTTGCTTCTGGCTGCTGGCGTTGTTTGATGGTTTGTGCGACGTCTCGTTGGGCGGCTGTCACGATAGCCTTGGTGGCTTCCTCTGATTTCTCAGTCAAATTATCCAGGCTAATCACCTCGCCAGAATCTTTATCAAAGGTCCAAAATAGCGTCAATGACACTGGATGGGCGCCGTGCATGTCTTGTTTGATATTGACGATAATCGACAGAGCTACTGTATTATTGTGCGTCACCTGATAGCTGATGGTTTCGGTCATTGGTCGCTCAAAGGTGATGGTGCTTGATGAGGTGTAGCGAAAATCGCTGTCAGCGCGGTCAATTGCTCGGGCGATGAGTTTGTTGATTTTGGAATTGCTGGTAATTGGGTATTCAATTGAGACCTTTTCGCGTTTGGTGTCGCGCGTCACAAACTTGGAGCGAATGCCAGAATAGCGCGAATCGGTGAAATAATATTTTTCATCTTCTAGAACAGTTGGACGTTGGGTTGGTGGCTGCTTGGAGTGGAGGTAAAATAAGACCCCCATTGCGCTAACAGCAAGCAAAAGTAACGTAGTGAATATAATACTGCTCAATCGAGGTCGGTTTGCAGGTGTTGCGTTGGTTCTTGACCTATGGCTGGTTCGAGCTGGTTGTCGTTTTGTTGACAGTTTTTGAGGTTTTGTTTGCGTTTTTTTGGTAGGCATTAGTTCACTCCGCCAGCTTTCAAGATCGCCTTTAAGCCAGTTTCACCACCAGCAAATCCACTGGCGACGTAGTCATTGATCACCATGTATGGCAGACCGTTCACGCCAAGTGACAGAGCTTTTTGGGTGTTGTCATCGATCTCTTTTTGGTGTGGTTTTTTGGTCATACAGTCAGTAAACTTCGCCTCGTCCATACCGACAGCTTTAGCAGAAGCCAGGAAGTAGTCTAACGGCAGTGGTGGAATTTTTTGCGGTACGGCAACGTTTTTCACGCCGATTCCTTTGTCAAAATAATCACGCTTGATGCGTGGCACGATATCGTGGGTATACTGCCAGTATTTGTCTTGGTCGGCGGCGCAAAAAGCAGCGTGAGCGCCAGTTTCTGTGTTGTCGGTGACTTCTTTGAGCAGTGTTACCACGCGATGTTCGTAGCGAACTTTACCTGATTTGATATACTCATTTTTAAAGAAATCAGCGTTAGTGGCTGCTTCAACTTCGGCGCAGAATGAGCAAAAATAATCAGTATAATCAACAAACACATGCTTGGCTTCGGCAGAGCCTTGCGACATTTTTTCATTCCACGGTTTGCCGTCACCAACATGGCGATTTGGTGGACGATTAACGATGCCGTAGATAAACAATGCGACGATTGCCGTAATCAAAATGCCTGAAATAACCCAAATGATTGCTATGCCTGCTGATTTTTGTCGATTCATAGTTCCTCCTGTTTTGCTAATTCTGTATACATAAAGGCGATTTGTCCAGACTTGTAGAGTGAAAAGAGGCTTAACAGTAGGGCTATAATCAGGACGATGGTGCCAGCGACGGTGGCGGCAGTGGCAGCGGCAGCACCTGAGAAGAACACGGCAACGAGCGGCAGGATGAGTGATGTGCCGCAGGGAACGCAGCCCAGGCCGATGGCGGCAGCCACAGAGGCCAAGCCGCTGAGTCCGACTTGTCTGGTGACCGACTGTTCATTGCGTTTATTTTTCTTGGCAGTAAAAATGACGACGGTAATTGACAATCCTTGGAGAAGTGACACTACAAGGAGCAATGCGCCATTGAGTGAGCTGAAGCCCTGTTTGAATATATCAATGAACATGGTTCCAAAAAGGGAGATTTTGTCTAATATCGGCAACCGCGACATCATCAGTGGGCCGTAAAAGTTGGCGTTGATGGCAAAGAAAATAATGAGTGCAACGAGCAAAGATAGGGTAAGTGCCAGCAGTGCGTACTGTGGTAGGCTGAGGATTTTACCAACTCCTACCATAGCTGACTTGATGGACTGCTGTTTGTTATATACTCGGCAAAATTGAACCATGCATCCATTATACGTCAAAATTGCATAATAGTATGCATTCTGGTGAGGTTAGGTGACAGAATACACTATACACTGAGTGTATAAAACTCTTGTAATAACTAAACACCGGGTGTATAGTAAGAGTATGAGCGTTCAATATACCCTGTTAGGTTTTTTAGCGGAAGAGTCAAACTATGGCTATGAGTTGAAGAAAAAGTATGACGGCTATTTTGGTAAGGATAAACCAATTTTAACCGGTCAAGTATATTCAACCCTGGCGCGGCTCAAACGCGACAACAAGGTCAAAGAAATTACTGACACCAGCGAATCAGGCGGACCGGACCGGGTTCGATATGAAATTACCGATGAGGGCAAGCAATATTTGCAGGCATGGCTGGAATCACCAGAAGCGCCGTCGCCGCAGCTGCAAGCGACGATGTATATCAAAGCGGTGCTGGCTATCCTGAAAGACGGCGATGCATCACCGTATTTGGATAATCAACGACAAGCACATATCCAACGAATGCGCGAGCTGACAGCGCAGCGGCGCGATAGCAATTTGTCGGACATGCTGCTGATTGATCATGCACTGTATCATTTGGAGGCGGATTTGCGCTGGATTGAATTAACAATTTCGCGGTTAACGCGGCTCAAGGAGGAAATTTTGCATGAGCAAACCAATAATTAGCGCAAAAAATATTACAAAGTCGTTCGGGCAAACACAGGCGCTGCGCGGCGTCAGCTTGGATGTCGAGGCGGGCGAGGTGCTGGCGATCATGGGTCCGTCGGGTTCTGGTAAATCAACGCTGTTACATAGCTTGGCGGCGATTACTAAAGTTGATAGTGGCGAGATTGATTTTGACGGTCAGCGGATTGATACGATGAATGACGATAAGCGCAGTATGCTACGGCGCACCAGTTTTGGCTTTGTTTTTCAGTTTGGGCAGTTGGTGCCGGAACTAACGGCGCTGGATAATGTGGCATTGCCGCTACTACTGAACGGCGTCAAGCGTAAAGAAGCCTATCAACAGGCAAAAACATGGCTGAACAATGTTGAGTTGGGGGATAAAGCCGACAGTATGCTCGGCGAGTTGTCGGGCGGACAAATGCAGCGGGTGGCGATTGCCCGAGCGATGGTGATTGAGCCAAAAGTGCTGTTTGCTGATGAGCCAACTGGTTCGCTGGATAGCCTGAACTCAGAAAAGGTCATGGAATTGTTCATCAAAACCGCCAAAGAGCACGGCACGACAGTCATCATGGTGACGCATGAGCCGACGATTGCCGCCTACGCTGACCGGGAAATCATCGTCCGTGACGGGCAGATTTCTGGTGCTGAGGCAGCGGTAAACCCGGCACAGGCGAGGCCTCGTAAAGCTAAGGCGAGGATTGTCTGATGAGCGTTAGTTGGATGTTACTACAAAAGTCTGGTCGCCAGTCGTTTGCGCGTCTGGGCTTGACGACGGCAGCGGTGGCGCTGGGTATTATGCTCGTGTGCTGCTTTACGGCTGGTATCAATGGGCTTATGGGACGCGCTGGGGGATCAGCCATCAGCCTGGCAGCATACCAAGCTAGTCGCAAAGAGGCTTCGCAACAACCGATTGATGGTATTGAGCCACTAAGAATTAGTAATGTAGCGCGACTTGGCAATGCGTCAAAATGGCGAGGCCAAATTATCCAGACGTATGCAATGCACGGTACAGTGAAGTCCCCGCAGTTTGCTAAGCTAAAAACGCCAGGTCCGGGCGAATATTACTTATCAAAAGCGTTGGCTGATGCGGTGGCTCAGCATCCTGAGGATGATATCTTGGCGCGTTTTGGCAATAACACTAAATATCTCGGCGTGCTCCCTAGTGAATATGTTAGCGGCCCAGATACTCTCATGATGGTACGTGGTGCCAGTGCTGATGAAGTGGCGGCAAGTGATGATGTGGCAAAAGCTCGAGGACAAGTTTCCTACTTTGCTAATGTTTACCGGACGGATGCGAATGGACTAACATCGAATGTTGGACTAGGCCCTATATCCATCATTGTACTTGGCGTTGGTGGAACTATATTGCTGTTTCCAATTGTCATCTTCGTGTCAGTAGCAACGCAGCTGGGCGCGGCACAGCGCGAGAAACGCTACGCTGCTTTGCGGTTGATCGGTGCGACTAAGCGACAGGTGGGACGGGTGTTGATATTGGAATCGCTGTTGGCGTCGGTTGTGGGTGTGCTGATCGGGCTGGGTGCGTTTTGGCTATTACAAGCACCGCTGCAGAATTTCAAGATGGATGGTATGCGGTTTAATCCTAGTGATTTAGCGTTAACTGCCACGCAGTACGCGCTGATTATTGGCTTGACGTTGGGACTAACGGTTTTTGTTAACTGGCGACGAATGCGCCGAGCGCAGATTTCGCCGCTGGGTGTATCACGCTCAATCGAAAAAGTGAAGAAGTTGCGCGTTTGGCGGCCGCTGGTGCCAGCAACTGGTATTGTGATTTTTGCCTGGTTATCGTCAAAGCCGGGGTTGGATTGGCTGACAGCAAATAAAGAATCAGCTATGCCAATGCTACTGCTGATGGCGGCCTTGCTGTTGGTGATGTTTGGACTTGTCCTTGCTGGTGGTTGGTTGACGAATAAGCTGTCACTGCTGGCGGCGCGCTGGGCGAATAGTGCCTCAATGTTGATTGCCGGTAAGCGTACAGCAGTGCACTCGCGAACAGTGTTCCGTGGTGTGAGCGGTGTCGTGTTGGCGTTGTTTGCGGGTAGTTTTTACTTGACGGCGACGAGTGGCATTGAGAATTTAAATATTCAGGCTATCAGAGACAATGGGTATTCACAGTTGAAGCATGGTACCGCAGCTGTCATTGGCCGTTCACTGCCGGGTGATATGGCGAAGCAGCTGAACCAGCAGTCGTATGTCACGTCAGTAGCGACGATCTATCCACGTGAGGATGGCAATGCAATTCGCTGCCAGGACTTGGCAATATACACTGAGCACACCTGCCCAAGTAATGCTCGGCCCGACCAATTTGCGCTGTTGAATTTTGACGCGCCAGTGGTCAAAAATGTATCGCTAATTAACGATACGGTTGATACGAACGGTGCCAAGGAATATTTGGTAACAGTAAAATCAGACAATGATCTTGAGAAGTTACGCAGTATGGTTGTGATGCGCGCTAATCAGTACGATCTGACATACGTAGTGGGCGGCACTGATTCCAAAAAACCGCATATCAATCCAACGATTCGCGAATTTGCTGACCTGGCGTATGTTGGTATCGGTGTGACACTGTTTGTGGCAGTGGCGAGCCTGATCGTTTCGACGATTGGCGGGCTGATGGAACGTCGCCGTTCGCTGTACACCTTGCGGCTGGGCGGCATGCGGCTTGGGCAGCTAAAGCGCCTGGTGATGGTTGAATCGGTGGCACCGCTAGTCATCACCTCGATCCTGTCGTGTGGTATCGGTGTTTGGACAGGGGTGGTATTCACGAAGATGTTCTCGACGACACTGAAGCCGGTGTTAACACCAACCTACTTTGCCATCGTTGGTGCTGGTCTGGCGGCAGCTATCATCGGTATTTACTTGATCCTGCCGATGGTCGACAAGCTGACGCGGGCGGAGGCTAATCAAACCGAGTAATTTTGTCTGCGGGGCGATCCAATGAGAAGCGTTCCAGGTGCTGGCTGGAGCGCTTTTTCTTGCTATGAGCGCAACTTTGAATGACTCAAGCCACACGGAGCTAGGTATCTGTGATTGATAGGAGTGAAGGGACTATTAGTGAAACGTCACCCGGTCATCAGCGACGCTGACGGTCACCGTCATGCCATCATGAATCCGCCCGTCAATTAACTCTAGCGCCAATGGGTCAAGCACCCGTTTTTGCACTAAGCGCTTGAGCGGTCGGGCGCCAAAGGCTGGGTCATAGCCATCGCGGGCCAGCATGTCGCGGACGCTGTCGTCAAACTCCAATGTGATGTCGCGGCTGTCTTTGACTTGGCGGGTGACGCGTTTCAGCTGAACGTCGACAATCGCTCGCATGGCTTCTGGTCGAATGCGGTCAAAAATGACGATGTCATCGATGCGGTTGAGAAATTCCGGACGGAAATGCTGGCGTAGTACCTCAAGCATTTGATTATCGAGTGCCGACAAATCGTCGCCAGAAAAATCCATGATTGCCTGCGAGCCGACATTGCTGGTCATGATGATGACCGTGTTAGAAAAATCGACTGTTCGCCCCTGGCCATCGGTCAGGCGGCCATCGTCCAGTACCTGGAGAAGCACGTTGAAGACGTCGGCATGAGCCTTCTCGATTTCATCAAACAGTACCACACTGTAGGGGCGGCGGCGCACCGCTTCGGTGAGTTGGCCGCCTTGGTCGTAACCAACGTAGCCTGGCGGCGAGCCAATCAGGCGGGCCACGGCGTGGCGCTCCATATATTCGCTCATATCGATACGAATCATGGCGTGCTCGTCGTCAAATAATTCGCGGCACAGGCTGCGGGCCACCTCTGTTTTGCCCACACCGGTGGGGCCAAGGAAGAGGAAGGAGCCGATTGGTCGGTTGGTATCACTTAGGCCAGCGCGCGAGCGGCGAATGGCGCTGGCGACTGCAGCGATGGCTTTGTCTTGACCGATCACTTGGGTGCTGATATGCTCTTCTAATTTGGCTAGTTTGCTTGATTCGGTCTCAATCAGCCGCTCCACCGGGATGCCTGTCCAGCGCGCCACCACGCTGGCGATGTCATCAGGGGTGACTTCTTCGCGCAGCAGGCGGTCGGCTGGCGGGATAGCCGCCAATTCCTGGCGAGCGGCGGCCAGCTTTTTCTCCAGCTCTGGCAGGTCGCCGTATTTGATGCGGCTGGCGGTGGCCAGGTCGGCGTCGCGTTCGGCGATTTCCAATTGTGATCGCAGACTATCCATTTTTTCAGTAGCGGTATTGACGGTCTGGAGAATATCCTTTTCGTGCTGCCATTTATTGTCAATCACCTCGGCCTGAGCCCGAAGGTCGGCGATCTGCTGATTAATCTCCTCTTTTCGGGCCTTGGCGTGGTCAGATTTGTCTTTTTTCAGCGCGGCTTCTTCAATCTCCAGCTGTAAGCGGCGGTTATTCAGCCGATCAAGAGCAATCGGCACACTCTCCAGCTGCATTTTCAAAGCGCTGGTCGCTTCATCTAGTAAATCAACGGCCTTGTCAGGCAAAAAGCGATCAGGTAGATAGCGGGTGGACAGCCGTGCCGCCGCCACGATGGCATCGTCAGAAATTTTGACGCCGTGATGCACCTCGTACTTTTCCTTCAGTCCGCGCAAAATCGCCACGGTGTCATCAAAGCTTGGCTCGCCGACGTAAACCGGTTGAAAGCGCCGCTCTAGGGCTGCGTCTTTTTCGACATGCTGGCGATATTCCGCCAATGTCGTCGCGCCAATCATATGTAGTTTACCGCGTGCCAGAGCAGGTTTGAGCATATTGCCAGCGTCCATACTGCCTTCGGTTTTGCCGGCGCCGACCATGGTGTGAATTTCATCAACGAACAAAATAATTTCGCCAGCAGCCTCTTCAACTTCTTTCAAAAT
This sequence comes from uncultured Candidatus Saccharibacteria bacterium, assembly GCA_963539345.1. Taxonomy (GTDB): domain Bacteria; phylum Patescibacteriota; class Saccharimonadia; order Saccharimonadales; family Saccharimonadaceae; genus Nanosynbacter. Next base: position 8,765 of record CAUTLS010000016.1, read on the forward strand.
TGCTTTAAGGCGCTCTTCGAATTGGCCGCGAAAACTCGCGCCGGCCAGCAAGCTCGAAATTTCCAAGGAAATCAGCCGCTTATCTTTCAGCGACGCTGGTACGTCGCCTTTGACGATGCGCTGCGCCAGGGCCTCGACGATGGCGGTTTTACCAACGCCTGGCTCGCCGATGAGGACCGGGTTGTTCTTGGTGCGCCGGCTGAGGATTTGCATGGTGCGGCGAATTTCCTCATCCCGGCCGATGACTGGGTCGAGCTTGCCTTCGCGTGCTAGTGCCGTGATATCCGTCCCAAACTGCTCGAGCGGCTTGGCGGTTTCTTCTTGGTTCATAGTTGGTGGCATGTGGTCCTCCTTTTTCTTTGGGCTGAGCCCCGTATTGTTACGTTGCGGCAAGAGGCAGAATGAGGTGATACACTTACGAACTGCTTAAGATTTTTCGTTCGTAGTAGGTTGAGCGTTTGGTGAGCTCGGCGTTAAGCTGATCGATACCACCAAATTGTTCAACCAGTGTCTGTCGACTTGAGAATAAATTGGTACCCAGCCCCATGCGGTCACCATCTACTGTCACGCCCAGTGCTGCCAAGGTTGATGGGTACATGTCAAAGGTAGCAAATTGGCGGTTGGTGGTGCGAGTTGGCTGAACGGCAGGGTTGATGAAGGTGTTATAGACGGTTCGTTGGTAGGGAGCGCCGGCAATTTTCTCTTCATAATATGGTGTTTGCATGCCGAGGTGATCACCACTGATGATGATGGTGGTGTTGGCGTAAAAGGGTTGTTGCTTGGCCCATTCGACGAAGGCGGCGATTTGCTTGGAGGCGCAGGCATGTACGTTGTCGTACTTTGCTTCAAATTGTTGTTTACAGGTGTCACTGTCCAGCCAGCCGTCAGTAAAGTGCGTGTCAACGGTCAGCATTTGCAAGTTAAATGGCTTGTCTAATTTACTGAGGCGAGTTGCTTCATCGCGGGCAAATTGGAAAAGCTTTTTGTCTTCGTAGCCCCACCATACTTTGTAGTCCTGAGGAATCAAACCGTGCTGCTGAGCGTAGGTGAAGTCGATGATGTGGTAATTGCCGTGTTGCTCTAGTAACTTATCGCGCCCACCAAAAGTTTTATCTGAGCCCATGATAAATGATTGATTATAATCAGCTTTTTGGAGCACTTGCCCGAGGGTATAAGCACCGGGCAAGAATTTATTGAAATCACCCATGCCGTTGCGGTCGCGGCCGCCAAACACGCCGCCGTCTTTGAGTGGCACGCCAGCGGATTGCGCAGTCATGCCTGCTACCGTCCAGGTGGTGCCGTGGGCAGGTAGGGCGCCACCCAGGCCGGAGGATTGGTGTGAAAATGAAGTGTTGGTCAGCGCCAATTTCTCCAGCTCTGGAATGACTGATTTGTCGCTCATGCCGCCGTTGGCTTTGGAGGCGGGCGTATTTTCTAGCGATTCAACATAGATATAAATCAAATTACGTTTGGTGCTTGGAAACGTCAATTTGACGCCGCGCGGATCAACATAGTGCTTGTCGTAGATTTTTGATGATTGAGTAAGAGCGCTGACATAGGCTGGGATGCTGAAGCTTTGTGCCAGGAGTGTCAGGCTGACAACAAAAATGCCACTTGCGTAATAGGTCTGGTGGCGCAGTCGAAATGGCATTGTTTTCCAGCGTAGTTTGAGGAGTATAGGGAGTAGTAAGATGACAAATAATCCAATGGCATATGGCACGTTGCCCCAGACTGCTGAAACCAGGCTGCTGGATTGTCCGCCCGCCAGTCCGTTGTTAAAATAGAACAAAATTTCATCAATTTTGGCGTCGCGAAATTGCACGGTTTTGTACTGACTGGCGACGATGAATATTGCACTGAGAGCCAGCATCAAGACGATGCTGATGCGGACAAAAGTGCGAAAACTGCAGACGCGGCTGAGAATCTTTTTCTTCATATTATCTAATTATACCACTATACGCAGTAGGTGTTGATGCGCTTAGGGCTTATCATTTTGGCACAAAGCGCGTATACTGATAAGCATGAACGGAACGAAAACGCGACGTCAAGGCTTTGGAATTAGTTGGTGGATTGGTCTTGGACTGTTTGTGGCGTTGATTGGTTTCATGGCATTTGATATTTTGCAGCGCGAAGGTGGATTTGGCAAGAGTGATGATGTATTGGTGATGGGTACCAATGCTGGCTTTAAGCCGTTTGAGTACAAGCAGGGCAATGAAATTGTTGGGTTTGATGTTGATCTAGCCAAGGAGATTGCGCGCAGTATGAATAAAGAATTGAGGATTGAAGACATGTCGTTTGATGGATTGCTACCAGCGTTGGAATCAGGACAAATTGACATGGCGGTAGCAGGTATGTCGGTGACGCCGGAGCGTGCCAAAAATGCGCTGTTTTCTGAGCCGTATTATTCTGCGTCGCAGCGGATCATTGTCAAAAAAGGTAACCCAATTCGCAATAGGTATCAGCTGACGGGCAAGAAAATTGGTGTGCAGTTAGGTACGACGGGAGACACGCTGGCCGGGAAAATTGCTGGCGCTAAGGTGTCGCAATTTCCGACCGCACCAAGCGTGTTGACCGAGCTCAATGCTGGTGGCGTCGAGGCGGTCATTTTGGATGATGCGCCGGCTGCTCAGTACACGGCTGGCTTTCCAGACCTAGAGATTTTGCCGGGTGAGTTATCAAGCGAGCACTATGCGATTGCCATCAAAAACAATAACCATGACTTGCTGGAAAAAATTAACCGAGTGTTGGCGGAGATGAAAAAAGACGGTCGATATGACAATCTCATCCGCAAGCATTTTGGCGCCGCAGCGCTTGAATCGATGAAGAAAAAGGAGCTTGAATCGTGAATTTCCTGGAAGTGATTTTCGGTGACGGTCGGTGGTTATATCTGTGGCATGGTCTAGAGGTAACGTTGGTTTTGACCGTCTTATCACTGCTCCTCGGTACAGCTATTGGTATCATTATCGCCCTGTTGCGAACTTCGGACGTACGACCGTTTAAGTCACTTGGTCGCTACTCGTGGGCCAAAGGGTTGAGTCGCTGGAATCCGCTAGCGTGGCTTGGCAAAGTGTATGTCGACATCATTCGGGGTACGCCGCTCCTCGTCCAGCTGTTAATTATGTATTATGTCGTCTTTGGCTCATATCAATTCATGCCGAAGATTTTTGTGGCGGCCATTGCCTTTGGCATCAATAGCGGTGCGTATATTGGCGAGATTATCCGCGGTGGTATCGAAAGTGTTGACAAGGGGCAAATGGAAGCAGCTCGTTCGCTGGGTTTTAGTCGCTGGCAGGCTATGCGTCTGGTGATTTTGCCACAAGCGCTCAAAAATTCGTTGCCGGCGCTGATCAGCGAATTCATCGCCCTATTGAAAGAGACGTCAGTGGTTGGCTGGATTGGGCTGAATGATATTATGCGTGGCGCTGATAATATTCGGTTTCAAACGGCCACGGCGTTTCAGTCATTGTTTGCTGCAGCGGTGATGTACTTGGCGTTGACCGCGATATTTACCCGCGTGATGACGCGAGTGGAGAGGAGGCTAAAAGATGGCAGTGAATAAAGTGAAGGAAGTGGCGCAACTAACCGCTGAGCGCCCAGCAATTATCACGGTGGCCAACCTCAAAAAACAGTTTGGTAGCAACCGCGTGCTCAGGGATATCGACGTTGAGATTCACGAAGGCGAAGTGGTGGTCGTCGTTGGCTCGAGTGGTTCAGGCAAATCAACCTTTTTGCGCTGCTTGAATCTGCTGGAGACGCCGACGGGCGGGCGCATTGTTATCGACGGCGTGGAAACGACAGCGCCGAAAGTCGACCTGAACGCTCTGCGCCAAAAAGTTGGCATGGTGTTTCAGTCGTTTAATTTGTTCCCGAACTTGAGCGTGCTGGATAATATCAAACTAGCGCCGCGGAAATTACGCAAATTGTCTGACCGGGCGGCGACGCACCTGGCGAAGAAATTGCTCGCAGACGTGGGGCTGGCGGACAAAGCCGGGGCCTTTCCTTCGCAGCTCTCAGGCGGGCAAAAGCAGCGCGTGGCCATCGCTAGAGCCCTGGCTATGGAGCCGGATATCATGTTGTTTGATGAGCCAACCTCAGCGCTTGATCCAGAGATGATCGGCGAAGTGCTAGACGTGATCCGTGAGGTTGCCGCCAAAGGTATGACCATGGTTATCGTCACCCACGAAATGAAATTTGCGCGCGAAGTAGCTACGCGGATGATTTTTCTGGATAAGGGCGAGATTATCGAAAATGGTCCGCCAGAGCAGGTGATTGATCATCCAGTGACCGAGCGGGCGCGGAAGTTTTTTGGCATCAAGGATAACTAACAGGAGGTCCAGATGAAACATGCGAAAACAGCCAGGCGCCATAACCAATGCATGCTTCTTGTCGCGCTAGTTGTCGGTGTCATTGCCATCGTCATATGCGGCTGGTATATCTGGTCACGCTCGCAGACGCCCCCGTCACCGCAGCCCTCAGATGCTGCTCGCTTTAAGGCTGCGTATTCTCGCGTGGCGAATGACAATCGCTTCGTCTTTGCTTCGGCTGACGAGGTTTTGGAGAAATTTGAGTCAGGTAGCGGCTTGATTTTCCTTGGATTTCAGCAGTGCCCGTGGTGTCAGCAGCTGGCGCCACTAGTTGACGATGCCGCCAAAGCCGAAGGGTTGGACAAGATTTACTATCTGGACATTCGCCATGCCCGCGAAACCAATGACGCTACCTACAAAAAATTAGTTGAGAAACTAAAGCCACATCTTCGCACTGATGAGAACGGCCAACCGCGAGTGTATATTCCTGACGTGACGGCGCTAAAGGATGGTCGTGTGGTCGGTCATTTCCTGCAGGAAACCACGGTCGATGGCGAAAAGGTCACCGCTGATACCTATTGGACAAAAGAGCGCCGTGCTCGAGCGGTCGAGCAACTGAGACAGATGATTCGGGCCATGCGCTAGCATAAGTACTATGGTATAGTAGCAACATGAAACAAACGAATCAGTTATCACAAATACGTCAATTTTTGTTATATATATCAATCAGCCTTTTCTCGGTTTGTGCTCTCATGGGAATCATGGCTACTTTGTCTGGGCCAGTGGACTGGCGCATCTTGACAACTACCTTGTTTACGGCAGTCGCCTCACTGTTTGCTATGGGAGGGGTTGCCCGCCTGGAGGATGACCAGCGTTTGATCAAAACACTGTCAGTTGTGTCGTTAATTGTTAATGCTTTGTGGCTGTTGGGCGCGTTAATACTAGTGTGGGACTTGTTGTCTTCCTTGGGAATTTGTAACACAAATATTAGCTCCGAGTTTCCTGGAGGCTATGATTATATGTTGTGTGGTCAGCTCGAAGAAATATTGACCAAGCTGACAGTTACTGTGTTCATCATCACATCATTGACTACATTGATTGCCAAGTTTCTTTCCTTCAAACGTAATGATTCGATCATTTCAGGGTTGGTGACGCTGACTATTAGTAGCGCTAGTTTGCTGAGCTTGGTGGGCTTGAGTATTTTGTGGCAAAAACACGGCGGTGATGTTTTAACCGCTAACTGGCAATTATTGACCATCTTTGGCATTTTAACGGTGTTTGGGTTGGTGGTGACGCCTGTGTTGATGCGGGCGCAGGCTTACAAACAAAAGGCACAGGCGGTGTCTGACGAGGAGCGTCAACGACTGCGCCAGGAGATCGAGCAGGAAGTTCGTGCAGAACTTGTCGCCGAACAACAGTCAGATAAGCCTGAGGATAGCAAGGACGGATCGGAGTAGTTATAGCTCGCTGATGATCTGGACATCAGCTGATTTGTTAATCAGCCAGTCCAGATCAATTTCTGTCAGATAACTCGGTAAAATCCGCGTGGTTTTTGGATCAACAAAGCCGCATCTCGCCACTTCTTTGACACCGTGCGATGTTTGTTCCAGGTCGATGTGCTGGTAATCTTGCCAGTTGGTGATGAGAAAGAAAAATTCCAATTGCTCGTTCGGGCCAGGTGCTGATTGTTCACCCGATTCGGCGAATTGTTGTATGAATAACAACTTTCCGATCTCTGGTTTAACGCCCGTTTCTTCAATCATCTCCCGGCGTAAACCGTCCAGCAAACTTTCACCATTTTTCAAGCCGCCGCCTGGCGTACACCAAAAATTCCGTCCTTTGCCATTATTGGCGGTCAATTGTTGGCAAAATATCTCGCCCTGATCGTTGATGATGATCCCGCGCACGTTAACTCGTCGCCGCATATAACCTCCTTTGCTTTCGTAGTCGCCAGAGGTTCTCGTTGGTGAACATGCGCTTCAAATAATTCCCGTGGTCGGGGTGACTGGATTTGAACCAGCGACCTCACCGTCCCGAACGGTGCGCGCTACCAAGCTGCGCCACACCCCGACGCTAAAAACAGTATACGTCCAGCAGATACTTTTGTCCAATGAGGCGCTGTGGCGGTTGGCTTGTATTATGGTAAAATAGAGACTGGATTTGAGGTACGAAAAGAACAATTATGAAGCATATTTTACGAATTTTTAGCGGCTACTGGCTGATGTTTATCATCTTGGTCAGCTTTACCTACGCCATGGTGATGGCGAATTTGTGGCTACCTGACAAGATGTCGGAAATCGTCAATAACGGCATCATCAAACAAGATATGCCGGCGATTTGGCACAACGGACTAGCGATGATTTTGGTGACGGCGGCGGGCGGGTTGTGCTCGATTATCATAGGATTTTTAGCCTCCCGGATTGCCACTGGTGTGGCTCAGAAACTACGAATGGAACTATTCGAGCGGGTCGAAAGTTTCGCGCTGGCGGATTTCAATAAATTTTCCACCGCCTCGCTAATTACCCGATCGACCAACGATATTCAGCAAATTCAGATGACGTCAATTCTGCTGCTGCGTCTGGCGTTGATGGCGCCGATCATGGCAACTGGTGGCTTGCAAAAAGCCATCCACAATGCGCCAGATTTGAGCTGGATCATCGCGCTGGCGGTGTCGGTGTTGCTGGTGGTCATTGCCGTGCTGTTCGTCATTGCTGTGCCTCGGTTCAAGAAATTGCAAACGCTGGTGGACAAACTGAATC
>CAUTLS010000017.1:0-15388 GCA_963539345.1 uncultured Candidatus Saccharibacteria bacterium
TTGTTTGATGTATATACAATAAGCGTTTTATATGGTATAGCACTAGTGATTGTGTCTATGCTTTGTAAAATATGAGCTATATTATATAGTTATCATTATGAATGAATTAGGAAAAACCTCAATGGAAACAACAGCGTCTCCAGAAGACTTGAAAGCGGTGCAAGATTTCATCATTGACTGCTTGGCAGAAGGACGGCCAATGACGGTGCCGCAGCTATCTCAGCAGTGGTGCGAAGCTCACAGAATTAAGTCCCGTATTACAGCCGACTTATTTAATGAAACAGTTCGACAGGCATTAGGGGTGATCAAAGCCGAGGAGGACGGGCCGTTCGGCGAGTTGAAAGAAACGGTCGTTCAGAATACTAATACGACTGTTACATTTTATCGGCTCAGTGGTGCATCTGAAGGATATCAGCCAGCCGTGATGGCACCGGTGAATCCAGAGAGGTCTATACCTAAGCTTCAGGATGTTATTGATAAGGTTGCTAAAGCTGCTATTAATACGGCTGCTGAGGATGCTACTAATAAGGCTGCTAAAGCCGCTAAGGCTAAGGCTGCTAAGGCTGATAGTCCAATAGACCCGGGCTGGGCTGCGGGCGGACGTTGCGCCGGTATGGATATTAACACGGTTAATAGTGGGATATGTAAAGTATGTCCAGTACAGTATGACTGTTTGAGGACGGCAATACTGGAGGGTTATGATCTTAGACATAGAGACATTAGAACTTCAGGCACGAGAGGCGGCTTCCCTCCTGCTGATCAGCAGGAAATGGTAGAGAAAGTCCGTAAAATAATGCACGGACTTGCTCGGGAATCATAATCAGTCCTGACTAGTTGTTGTTACAATTGACTAGCAATGCGACTGAGCGTTTTGTCTTTACCGAATAGTGCCAGAGTATCGTTGAGCTGTGGGCTGAACGGTGCCCAGGTCGTGACGATGCGAATGAGGCTGAATAGTACGCCAGGCTTTTGACCAGTGATTTCTAGCAGCTGATTGAGGGTTCCCTGGATGGCTTCAGGAGTCCAGTTAGTCAGTTCTGCCAGCTTGTCATGTGCGATTTTGAGGAGCTCGCGAATTTCACCATCAGACAGTTTCTTTAGTTGCTTGTTGCTAGTAATTAGTTCCATGTTGACCTCTGGTTCTTCAAAGAAAAAGCGACTCATCATGGGTAGTTCAGCTAGTGTTTTGAGCCGATCTTGCACCAGAGCTAGGACTTGATGTTTGTATGACGCATCAAACTGGGTAGCTGATTGTGGCCAGTAGCCTTCTACTCGTTGGTAGAGCTCGTCCAGGCTGATGCGGCGGATCCATTGTCCGTTCATCCATAGCAAACGCTTTTCGTCAAAACGCGCGCCCGAACGCTGGACTCGGTCGAGGCTGAATGTATCGATCAACTCTTGCTTGCTGAAAATCTCCTGTTCGGTGCCGTCGTTCCAGCCCATGGACGCCAAGAAGTTCAGCATGGCTTCTGGTAGAATCCCATCAGTTCGATAATCAGTCACGCTTTTGGCGCCATCTCGTTTGCCGAGCTTTTTCCTGCCATCTGGAGCCATGATGTGCGGCAAGCAAACCAAGGTTGGCGGCGTAATTTCCAAAGCTTCGTAGAGGCTTAAATATTTAGGCGTGCTGGAGATGTACTCCAGCCCGCGGATGACGTGCGTGATGCCCATCTCAAAATCGTCGACAATATGCGCAAAATTGTAGGTTGGATAGCCATCGGCTTTGATGAGGATGAAATCGTCCAGAGCCTCAGGACCAGCTGACAATTCGCCCATGACAGGGTCGTTCCACGTGTATCGTTTGAGAGAGGTCACTTTGAACCGGAGTGGCTGAGTGCCGTCCCACTCTGGGGGATTTTCTGGCCGATAGTCACGGTATAAGAAAGCTTTTTTCAATGCGCGTGCTTCTTCTCGAAATCCTTGCACCTCTTCAGGTGTGTACGGATCGGCATAGGCGAGTCCCTTCTCTACCAGCTTTTTTGCCCAGGTGTGGTAGATCTCTAGCCGTTCTGACTGGTGATATGGTCCATGTGATCCCCCTTTGCGTGGCCCCTCGTCCCAGTCGATGCCGAGCCATTCCAGCGTGTCCAATATCAAGTCTTCGGCGCCAGGCACAAACCGCGACCGGTCAGTGTCCTCGATGCGTAAGATAAATGAGCCTCCCTGCTGGCGCGTCAGTAGCCACGGGAACAAAGCCGCTCGAACATTTCCAACATGAATATAGCCGGTTGGTGATGGCGCAAAACGAGTACGAATAGTCATGATGACATTATACTACATACTGGTAGCTATTTTGCGAATCTGTTCGCTAGAGAGTGGAGCGTGGCTGTTGATTTGGTACAAGATGCCACCATTGACCCAAGCGACATTTTCTCCTGCTGCAAAAATAGTCAGGCCATCGACGATGGTTGTAGCTGGCGCACCTGATTTTCCTGAGATATACTCTTTGACAGCGGCTGAGTCCCAGTTGCTCTTACTTTGAGAAATTGTGTAGTTGGCAGTGCCGTCAGCGTATGCGAATTTCATGCTGACCTCTCCCTGCTTGAAGGAAATTGGGCCATTGAGCGCGTAACCATTTGGTTTGTAACCAGGATAAGTGGCGTTGATGCCAGATTGCAAGGCTGCGACACGAATGGAAATATTTGGCATACTGAGATAGGTGAAATATCCACCGAGTAGCATGATGGCCAGTCCCGCAGACGCCAGGCTGGTCCAGCGCTTTAATTTGCTTTGTTTGCGCTTGGCGCGGTGATGCTTCTCTGGTTTTGGCTCTTGAGCTTTAGCCAAGGCTTCGCTGATGGCCTCATTTTTGAGAATTGATGCTGGCTTTGGCTCGGTCTTTTGGATTGGTGCGACGGGCGCCTTGGCAATTTGTCGTTGCTTGGCGCGTTGTACGACTGGGTGCACTTCTGCCGGACGATCTATCTGAACAGGTTTTTTTGGTGCTTCTACTGCTGGTTTTTGAGCTACCTGAGGGGAAAACTTTTTCACAGCAACGTGTTGCTGTACGGTTACGCTGGGGGTTCTAACTGGACGAGTAGCAAGGGGTTTCTGAGGGGGTCGTTTGATGTGTCGTCGGCTGAGGGTGGCTGATTTCTGCACTGGAACACGGTGAATAGTCGCGGTGGTTGTACCGCGTGCGGCTGATGCCTTAACGACGCGCTTGGGTTGAGTCGGCGCTACTGTTGGTGATGTTGCGACTGAGATTGGTAATGGCAGCCCTGTGACTGGGTCGTATGCCTTACCATTGACATTGATAAATTCTTGTTTCATTTCTTCCCCTTGTTACGATGTTCCCTCGCGAACTTCTATATATTATAGTACAAAGTGCCAGCGGTTTTTGCAAGGGCGAAAATGTGGTATAATTCGTTTTATGTACCACAACAATACCTCCGCAAAAGAAATCGTGCGTCGTACTTTGGTGTACACTATCATGACGCTGATGGTGATTGGTTTAATCATCGTTCTTTTATGGCACAACTTTGGCTATCAATTCAATTCAAAAGATCTGAAAATCGAACAAAACAGCTTAGTGCAATACGATTCATTCCCGCGTGGTGCGCAGGTGTCAATCGATGGCAACGCATTTAACCTGACTCAAACTAAGGGCCTGATCGTGCCCGGGCAACACCAATTTACCATGAAACTGAACGGCTACGAGCCGTGGCAAAAGACGTTGGACATCAAGGCTGGTACGGTGACGCATTTGGTGTATGCTCGGATGATCCCCGAGAAGAAAGAGGTCACCAATTTGAAAGAATATCCAGTGCTAGAATCAGCTAAGTTTGCGCCTGGCGGGCGGTTCATGGCTGGTACTGGCGTGGTGAACGGAACACCGAAACTGTTTTGGGGTGATGTTCGGTCGTACAACAATCCTAAATTTACGGAAACTGACATTAGCACGCAACATTTGGCGCAGTATGATGTGGCAACGACTAAGCATCAATTTGCTATCGCCGAGTGGGACTTTGCGGGCCGTTACGTACTACTCAAGCATACTTACATCCCAGAGGGCTCTGACAGCAAGATTCAGTGGCTGCGCTTTGACCGGGATAATCCAAAAGAAATGATTGATGTGACGAATATCGCTAGCGTGGATATTTTGGACGCGCATTTCATCGGTACCAATGGCAATGAACTGTACGTCTTGCAAAATGGTGGTCATGTACGCCAGATGAATGTGGGCGGCGCTTCCCTGTCGCGTCCAGTGTTGTCTGGTGTTCAATCATTTGTGTTGTACGGCAGTGAGACGATCGCTTATGTTGGTACTGAAGCAAATGTCAAAGTGGCTGGCGTGTGGAAAAAAGGTTGGGAACAGTCGCGCATCATGTATCGGGCTGCGTCAGCGCAGACTGATGATACAGTCAAAATCAAGGCTTCAAAGTATTTCAATAAGGACACTGTGGTTGTGACGGTCAATGATACAGCACAGATCTATCGCGGTGATTTGCGTCCACCAACCGAGGACTCAGAAGCCGTGAAAAAGTTTTTGAATTCCGTGAAAAAGGTGGCGTTTGGACGGACCATCAAAGATCTGACGCTAAACAGCGATGGTCGAATGGTGATTCTCAAAGATGAGACTGGTTTTGTCAATTATGACATCGAGCGAGAGACTATTTCGCCAGTCATCGCGCTTGATGCACCAAGCGAGCTCAAATGGTTGGATGAGTTCTATGTCTGGCGACGTGATGCTAGTGGTAAATTGCTGATCCAAGAGTTTGATGGCACCAATGCACACACACTGACTCCCGTGGCTGCTGGTTATGATGCGGCACTGTCCCCTGACGGTAAATATCTCTACTCGTTTGTTAGTGATGGCGACAAATTGATCCTCAGTCGTTTGAAGATGACAACAGAATCATAAGCATACGGAAAATTGTCCGGTTATCGAGCGCCAAAGATACGCTCCAAGACAGTTGGCGATGGATTGCCTGGTATTTGCCCTGTTGCGTTGTTTTCAGCAGCAGCAGAAGCGGTGTTGGGGTCTGGGCTGATTTGATCAGCATAGACCAACAGACGCTTGTCGGCAGTGCCAACAGGAACGCAACTGACCAGTGTCAACATTGGTTTTTGGGTGCCAGTTTGGATTTTGGTGACCTCGTTTGGTTTGACGACTTCTGAACCAGTGATTTTATAGGTGTATCGTTTGCCTTCGTAGTTAAGATATATGACGTCGTCTTTTTGAAGTTTTTCGTTTTGGGCGAAGATAAATTTATATCCTCCAGCGGCAAAGGCGTCATTGCTTGAGTGGCCGGCCAAGACGACATTTCCCGCCTGCCCTGGCAATGCGCTGGCTCCAGACACGGCAAAGTGCGCCACGCCGTTTTCCATGGCCTTGCGCTGTGACTGGACATCTGGTGCGGCGCCGTATACGACTGGTGCGTCAACATTGATCTTTGGGATGATGATTTTTGGTTCAGCACTGACTTTGGTGTCAATGCTTGGGTCGACGATGATGTTTTGCGGCTCAATATTGCCAGGGCTTGTATAGGCTGCGACAGTACCCAAAATGACTCGGTTGTATTGTAGGAAGACAAAGGCCAACATGACCATAGTTCCGGCTAGAGCTGGGATGAAATGTCGAGAATTGCGCACTTTTTTGGCGGAGTCGTTGACGGTATTGCGGATTTTAGAGCGCAGATCGCGGATGGCTTGCTGTTGTGGCGACAGGGTGTCTGCTGTCTCTGGAGTGCTGGTTTGCGGCTGCTGAGCTGGAGACTGTTGGGCGTTCAGGTGATTGGCATAATACCGTTCGTAGTACATCTGATAATATTTTTGCCAGGCACTGTGATATTGCTGCCACTGATCGGGCGTGGCTTGTGGTGTGCTGTTGGCTAGTTGAGTGGCCTGGCTGGTGGTTGCGGCGGTCGTGTCGGTAGGTGGTGTAGTATTGAGGCGGTGGCCCTGTGGTTCGGTCTGTGAAATTGGTTTGACTACTGACGTAGTGGCTTGTGGCTGAGGTTGCGGTTGTGGTTGCAGCGCTGGCTCTTGTGGGGTTGTGTTGGCTGGCGCAGGCGTGGTGTGTGGTGTAGCTTCAGACGAATTACCAGTGTAAATCGAGTTAATTTGCCCGCGGATAACATCAGCAGCAGCATTACGCGTTGATGATTGGTCGCGCGCTGGCGGTTGGAATGGTCGTGGACTTCCGGGGTTCATACTTATGTTTAATGATACAGGAAAATCACCAAAAAAACAAAAATACCCCCTTGTCGAGGGCGAGGATGACGTGATATAATAACCAGTAGTTTTGGAGCGCTCTCTCGTGCCGCGGTGGCGGAATTGGTAGACGCGCTAGACTCAAAATCTGGTGAGCAATAGCTCGTGCCGGTTCAAGTCCGGCCCGCGGTACCAGAGGTCGCTCCAAGTAACCATCGCCCACTGACTGGGCGATTTTTATATGAGCAAAGAAAATAGCCCACCGAACTGGCTCAAGCTGAATCGGGTTTGATCAACCCGAGAATACCATGAGGTACTCAATCAGGTTGAGCCGATTCGGCGAACTATTTTCGGTGGGCGCGAGCGCGGCTCCTGTTATTTGTTACGCAGGAGCCGAATACCATAGTAGATGTGAGCAGCACCTACTATGAAGGCGAGTAGACAGACGCCAATCGTCTGCCAATTAATCTCTTCGGTGGCGATTATAAAAAACGCCACTCCAGAATAAACCGATCCCATAATCAGGGGGAACAAACAATCCCCCGGGTTATTTCGGCCGTACATGATACACCTCCTCTCAAGGTGTATCGCTCAAAGCTAAAGGGCAACTTCCGCCCTTTGACGAAGCTTTTGAGCGAAAGCTACTTTGCATTATATCACTAAGAACATAAAATGTCAATGGTTAGCGTAAGCAATTACCCCGCGCAGACGGCGGTGCTGGCAGCAGCTAGCGGTGAGCTGGGTGACCATACCAAGTAGCTGGCAATTTTTGCGCCAACGACTCCGCGCCATATGGCCATCGGCTCATGCCAGGCTTGGGTGACGACGGTGCCACCGTGGGCGATGACCACGTGCTCGGCGTGGAAGGTGCAGATGGTGACTGGATAGGTGATGGTGAACTTATGGAGTATGTCGACGAACTGTGCTAGTTGGATGCTGAACGTCAGCATTTTTGGGTAGTACACTGAACGAAATATTTTTTGTACTTGAGCAAAAGAAGCCACAAATACCACATGCTGATTGTCCAAAATCTCCGCAAAACTGTTTTGTAGTAGATCGATGGCGTCACGGGTGATGACGACTGGTTGTTGTGAGCGCTTGACCAGTTCTTCGTGGACGATCGCGGTTTGACTGTTTCTGCCAGCGTCGCCGATCAATAAGAGCACATCAGACCAGTCACAGAGCGATACGGCTTCCGTGAGTGCTGCTTGCGCTAGGCTGCCGGATGGGTTAGTCGCCCCAAATAAGACATCAGTCATACTGGACGGCACACTTTTTTTGAGAACATCAGGCAATAATACGCGGACTTGACCAACACCAGTTGTTTGAGCGGTTGCGTAGGCCTCAGCGACAGACGAAAAGCCTAGTTTGTTGCCGCCAATGATGGCTAGGCGTCCAGACTGGTCAAGCCGTTCGGGGCGATTCCATTCAACATCAGGAAACAGAGGTTTGCCTAGCTCTTGACGCTGCCAGTATGACGAATTCATGAGGTTTCACGAGCTTTCTTTAGCTGTGTCATCACTTCTTCGAGCGTAAGCTTGTTGCGGTGCATAAAGCTCGCTAGGTCCTTGCCGACATAGCGGAAGTGCCAGGATTCTGGTGCGACGCCAGTGATGGCCTGCTTACCTTCTGGGTAGCGCAAAATGAAGCCGTATTCGTGGGCATGAGCGGCTAGCCACTCGGCGGAAGCCTTGTCGAGGCGGCAGGCGGTAAATTTTTCCATGCACGGTTCGGTGTATGATGAAAAGTCCACCGCCAGTCCCAGCTGGTGCTCACTTTTGCCTGGTTCTGCTACAAATTCATCGGCGTACAATTGCCCATTGGTGCGAGCTAGCTCTTTGCGGGTTTTTTCCTGGTCGGCGTAGGAGCGATAGGCACTGGTGACCAATATGGGATGGCCGGCTGCTTCTGCGGCTTTTGCAAATGGCTTGAGATTGTCTAGTGCTTGTGGGCGCAGACGCTTGTCTTCTACCCATTTACCAACCTTCACATCCTCAAGGTTGGCCAACTCTGGCTGGTAGTTTGGGTCGAGGCCGTGTTGTTTCCAGACGTGTGCCCAAATGTTATTGTCATCGAGCCGTCGCCAGCTTGGTATGGTCAGTTTTTCGGTCGTATTGTTCTGAGTGAACTCCACGACAGCGTCAGGTTGCCAGACCGAGGTCGCTGCTAGTTGATTGGCTTCTTGGCTCTGTTGACTGGTCTGCAAACCGCCCCATATCAGCAGCCCGCTAAACGTTACCCATGCGGATAATACGAATGCCAGCCCTGCCCGCCCAGCTGATAGTTTCATGACGACGTCTCCTTTTGCTTCAGTTCATTTTGTGCTTTTTCTAGATATGGTAATGCTTCTTCCAGGGTTAAGCCGGACTGGTGCAGCGCGCCAGCGAGTTCACGGCCGACGTAACGGAAATGCCAGGCTTCGTATTGATAGCCGACGATTGATTGTTTGCCTTCTGGATAGCGCAGGATGAAGCCGTATTCGTGAGCATGGGCCGCCAACCATTTCCCTGCTTTGGTGTTTTTGAAACAATCGTCCACCCAGCATCTGCCGTCGGGCGAGCCAAAGTCTAGGGCGAGGCCGGATTGGTGCTCGCTATAGCCAGGTCGGGCACTAAATCGTGCTGCCTGTGTCTCGCCAACTTGACGGGCGTATCGGTTAAATAACCCGACTTGCGTCTGATAGCTGCGATATCCACTACCTAAGCGTACTGGCGAGCCAGCACTTTCGGCTGCTGCCATCAACGCTTTCAGATCCGGCATAATTGCTGCTCGTAGAGATCGCTCCTCTGGTCCCCTACCTGGCAGGGTCGGTACGTCTGCAGTTTGTAGGTCGCTTGGCACATAGGTTGGTTGTTTGAAGCCACGCGTTTGGTTGACGATTTGCCAGATACTGCCGTCGGCTTGGTAGTCCTCTTGTCTAGCTGGAATTGGTGAAGCTCCAGGCAATGTGACGTGGACCTCTTTTGGTGTCGGCACTGGTGCTGGTTCGGTGGCGGGCTTTTCTTGAATTTGGCCTGGTGTGTTGTCTACTGGCTTCCTTTCGTATTGGTTATTGAGATACAGCAAATAAGCAACACCAAGACACGCCAAAACGGCGCTTCCCCATTTGATCAGTTCTTTCCAAGGAAATTGTCTTTGAATTTTCATGCATTACCTCTAGATATTTTCTATTATAGCAGACTTACGGAAACCATAAGCAATATATTTATACATCTTTATTGACAAATACAAAAGTTTGTGCTAATATGGACCGTAACAACCGGTGAGAAATAGTAAGGTTGAGGAGGAAACAATGAATAAAATAGTAAAGAGAGTACTTTTGGCTGGCTCTATTACTGCCGCAATTATCGGTGGTATTTGGTATGCTACGCCTTCAGACGCCGTCGGCTGCTCAGATATCAAGATCGTTCGTTGTGGTACTATGACCCACAGTGCCATGAAGTCGGCTTATCACAGCGACAGCGAAGTCCGTGGTATTTACAACTACTTCGGCATTACACAATCAATGGTTGAGGGCGCTGGTATGCACGAAGGTGTGGCAGACGCTTCAAACAACACCGTTACAGTGAACGGTCGTGTCGTAGCAACGAATGCAAAAACCATTCAGCGTCGTCACGTTAACTACACTAATCCAATTAACTACCAGCAAATTGGTGGTAAATCATACCCAAGCTACTTGATTCGTCACAGCTTTATGCCAGTGGCAAGTAAGAAGCCAGTGTTTGTATGGTTGGACGGTAATGGTAAATTCGTTCAGGCAGTTATCAAGGACTGTGGTAACCCACTTTGGGGTGAACCAACACCTCCACCAACACCAGCTCCAAAGCCAGTATTGACGTGTGACGCATTGAGCGCGCAAAAAGTCGCTGGTACCCGCAACAAGTTCGCCTTTGCTGCAACTGCAACTGCAAAGAATGGTGCAAGCATCAGTAGCTATACTTTCGACTTTGGCGATGGCCAAAAGACAACTGGTAGTAGCAACAAGGCTGAGCACACCTACACAAAGGCTGGTACTTACACTGCAACTGTTACCATCAACAATGGCGTAACCAGCCAAAACTGTAAAGTTACCATCACGGTGACTGAAGAGCCAAAAATTCAAGTTTGTGACTTGAAGACTGACACAATTGTCACTATCAAAGAAAGTGAATACGACACAAGCAAACACTCAAAGAACTTTGCTGACTGTGAAAAAGTCAAGGTTTGTGACACCAAAACTGGTGAGATCATAACCGTACGCAAGAGTGAAGAAAACAAGGAAGGTTACTCAAAGAACGAAGAAGACTGTAAGGTTAAAGTCTGTGACATCAAGACCAAGCAGATCATCAGCGTCTGGACTAAGGACCAAAAGAACGAGGGATACGCATCAGTGGACAGCGACGCATGTAAGCCAAGCACTCCTCCGACTACCCCTCCTGCTCCTAAGCAACCTACCCCACCAGCTCCAACGACAACTGAGTTGCCACGAACTGGTACGACTGACGCGCTCCTTTCAATCTTTGGTCTCGGCTCACTTGCTGCTTCTGCCGTTGCCTACATCGTAAGCCGCCGCCAATAATCTGAGCGCTTACTAACACTAAAAGCACCCGCACAACTCGGGTGCTTTTTCGTGGTCTATAGTTCTATACTGACTGGGCAATGGTCGGAACCCAGTTGCTCAGGGTGGATGTGTGCCTGTTTGATGGACGGTGCCAGCTCTTGGCTTGCCAACCAATAGTCAATGCGCCAACCAACGTTTCGGGCTCTGGCATTAGCCCAGTGAGTCCACCAAGTATATGCGTCTGTTGCTGTTGGATGCTGTACGCGAAATACGTCGACAAAACCAGCGTCCAGATATGCCTGAAAACCTGCTCGCTCTTCGTCGGTAAAGCCGTGCTTGCCGACGTTGTCTTTCGGCCGAGCGAGGTCGATATCTTGGTGAGCTACGTTCATGTCGCCACAGTACAGCACTGGCTTGGCGGCGCCGTAATGTCCCTGCTCCAACCCTTTGAGGTATTCCAGGCAAGCTGGATCCCATTGGTTGTGGCGCAGACTGAGTCGGCTGAGATCGCCTTTGGAATTTGGTGTATAGCACGTAACCAGCCAAAACCCATCAAATTCAGCAGCGATGATACGTCCTTCGTCGTTAGGATCGCCGTATTCGTCAGCGGATAGCTGGTATTTGTTGGCGATGTCTGCTGGAAAACCATCAAGATAGTTCAGGGCTGGTTGTTTTGAAAATATGGCGGTGCCAGAATAGCCCTTTTTGGCTGCCGAATAGAAATGCTCGTAAAATTGTGGCAGGTCTAACTCGACTTGCCCGCGCTGGGCTTTAGTCTCTTGCAAACAAACAATATCCGGGTCGTAGGTTTCGATGAATGTGGTAAACTCGCCTTTGTTTAGGACTGCGCGGATGCCGTTGACGTTCCAGGAAAATAACTTCATGTGGCTATTGTAGCGGGTTTTGCGGGCTGCGTATAGGCTTGATATGGCGGAGCTTGTGTGCAGAAGTGGCATAACTTGTTACAATGAACCTATGTATAACAGAATTCTTCTCAAGCTTTCGGGCGAACAACTACAAGGACAATACGCTGGTGGATTTGATCATGCCAGGGCGCGGTGGATCGCCGCACAAATCAAGCCAGTGGTGGCGAGCGGAACACAGGTTGTCATCATGGTTGGTGGTGGTAATTATGTGCGTGGGGCGCAAATTGCTGGCGGCGGTATCGGTGACGTGACGGCACACAACGCAGGTATGCTGGCGACGCTGATCAATGCCATCACTTTGGCTGATGTCTTCAACGATGATGGCCTAGTAACGCGTGCTCTGTCGACAGTGGAAGTGAATCAATTTGTCGATCAATACACCTACCGACGAGCAGTCAGTCACTTGGAAAAAGGTCGCGTAGTGGTGGTTGGTTGCGGCACTGGACGGCCGTTTTTAACCACTGACACGGCAGCCGTCAATTTGGCGTTAGAGATGAAATGTGACGTGGTTATCAAAGCTACTAAAGTGGACGGCGTGTACGACAAGGACCCAGTCAAATTTACTGATGCTGTCAAATTTGACCAATTGACCTATGATGAGGTTTTGGCAAACCCGGACATTGGTGTGATGGATAAAGCGGCTATCGGCTTGGCTGCTGAAGAGAAAAAGCCAATGATTATTTGCGACTTGCTGAGTGATGGCAATATCGTGCGTGCTGCCAGAGGCGAAGCGGTTGGGACGCGACTTGTGGTATAATAGATACTATGACACGCAAGACTCGACTGAATGTCGATATGATTTCCGAGAGTGAGTTTACTGTCCAAGGCCATGGTGTTCACACTGCTTTTGTAGAGATGACAAATGCGCTTAAGGCGAGAAAAGACACGTCCGTCGTGGTTAATCAAGCTCGCCCTGACGCAGATATTGTTCACGCACAGACCATCGGTTTGTATTCAATGTGGATGCTCAAACGTTCACGTGGCAAAAAGATTATCTCTGGTCATGTCATCCCTGCTTCCTTGGTTGGCAGCATCAAAGGCATGGGCAGAATGCAGTGGTTGGTGCGAGCGTATATGCGCTGGGTATATAACCAGGCTGATTTGGTGTTGGCCTGCTCTAACATGGTTAAGGAAACCATGACTGGTCCGATGAAGCTGAAAACGCGCGTGGAAGTGCTGTACAATACGGTCGACATGAGCCGCTATGTATCCACTGCAAAAACCAAACAAGCTGCTCGCAAAAAACTGAAACTGAAGCCGTCAGACTTTGTGGTGGTTGGTAATGGACAGGTTCAGCCGCGTAAGCGTCTGGACACGTTTTTTGAAACGGCACGAGCTTTGCCTGAGGTGACATTTATCTGGGTGGGCGGTATCCCATTTAAGCATTTGGGTGCAGAATACGGCAAAATGCAAGAATTGATAGCATCGGCTCCCAAAAACGTCATCATCACGGGCGTAATTGATCATGCAGACGTTATGACCTATTTACATGCAGCCGATGCGTTCTTTTTGCCTGCTGAGCAGGAAAATCATCCGATGTGTGTCCTGGAAGCTGCGGGCGCTGGACTACCAATCATCTTGAGAGATATCCATGAATACGACGATACATTCCGCCCGGATGCTCAGTTTGTCTCCTCGGCTCAGGATGCTGCCCGGGTGATAGACAAACTGCGAAATGACGCCAAATGGTATAAACAACAGGTTGCTGCAGCTGGGCGAGTCGCCAAACGGTTTGACAGTCGAGCTGGTGGCGAGCGATTAGTGGAATTTTACAGGAGTGTACTAGAATCATGAGAATTGGACTGTTTACCGATACCTATCGACCATCAATCAATGGCATCGTTTTTGTGGTTGAATCGCTCAAGCGAGAGCTGGAAAACCTAGGACATGAGGTCTACGTATTTTGCCCTGCCAAGTCGATGAGCCCGTCCAAACAAGCCGAGTTGCTCAACGAAGATGCTGATTCGCGCATCATTCGTTTCCCGTCCATTAAGGGTGCATTTTTTGATGATTATGATACATCGGTGTTCTTTCCGCCGGCAGTACAGCGTCGCATCAAAGAATTGGAGCTGGACATGGTACATGTGTTTACACCATCACAAATTGGTTTGGTCGGCGTGAAAGCTGCCAAAAAGAACGACATTCCGCTGGTGATTCAGCACTGTACGGATATCTACGAGTTTGTTGATCACTACCCGGCGGTGCTGCCTGGTGCTTTGGCGCTGGCAGGAATCGTCTTCCCAATGTCCGTGAAACTGCGCGGTCATGACTTGCTGGAAATCGCTAAATTATACAAGCCGCGAGCTGGTGTTACCAAATGGAATAAAGACATCATCGAAAGCGTCATCACTATTTTGTATAGTAAAGCAGACGCGGTCATTGCTCTGTGTCGAAAGAGTTGTAAGCAACTGAAGTCTTGGCAGTACGATGATTATCACTATGAGCTGGTGCTGATGCCAAATGGCGTAAATGCGCTGCCTCGCCCAACGAAAACAGAGGTGAAGGCATTTCGTGAGCAATGGAACTTGGCAGAAGATGATGAAATCTTTGGATTTGTTGGTCGGTTGGGTGAAGAAAAGAATTTGCCGCTGCTGATCAAATCGTTTGAGCGGCACATCGCCAAGAAGCGACCTAAGGCAAAGCTATTGTTTGTTGGTGATTTTGAATACCGAAAGACGCTGGAGGAAATGGCTGCCGCGACCAAATATGCTGACAGAATTATTTTCACTGGCGCTATGCCGCGTGAAAAGCTCGGCCTGGCGTACTCAGTGCTGGACGTTTTTGCTTTTCCATCACTGAAAGACACGCAGGGCTGGGTGCTGCATGAAGCGGCTCACGCGGGGCTGCCGATCGTGCTAGTGGATAAAGAGCTGTCAGAAGTGGTCCAAGACGGCGTGAATGGTTTCATCGCGAATGATAATCCGACCAGCTTTGGGCGAGCAATTATTACCCTACTAGAGGATGCTGATAAGCGTCAAGAGTTTGGCGCTATCAGTAAAAAATTGGCGGCCAAATTTACTGAAAATCGCCAAGTGAAGAAGCTGGAAAAATTATACCAAGAGCTTATCGACCAGAAAGCTGCCGACGCGTCTCGCGATCCTGATCACGACGCTTGATGGTCTCGCGTTTGTCGTAACGCTTTTTACCCCGCCCCAGTGCGATGACGATTTTAATGAAGCGGCCATTGGTTAATAATTTGGTCGGGACGATGGTCAGCCCCTGTTGTTTGGCGGCAGCAAATCGATCAATTTGTTTATGGCTAGCCAGTAGCTTTCGCGCCGAGGTATCGACGCTTTTTGTGTTTGCCTGGCCACGAACGTTCAGCCGCAACGAAAAGCTCGTGTTATTGAGCCACAATTCGTCATTTCTCAAGCTGACAAAGGCGCCTTTGAGCTGGACATGTCCGTCTCGTGCAGCTCGTACCTCTGGCCCTGTTAGCACCAGCCCAGCTACGATTTCCTCGCCCAACTCATAATCAAACCGTGCTCGACGGTTAACGACGGCGTGAGTAGCTGGTTTTTTTGCTTTGGGCTTTGGCATGGTTCCATTATAGCAGGTTTATCAGTCTGCCGGTGTGTAGACGCCGGTGTGAAAGTCGTAGTCACCTGGGCTGCCGCTTGTTACGAGAAGGGCTTTTCGAATTGCATCTCTGACTGGTCGATAGCTTGGATGCCGACTCCTTGCTTGAAAGTTAGGGTCATGTTGCATACTAAGGGCAACGCCGAGCAACCTGACGAAGTTTGGGTGATGGACTATTGCTTTAGAG
>CAUTLS010000018.1:0-14590 GCA_963539345.1 uncultured Candidatus Saccharibacteria bacterium
GTATAGTAAAGATGGGCTAGCGGTTACGTGGTATTATCTCAACATGAGAGACAGACTTGAGGGAAGGGCTGAGGTCAGCAAAAAAGATATTAACCCAGAGGCCAAACTGACACGTGAACAGACGACGCAGTGTTTAAAAATGGCTGCCTTGGCAATCGGTCTATTTGTAGTCAAACCACCACATGAGGTATTGAAACAGGAAGATCTCAGTAAGATCGTGGTTGATGAGACAATGTTGACTGAAGCAGATAAACAATTTGGTCGATATATAACCTCCTAGCTGGCGGCGACTGGCAAAAATTGCTATACTAGGGCAATGGAAGAAGTGAGGGAAACGACTGATATTTTTTTGTGGGCGAATCAAACTGACGCGAAGAAGAATGATTTACAGATAGAGCTGTTTTTGTTTAATAAAAATTACACGCCGTATGTTATGCCTCTGAAGGGCGATGTCGAGCAGCAGCTCCGGCCGCTATTTTTGTTTGATTATATCAATCAAGTCAATTTGGGCGCCGGTACTGGCCTCAGTGTGCGGGATTATGAGCTGAGCGAAGCGGAAGACAACGTACTACTGCGGACAGACCTCGCCAAGGTTGGCCGAGCGGAAACCTTGATTCATTTGATTGAACATGAGCGCGGCGACATCGTGGAGTTCTCGGAAACTGAGCATGAGTTTAAGCGAATGAAGGGAATTGTGGCGCGATTTACCGATCCAAATGATCCAGAAAAAATCTTTTACACAGCCAAGCTGATCCAGCAGGGGCAGACACTCAAAAGTGCACTGGCGTGGGAGTTTTCTGATGGCAAGTTTGGTGCGTTTAAGGCGGAGGTTGGTTTTAAAGTGCCAGATGATAACCAGGTGCTGATCATCGGGCAGGATATTTTCGCCTTTAATCCAGGCAAGTTTGAGCGGATGTTTGGCTATGAGTATAAGAAGCAAGTGATTGCCGATAAGAAAGTGGCGGAAATTGAGAAGGAATATAAGTTGAGCTTCCCAGAGGGTTTGGATCTGAATGCGCTGGTCAAGGAGCGCAAAAAGACTATCAATAAACTACAGAAATTGGAGATCGGCGAGGTCAAGCAAGAGCAGGTGCTGGACTATGCTGATGAGATGCAGTTGGAGCTAATGAGCGATGATAATGGCGCGATTATCATTATGGACGGCAATGATCTGGATATGTTTGTGAACTTGATCAACGAGGATTATATTGAGAGCAAAATTACCGGCAAACGCTACGAAATTAAGTCGAAAAAACTGCTGGGCGAGCCTGAAGGCGAACCGCCGCGAGGTTAAGCATGGATCAAGAATTAGCGCTGGCGATTTTGATGAGCGGTCGGTCGGCGCTGCTGACGGGTGCGGCTGGTACCGGCAAAACACACCTGCTGAACACTTTTATTGCACAGGCGCGTAACCAGGGTAAAAAGGTGTCGGTAACAGCGACGACGGGGCTGGCGGCAACGCATTTGGGTGGCAATACGATTCACAGTTGGAGTGGTATTGGCGTCAGTGATTATTTGGCGAACATTTTTTTTGATCGGCTGTCAAAAACGCGGCGTGAGGTGATTACCAAGACCGATGTACTGGTGATTGATGAGATTTCCATGCTGCATGATTTTCGGCTGGACATGGTTGACCGGGTTCTGCGCGGTGTCCGGGAAAATGACCAGCCATTTGGTGGTGTGCAGCTAGTGATGAGTGGTGACTTTTTCCAATTACCGCCAATTAATCGTCCGGGTGAGCAGGGCGGTGGTTTTGTGGTGTACTCAGAAGCGTGGCAGGAGCTGCAGCCGGCGGTGCTATATCTGGAGCGGCAATACCGGCAAGATGACGAGCAGCTGCTGGAGATTTTGACGGCGCTGAGGAATGACGATATCAGGCGGCATCATGCTGAGATGTTGCTGGCGCGAACGGAGGTCGAATTGCCCGACAGCGATATCACTGAACTACACACCGTCAATGTTGATGTTGATGCTATCAATAGTCAGAAGCTGGCGGAGCTGGCGGGCGAGGAGCGGACATATCAGCAGACGACGACGGGTTCAAAGGTATATGTCGAGAACTTGCAGCGGTCGGTGTTGGCGCCGAGTGAACTCGTGTTGAAACCGGGTGCGTTGGTGATGGCAGTGAAAAATTCGCCGCAGAAATTGTACGCCAATGGTAGTATCGGCACGGTGGTGGATTTTGAGCCGCTGACCGATTATCCGATTGTGGAGTTTCGTAACGGCCGGCAGGTGACGATGCTGCCAGATGTCTGGGAGCTGCGTGACGGCGAACGCAAGCGGGCGAGTATCTCGCAGGTGCCGCTGCGGCTGGCGTGGGCCATCACGGTGCATAAAAGCCAGGGTATGACCTTGGATGCGGCTCGGATTGACCTGAGAAAGGCGTTTGTTGAGGGCATGGGCTACGTGGCCTTGAGCCGGGTGCGGGATTTGGATAATTTATATTTGTATGGAATTAATCGTAAGGCGCTGGAAATTTCACCGGATGCATTGGCAATTGATGAGGTGTTGCAGCGGGCAAGTAATGAAGCAGCCAGGCACTATCGTCCAATGCTGGAGGATATGAAGCGAAAACAGTCAGCGCCGAAAAAATCAGGCAGGAAATCTCAGTCTGGCAGCTGGCAGCAAAAAATTGCCAAAATGCGCGAAACGCATCCGAAGGCCTACATGTCATGGGAAAAAGCCGATGACGACATTCTCAAACAGGAGTTCTTGCAGGGCGCAACTATCCAGCAGCTTAGTAAAAAACTTGGTCGGCATGAAGGCTCAATTCGCATGCGACTACAGAAGCATTTTGGGGAGGATATCGTAGCGTAAGCAAAGTATACGGTATAATGATAGATATGACGGATGCAAAACGATCGAATCCAAGCTTTCCAAAACGATTTTTATGGGGTGCGGCTATTTCGGCGCACCAGACGGAAGGAGGCTTGAACAATCAGTGGACCGCCTGGGAACTGGAAAATGCTAAAACGTTGGCCACGCAGGCGCCATACAGTTTTGGGCGGACTGCCATGTGGCCACATGTGGAAAAAGAGGCTACCAATCCTGACAATTATGTTTCAGGCACTGGAGTTGAGCATTATTCGCGGTATGAAGAAGACTTTCAGTTGTTGGAGCAAATGGGACTTAATTCATTTCGGTTTGGAATCGAATGGGCTCGTGTGGAGCCAGAAGAGGGTGCTTGGGATGCGTCGGTGATTGATCATTATCGCACCTATTTGAAACGGTTGAAAGAATTGGAAATCACCCCTGTAGTAACGCTGTTTCATTTTACTCTGCCCGTTTGGTTTGCCGAGAAAGGTGGCTTTGAGAGGCGAAGTAATGTAGCTTATTTTGTGCGATTTGTGGAAAAAATTCTGGATGAATTGGGCCGTGATTTGGAGTGGATTATTAGTATCAATGAACCGCTGGTGTATGTCGGGGAAAGCTATTTTCAGGGAGTGTGGCCGCCAAATCAAACTAAAAAATTACTTGGATTTAAGGTGTTGATGAATCTGATACGGGCGCACAAACAGGTCTACAAGCTTGCGTGCAAAAATCGCCGCCACAAGGTGTCGATGGCGCATAATCTATCGTACATTTACGCTGGGGACGACGCTTGGGTGTCGCGGCTGAGTGCCCGAGTGGCTGACTACTTTATCAATCAGTGGATCGTTCGGCGAGTGCGCAAACACAGTAATTTTTTGGCGATCAATTATTACTTTGCGCAACGGTTTTTTGGGTATCGTGTGCATAATTCTGAGAAAAACCCAGAAAGTGACTTAGGCTGGGATATGCAGCCAGACAAATTGTATGAGTTGCTGATTGAGACGTACAAAAAGCACCAATTACCAATTTTTATCACAGAGAATGGGTTGGCTGATGCGACAGATCAACACCGTAAATGGTGGCTGATGGAAACGATTCGAGCTATGGACAGGGCACTCAAAGAAGACGTCAAGATCATCGGCTATCTGCACTGGAGTCTGCTCGATAACTTTGAGTGGGATAAGGGTTATTGGCCTAAGTTTGGCCTGGCAAGGGTTGATAGAAAAACCATGGAGCGCACGCTGCGGGCAAGTGGTAAATGGTATGGTATGGTTGTGAAGCGATTGCGATCATAGTGTTTAGCTAGCCACACAGTACACTAGACTTTTCCACAATTTTGTGGAAAAGTTTTCGTTTGGGGATAAAATGGGTAAAAAGTACTAAAAAAGACTTGCAAGTGGGTAGTTGTGGGTAGTATTATGAAGTCAGTGGTAACGGCAACGAGCCGTTGAACAATAACAAACAACCACTAACATTAAAAAATCAATCTAATTCCGTCAGGGAAGGAGCCTCAGTGCAAGTAGATTACTTTGAGCGAAAGCTGGACGACAAGCGTCGTTTGACGATGCCAGCTGAACTCAGAGAGGAATTTGCGTCTGGTGTGGTTCTGACCAGAGGGTTTGGCAAATATCTCCACCTATATCCACGGCGTGTCTGGGATAAAGAAGTCGAGAGCGCTTTGCAGGGCAGTATCCTGGATGAGCGAATTGCCGACCTGAACGTTAAATTCCGACGGGGTAAAACAGCATCCACGCTTGACCAAAAACAAGGTCGGGTGACGGTAGAGCAGCATTTGCTGGACTATGCTGGCATTGATCGGGAAATTGTGGCGGTTCGCGCCGGAGCATATTTCCGAGTGATGGCAGCCGATGTGGCTGATGCGGATTGATGAATTGTACGCACATTAACAATTAGGAAACCTCTCGAGATCAACTACCTGGGTATTTGAGAAGAGCACTCGTGGCTATTTGCTCCACAATAAAAACGGCAATGCACCTTCCTTAAAACACCTCCCAAAAAAACTCCACCTCACACATAAGTCTCTTTTGGAAAACACGCTTTTCCTCTCTTAAAGACATAAAAAACAAACACAAAACAAACACAAAAGCTCAAATTAAATATCCAGATAGGTGATCTCGAGCATTATTCCGTTATAATGGAGTAATGATGAGTATTAAAGAACATCCACCACAGCCGGATTTGTCGAATGACGCTCCGGTTCATGTTCCCGTACTCTTAGAGGAGACCGTGCGTGCGCTCGCCCCTCGTCGGGGTGAAGCGTACCTTGATTTGACTGCTGGCTATGGCGGTCATGCGCGAGAGATTCTCAAGAGGACAGATAACTATTTGAACGCTGTATTGGTTGATCGTGATAGCAACGCGATCCGAACATTAGGCGATTTGACAGAACAAGGTGTCGAGTTGATGCATCAAGATTTTGCGTCAGCGGCACGTGATTTGGTCAAGCTTGGGCGAAAATTTGACGTGATTTTGGCTGATTTGGGGGTGTCGTCACCGCAGCTTGACAGAGCAGAGAGGGGTTTTTCATTTCGTTTTGATGGTCCATTGGATATGAGGATGGACGATACGACGGAGATGACAGCGGCTGATATCATCAATCATGCTTCAGTGGATGAGTTGGTTCGGCTGATAACCCTGTACGGCGAGGAGACTCGTTCGCGCGCTATGCATATTGCGAAAGCGATTGTAGCGCATCGTCCGATGACGCGAACGTCCGAGCTAGCTGAGCTGATTGAGCGGACTGTTGGTCGCGGTGGACTAAAAAGACATCCAGCGACTCGCACTTTTCAAGCCCTCAGAATTGAAGTTAACCAAGAACTTCAGCAGGTGAGAGATGTATTGCCATTATTGCCTCAGCTGCTCAATCCAGGCGGTCGTGTTGGTATCATTAGCTTTCACAGTCTGGAAGATCGATTGGTTAAACGTTTTTTCAAGGGACAATCAGAAGCGGGGTATGAAGCCGAGCTGATGATTCCTGATAAAAAATTGATTCTAGGGGCTGCAGATGTTCACAATCCGCGCAGTCGAAGTGCCAAGCTTCGCTGGGCCGTAAAAACATAACACAAAAAGGAGGCAATTATGCCAGTACACATCAAAGTTCAGTTCCAAGACGCAGACCACTCCGAGAGCGTTGCTGTTCGCCGCGGCTAATCAGTCGTTCGTAGAATAGCTGACGCACTATCCGGACAGTGTATCAGTCGATGATCTGGTCCGTCCTTAGGTTTTGAGACGGGCCAGGTTATCTTGGAATGTCACAATTTTAGAGAAATTATATACCAACATAACATAGAAAACAGAATGTACGCACGATCCACCACTTTCACACCTCGACGGCAGCAACAGATGCGCCGCAATCAAAATGCAACTCGTTTTCGGTCTAATGTCAAACTCGGCC
Organism: uncultured Candidatus Saccharibacteria bacterium; assembly: GCA_963539345.1. GTDB lineage: Bacteria > Patescibacteriota > Saccharimonadia > Saccharimonadales > Saccharimonadaceae > Nanosynbacter. The sequence continues at coordinate 6,227 of CAUTLS010000018.1, forward strand.
CAGTGGCTCATACAGTACTGGTCGCGCTGATGGTTGCTGTGCTTGGCTTGATTTACTTGACGCAGGCGACTAAAACGTCCGCGTACAGTAGAGAGTCTCAGGGCTTGGATAAACAGATTAGTGAACTCCATGCTAAAAAATCTGAACTTGAAGTGCAAAATGCTCGATTGACGGCTCTTGATAAAGTGAAAAATAGCAACGTGGCATCAGCCATGAGCAAGCCGTCACAAACTGATTACGCTAATTAGATAAAAGTGGTATAATTTAAGAAGCACTATGAAGGGGCGACTTGCGCAATCACGAACGAGTCTACTCGCCATTATTCTGCTGGGGATAATGGCAGTTTTTGTGTTGAGATTATTTCAATTGCAGGTGCTGCAGCACGGCAAATATGTTGAACTAGCAGCGCGCAATCAGCAGCGCACGTTGGTGATTCCGGCCACGCGGGGCGAAATTTACATGATGGACGGCAAGACGCCGGCTCCGGTGGTGCTGAACCGTATGATATTTAATGTGGTGGCTGATCCACAAACCGTCTCTGACGGTCAGCGCCATGAGATCATTCAAGCGCTGCGTCAGACAGCTGGCGATAAGCTCATGGAGAATGCTGAGGGGCGACTTGCTAACAAAAAATCGCGCTATGAGGTCTTGGCTCGGGGTTTGACGCTAGACCAGGCTGAGCAGATGAAGAAGAAGGATTTTTCAGGTGTATTGTACCAACTCAATTCGGTTCGGAATTATCCAGAAGGAGCTCTGGGCGCACAGGTACTGGGCTTTGTCAATGCAAATGGCGAGGGTCAGTATGGCGTAGAGGGCGCGTTGGACAAGCGACTCAAAGGTAGTGATGGGCTGCTACGAGCAGTGACGGATGTGCGAAATGTGCCGCTGATGATAGGCAAGAATGACGTGAATATTGAGGCGAAGGCGGGTGAGGATTTGGTGCTGTCAATTGACCGCAACGTTCAGAGTTATGCCGAAGAAGCCCTCAAACGTGGCCTACAAAAAGCTGGCGGTACCGAGGGTAGCGTAGTGGTGATGAATCCAAACAATGGCCGAGTGCTGGCTATGGCAAATTATCCAACGTTCAATCCTGCCGAGTATAACAAGGTTCAAAATGCTGCTGCGTTCATCAACGCCGCGACCATGACGCCGCAAGAACCGGGGTCAATCATGAAATCATTTACCATGGCCATGGGAATTGATAAAGGTGTGATTACGCCAAATACTACCTATCAAAACACTGATTGTACTCAAGTTGGTGACCGTAAAATTTGTAATGCAGTGCGCGGTTTGACTGGTACAACCACCATGCAGCAAGCGCTAAACAACTCTCACAACGTTGGTACAGTGACGGTTGGGCGAAAATTAGGCGACGGCTCGTATATCAATAACGCCGCACGACAGACGATTTATCAATATTTCCATGATAAATATGGTTTTGGTGAGAAAACAGGAATTGAGCTGTCAGAGGCGCAAGGGTTGATCACTAGTCCGACTGAACAAGAGGGAAATGAAGTTCGGTACGCAAACATGACGTTCGGTCAGGGAATAAATTTGACGCCAATCCAAGTCGCCTCGGCATTTTGCTCAATCATCAATGGAGGAGTGTACTACCGTCCGACGGTTATCGCTGGGGTGAAAAAGGGCGATGCTGTCGAGTGGTCAAAACCACAGCCGCTACGCCACACAGTAAGCGCAGAGACGTCTACTCAGATGCGCACGATGCTGGATACGGCGCGTCATTCGTTCTATGTCGGTAAAGATGACAAGCCGGGCTATCTTATCGGTGGTAAAACGGGTACGGTGGAGTTGTTGGTGAATGGTGCATATAGCATGAAAGAAACGGCTGGTACCTATGTTGGTTTTGGTGGCACAGATGAGCCAGAATATGTCATAATGATAAGGGTATCGGCACCAAATAAACATGTTGCGCTGGAAGGTAGTGTGCATGCGTCGCCAATTTTTACTGATATTTCGAACTGGATGATTGAGTATTTGAAATTATCACCGAGGAGATCCTAAATGAAAAGCTATATACAAACGGTAACAAACGAAATGACATATATCTTCGTGTTGAGTCTAGCAGCGTTCCTACTGGCAATGTTTTTGACGCCAATTTATACGTTCTTTGCCTATAGATATCAGTTCTGGAAACGACAACGCACTTCTGCGGTGACTGGCGAGAAGCTGCAGGTGTTTGATAAACTTCACGAGGAGAAATTGCGTCGCCATATCCCTACGATGGCTGGCATCATTGGTGTAGTTTCCATCGTCTTGATCACGCTGTTATTTAACCTGGACCGCCGGCAAACATGGTTGCCGTTGGCAGCTTTTGTTGGTGGTGCGGCTGTGGGATTGATCGATGATTATTTGAATATCTTCGGTAGTAACAAAAAGGACGCTGGTATGCGGGCACCGGTTAAGTTTGCCTTGATTACGCTGATTGGTTTGGTGCTTGGATGGTTCTTCTTTGCTAAATTGGGCGTTAGTAGCTTTCATGTACCGTTTTATGGTGATCTATCGGTCGGCTGGCTAATCATACCGCTGTTCGCGTTTGCGGTCGTCGCGACGGGTAATGCGGTTAATATTTCAGATGGCCTGGATGGCCTGGCAGGCGGACTGCTGGCTATCAGTTTTGTGATGTTTGGCGTGATTGCGCTACTGCAGGGAAACTTCTTGCTGGCTGGTTTCTGTTTTACGGTCGTTGGCGCATTGCTCAGCTACCTATGGTTCAATATCTATCCAGCGAGGTTCTTTATGGGCGATGTAGGTGCTTTTGCCTATGGAGCAAGCTTGGGCGTGGTGGCGATGCTGACGAACTCGTTATTGCTTCTGCCGATCATCGGTTTGTTATTTGTGGTCGAAGCAGGTTCTAGCGCGTTACAAATTGCCAGCAAGCGACTGTTTGGCCGAAAAATTTTCAAATCTGCACCAATTCACCATCATCTGGAGGCTAGTGGCTGGCCGGAGACCAAGATTACCATGCGTTTTTGGGTGATTGGATGTGTGATGGCGTTCATCGGTTTCCTCGTGGCTTTGGCAGGAGGGCATATTGCGTAATACTATGCCTAGTGTGCCAGCCGGGACGATTCGTAAGCATCGGCCGGTCTATCAGGTGGCGTTATATGTCAGCCTATTGTTGCTATTGGGTTTGGTGGTGATGTATGCTCTGGGGCCGCAACGAGCCAATGTCATGAATTTTGCATACGGCACGAACTATAGCGATATGTTCTTCTTTAACAAGCAGCTTATTTCTGTTGTGATTTCCTTTGCAGCGTTTGCTGCGTGTGCTATTATTCCATATAAAATTTTCACTGAAAAATACGCAAATTGGCTATTTGTCAGTGGCTTGTTTTTCTGTTTTTTGCTGGTGGCGTTGGGTATGCTGGGCGTTTCGTTTGCGCAGGAAACCAATGGTGCGTATCGCTGGTTTTACCTTGGCGGACTGGGAAGTTTTCAGCCGGCTGAATTGTTAAAATTCGGTATCTTAGTGTTTATCGCTGGATTTTTGGGTAAACGTATGCGACAAGGCAAAATCAACGACGTGGAGGAGACGCTCATCCCGCTCGGTATTGCAGCAGCGATAGCCATGTTCATCGTGGTAGTGCTACAAAAGGACCTGGGAACTGGATTGGCGTTGGTCGCCATCATCTTGTCCATGTTGGTGGTCTCAGGTATGCGGTCAGATATTCTCTGGAAAATAGTGGGCGTTCTGTTGGCGGCGGGCGTCATGCTCATCCTCATCGCGCCGCACCGCTTGGAGCGCGTCATGACGTTCTTTCAGGGTGATCACTCGAACACGTCGTCTATGGATAGCAGCAGCAACACTTATCACGTGCAGCAGGCACGCATCGCCATCGGTTCGGGTGGTATCTTAGGGCTGGGCATCGGAAAGAGTGTGCAGGTGTCGGGTTATTTGCCTGAGGCTATCAACGACTCGATCTTTGCCATCATGGGTGAGACATTTGGTTTTGTTGGACTGCTGATCATTTTGGGGCTATTTACCGCCTTGCTGCTTGGTATTTTGCATATTGCTGCACGACTGCCTGACCCTAGACTTCGATTAGTGGCAGCTGGTGTGTTTGGCTGGGTTGCTTCTCACGTGATATTGAATGTGGCAGCTATGACGGGGGTGGCACCATTGACTGGTATCCCATTGCCACTACTGAGTTATGGTGGAACCAGCATGCTGTTCATCGCTGCGGCCCTTGGATTAGTTTTTCAGCTGTCTTGCTATACATCGCACAAGCCATTAACAGAAGGGAAGGATAGCCATGCGGATCTTAGCGGTCGGCGGCGGTTCGGGCGGACACGTTACGCCCGTGGTCGCCGTGTTTAAGGAATTGAAGGATAGGGGAGAGCACGAGTTACGATTTTGGTGTGACCGTAAATTTGGACCAACGGCGAAGAAGGTGGTTGCAGAATCCGGCTATGATATCCCAGTTTCATTCATCACCGCCGGTAAATTGCGTCGCTATCACGGTGAGAGCAAATTGCAGCATTTAGCGCCCTCAATCCTATTTCCTAACTTATACGACTTGTGCAAGGTTATCATTGGTTTTGTGCAGAGCTTTTGCAAGCTGCTGATGTGGCGCCCTGACGTCATCTTCATCAAAGGTGGTTATGTTTGTCTGCCAGTCGGCTATGCTGCGCGATTACTGAGAATTCCATTGGTGCTGCATGACTCTGACGCTCATCCAGGGTTGACTAACAGGCTGCTGTCGCCATTTGCTAAGCGCATTGGTACGGGCGCACCGCTCGAGTATTATCGCTATTCTCCTCAGATAGCAACATATGTTGGGGTACCAATTTCAGATAAGTTCCGGCCGTATACTGACGTGGAAAAGCGGGAAATTAAGACGCAGTTGGGCTTTGATCCATCACGACCATTAGTTGTCGTTACTGGTGGTGGCTTGGGTGCTGTGCGCATCAACAACGCTGTGGCGAAGAATCGTGATAGGCTTCTGGAGGCCGCCTCGGTATTTTTGATATCTGGACAACATCAATACAACGAGCTGAGCAAAATTTTGGACCGTCGTGATGGTTGGCGTTTGGAATCGTTTCTGCATGGGCCACAAATGGCACAGGCGTTAGCGGCTGCAGATGTGGTCGTCGCGCGAGCTGGGGCAACAACACTGTTAGAATTGGCGGCGCTGGGTATGCCGACGGTTATCATCCCAAATGGTAGGTTGACGGCTGGCCATCAATTGAAAAATGCTAAGGTCTATCAAGACGCCTTGGCTGCGGTGATTGTGAACGAAGATCAACTAGATAAGAACCCTGATTTACTAGGCGATACGCTGATTAAGCTGCTCAAATCGCCAAAGATTCGTCATGATTTGGGTAATAACTTCCTCAAATTCGCTAAACCGCATGCTGCTGGTGATATGGCTGAAATGATCTTGGAAGCTGCTGGTAAACAGGGGAGGCGACAGTAGATGTCACTGCTTGGCAGGAAGAAACCAAAACAGCGGTCACCAGCCAATACTGGCCCGCGTCGAATGCGTGATGATATTATCAAAGAATCGTCCGCTTTCCAGCTCAACCGCACTATCAGTAGCTTTCGAAAGCACCAAGATGAAGTCTCTGAGCGAACTATCCACCATAAACGCCAGGATCTACAAAAAGCTTTCATGCAGCGGATAGGTATGATATTAGCTATTTTGGTGGTGTTGATTCTATTGTCTTTCCAGCTGTCGCTATCAATCTCCATACAAACGCCTGATACAGCCAGTGGTCAGCAAGCTGCGACCTATAAGAAGGTCTTAACTGATTATTACGCTTCACGCCCTGCTGAGCGATTCAAGCCATTCCTCAACCAAGACGCATTGCATCAATATTTCCTTTCTCACGCGCCAGAGGTCAAAACCGTGCGCATAGAGACATTTGGCGCTGGTATGGCGACCGCTAAACTCACGTTTCGCCAGCCGCTTGCGCAGTGGTCTTCTGGTGAAAAGACATATTTTGTTGATGAATCGGGCGTAACGTTTGAACGTAATTATTTTGCACCACCAAAGCTGACTGTTAAAGACCAAAGTGGTGCACCGCTTTCTGGTGGGCAAGAGGTGGTCAATCAACGTTTTTTGAGCTTTTTGGGGCAGGCTGTTTCACAATTTACCAAGAACAAGCTATCTGTTTCAGAGATTATCTTGCCGCAAGATACCGTTCGTCAAGTGCTATTCTTGATTGAGGGCAAGGGCTATGCAGTCAAGATGACCGTCGACAGGGCAGCAGTGGCACAAGTTGAGCAAGCCATTAAAGCTATGCGCTTCATCGACGAGAGGCGACTGCGACCAGAATACCTCGACGTGCGGGTAGACCAACGAGTTTTTTATAAATAGGGGATATAGGTTAGTGAAGTGGGGTATCACCCAGCCTGATGCTTTGTTCTCTTTTTGTTCTAAAATGAGAATAGTAAAAATATATATTACAATATGCAAAAACCAAAAAGTCAAATATAGGCGGTCCGCAAAAAAACAGAGCGGGGGAATAAAAAAGAAAAAAGTCAAATACAGGTCGATCATCCAAGATATTGCAATGTGGAAAACTTATCACGGCATAATGTAGTAAATACTACGTTGGGCACTTGTAGTTTTACTGCATGGGTCTTTCAGGAGCCATACAAGCGTGTGGGTATATACTTATATTTCAAGACACAGTGTGTGATGAGTAATTATAAGAGCAAAAGTTACAATTTGTTCGCGCAGTAGAAGATGGTAGACTCCAAAGCCCCTGCTTAGTTAGCTGGATATATCCTTATATAGCTATGTGTGCCGCACTCATATCATACATGGTTATCTCCTATACAGTTCGTAAAACATACATTGTGCGACATTAAGAATATTTCTCTTTTATGAATACACACTCATTGATTTTGATATGTTACAATTGGATTTTAGTTGCCTATGCCGTTTGGTCGGTTAAAAATTACTTAGCTTGCCCTTTGTCATATGTCTGTCGATCATTTTGTCTATATCGTGAATTTCTAGCTTCTGGATCTTGAGCCTTGAGGCTCCTTGTTTATCGAACCATAGCAATATACCAGGATGTTATGGCTATGTGCTGACGTATGGTATATGTTAATATTTTAAGTTCCCTTTTTTTTCTATAATCCTTCAGTGACCAACGCATGTGGGGTTTGACGGAAGGCGAGGTTGGTGCCGTGTCAGCTGGGCAGGGATCACTTCTCTGCCGCCTTAGATACGGTTGCTGTTTTTGCTGGATGATATTATCATAGGGATATGAGAGTTATTTCACCTGACAATAGGGGTTTGCACGATATAGTACCGTCGGTAGATTTGTTTTTAGCGGGAGGTATTACCAATTGCCCAGACTGGCAAGCGGAGGCGCTAGTCCTATTGGGTAATCAAGATATAGCAGTGGCCAATCCACGTCGTAAGAGAGCACTAGCCCTTCAAGGCAAAGGAGCGACGCATCAGATAGAGTGGGAGTATGAATACCTCAGGCGGGCGCGAGTGGTGTTATTTTGGTTTCCAAAGGAGTCCCTCTGCCCTATCGCGCTGTTTGAGCTAGGTAAGGAGCTTGAGAGCGGATCGCGTGTGGTGATTGGTGTACATCCAGAGTATTCGAGACGATTTGATATCATTACACAGGTGCGCTGTTATGACCCTGATTTTCCAATATATAGTGAGCTTGCTGATGCAGTGCAAGCTGCTGTGGGTGCGCTTAGTATTTGATAAAATGACATCAACCGCACAGCTGGACAGCGTTATAGTTCCCTAATAATTTAGATATTGGTATAATCCTTACTTAAGGGACTGTAAAACTATTGTAGCTGAAGGTGTCGGCTATTGTAATGGTTTGTTTTACGCAGCACTCTTCTTCCGCCTACGTCGCCGCTTTTTTGGTGCGGTGGTAGCAGTTGAGTCAGCTGTGGTGTTTGCGCTATTGCCACGGATCTGCAGAACGACTTCATTGCTGTTTGGAGCTGGTTGCGGCTGGGCTGGACGGGCGTTGGTAGTAGCAATAGGTTGCTGAACTGGCTGTCTGGTGATCGGCTGAGCGGTAGGTCGAGGTGGCTGCTTCTGTGGCTGAGGTTGCGGCATGATGGCGGCATTGATTTCTTTTTCGACATCCTCCCTGCTCCGTGAGTACATGCGTCGTGAATGTTCAATGATATGCAAGGTGTTATCAGCCTGGCTTGGCGGGAGTTCCAGGGTGCGTGCGGAAAAGGCTGGGGTCTTCTCTCCCCCGATAACCATGTTGATGACAAAGTTACGATTGTGCATCTGCAAGAGGTCGACGGCTTCAAAATTCGGCTCAAATTGTTTGGCGAGGATTGGTGCGTCGTCGGCAGACACGCGGAATGAAATCATGGTGCCAACGTTACCAAACACCGCGTCG
>CAUTLS010000019.1:0-14100 GCA_963539345.1 uncultured Candidatus Saccharibacteria bacterium
GCATTCATGGTCTTAGCATATCCGTTTTACTATACCCGAGATGCAGCTGCGGCAAAAAGTGGCTATGAAGCCCTTGAAAAAGCAGTGAACAATTCTGGTGTATATGTGGACCATCGAGTTAATGACATTATTACCCTTGATGCCATAAAGAATATTGTGGGCTCACATGATAAGCAGGGTGATCAGAGGCGGGGAGACTAAATGAATCGGCGGTGGGCATTCGCTTCGTTGATTCTGGTCGGCGCCATGGCTTCGGCGTTGTTTTTCACGAACGATGCTTATGCGGCACGTCCAGCATATAACAACTCAGAGATAGATGCCTGGAACAATTATTTGAGATACAAGGTTTGTGGACAAGGAGCCCTGTGGTTTAATGATAAAGATGGAAACTATGGTCCATCAAATGATTGGGAACGAGGATATTATTCAACTGGTGTCCAGGCTGTTGCTCATGACCAGCAGTATATCACCATTTATCTTCATGGATCGGCGGTAATGGTTGGATGCGAGGGCGATCCCTTTTATGCTACGTTTATTCAGTCACTATCATCAAGATTAACTATTCATGGCACCAATCTTTTCCGTGGACGTGGTGATGCCAGTGGCTGGACGTCAATTGGAGGGTCATTGCCAGCTACTCTGGATATTAGAAATATTGCCACCCCCGGTGACCCGAATGGACAGGTTGTATACCTGACATTTCGGCGTTGTGGTGACTTCAAAGAGAATGGATCGCTTGATCGATGTCGAGCAGAAACGTTACCGGTCAGGATAATCCGCCAGGCAGCTCCATGGCGTGCAGAGGGAGAGAGTTATATTCGTCGTGAAACAGCAGGGAATAAAAATGTTGATCGGGATTGGCAGAAAGCAACGTTATTTGCTAAACCAGGTGAGACTATTGGTTTTACTCACCGACTGGCTATGCGTGACGCAAATGCTAATCAACAAATTCGCCATACCATTAGGGGGCATAATTTGCCGCGAAGTCCGCACATTAGTGCTTCGGAAGATGCCAGCGTGATTGACTTTGGCTGGTCTAGCCCGCCGTTACGAAGAGATACCTTCATTCAACACTATGGTCCATACTCTGGCGCAAAGAACCCTTGGAATGTTATGAGATACACCATCAAAGCAAGTGATGCGGGAAAAAATATTTGTCAACGAATTGAATGGGCGCCAGCTAGCTACAGGGGTGGTGTTGCTGGCTCGAACTACGCGTGTGCTGTTGTGCCATATGAATACACTTTGAGGCCATCAATTGATGTAGCGTCAACCACGATTACTCTGGGACAAAAGAAAGTCTCTGGGGTACAGGGATCGATCTATAATAGCGGACCGACACGCTCCAAGCCAACTCGTAGTGCGGTGGTGCGGTTTGTGGCAAAGGCGGGTAATACCATTGCTGAATCTGGTGATAATGTAAAGATGTCCATTGAGAATCCATGTGAATTAGCAGCTCACATTGCCGCAAAACATGGCGTGATAATTTCTGGTGCTTGTAAAGACCTTTACAAAGATGGCTCGGATCGAGACTTTCCAGTCAATCAAACTATGATTCATTCGTCTGACGATGATATCAATGGATTGCCAGTCCAGTCGGGCGATAGGGTTTGTTATGCAACGGTAGTTGCTGCTTATAAACAAGAGGTTAGTAAAGAAACGTCATCATACGCTGTGAAGTGTGTGGTTGTCAGTAAGAAACCAAAAGTTCAGTTCTGGGGTGGCGACGTCAGGGCTGGTGTATCATTTGGCGGAGCGACCAGCAAGGGCTTAGTACAAACTAGTATGACTATTTTGGACGATAAACGGTATGGATCGTGGGCAGAATATGGCATCCTGTCGCCACAAAACATTGTTTCTGCTTCGGGCGCTGGATTGTCTGATGGTGGCCCAGCTGGAGGCTTAGCCCGTGAATATAATGCCTTGACGTTTCGCAACACCAAAACACCATATGGGCAGTTTGGTCGCCTCACAGGATATAATTATCCAGCCATCAAGGGGACAGATAGTGGTTCGATCAAGATTGGTGACGGACAGCTGTCTGGCAATGCAGAATACCGTGCAGCGCAAGTAGAAATCACTGGTGGTACCGTGAAGACCGGTGCGTACATCACGGTATACGGGCGAACAGTGCGCATCACTGGTGATATTGCTTATGCAAACGGCCCACTATCAAGCGTTGGAGCTATTCCACAACTCATCATTCGAGCAGACCATATCATCATAGAGCCAAATGTGCAGCGTGTCGATGCCTGGTTGCTGGCTAACAAGACTGTCAGTACCTGTGCTGAAGCCAAGAATGGCAAGGGTTGGCCAGAATCAGATCTGTTAGCAAGTGGGGCTTGCGATAAACAGCAACTTCGCGTCAACGGACCAATTGTCACCGGGTCACTCTACCTGCGACGAACTCATGGTTCTGATCAGACTGATTTTGGTAAACCGGCAGAGATTTTAAACTTGCGACCAGACGCGTATTTAGCAAATTATGGCCGTTCACGTGATTCGGGCGCTATTCAGACCATGTATTCCCGTGAACTGCCGCCACGTTTTTAACGTTTTGTTTTACAAATATAACAAGCTTATGTATAATGAAAGGTGATATGAAATTCTCAAAAGGGTTGGGCGACTTCTTCGGACTAGACATCGGTACAAACGCGGTGCGGGTTGTTCAATTGGGTCGCAGTGGTTCAGGCTGGAATCTGATGCATTATGGTTATGCACCAGTTGATAGCAAGATATCAAGCAGTGACTCACCAGAGGCCAAGCGTCGCTTGGGCGAAGTGATCATGACTGCTGTCGGGCAAAGTGGCATCAAAACCTCAAATGTTGCCATCGGGTTGCCTTCGAGTAAAACCTTCAGCACTATCATCGATGTGCCAAAAGTTTCCGACCAAGAGCTGCGCGCAACCATGAAATATCAGGTGGAACAATATATTCCAATGTCGATTGACGATGCAAAGGTTGACTGGGCGTTGCTCGGTGACAGCTTGCGAACGCAAAACCAGTATGAGGTGTTATTGACCAGCACAGCCAAATCATACGCTGAAAGTAAATTGGAGTTCGTAGAAGGTCTAGGTTTTAATGTTATCGCTGAGGAGCCAGACCCGATAGCAATGGTTCGCTCATTAACACCATCTGATAACCAGGATGTGAAATTGATCCTCGATATGGGTGAAATCTCTACTGATTTAGCTGTGGTATATGGCACAACACCTCGGTTGGTACGTACGGTGCCAACAGGCCTACAGTCACTGGTGCGGTCAGCAGTACAGAACTTGAGCGTCCAAGAGGACCAGGCGCGGCAATTTATTTTGAAGTTTGGCTTGGCGCCAGATCGCCTGGATGGTCAAGTGCTGCGAGCGATTGATATGGTTTTGGACAATTTTGCTTCAGAAATTGTCAAATCAATCACCTTTTTCCAGACGCGTTACACGAGCTTACAAGTTTCTGGCATATTATTGTCTGGATTTGGCGCAGCTATCCCGCAGATGGATCAATACATTTCCTCAAAGGCTGGTATCAATGCCGTTACTGCCAATCCGTGGCAACGTGTTTCGATGTCGCAGAATGATCAGCAGCAATTAGCTCCAGTGGCCTCTGAGTTTGCAACAGTCGTTGGGTTAGCACAAAGGAGTAATCTCGGATGATTGAAATCAACTTGATCCCAGATGTTAAGCGCGAATTACTACGCATTCGCATGATGCGCAATGCGGTCATATCAATGTCAATATTGGTAGGTATCGTATCTATCGCTATCGTCGTATTCTGTGCAGTTGTTTTGGGTGGTCAATTAGCGTTTGAACTCAAGCAAGACAGTGATATAAAAAGCAAATATGGTGAATTGTCACAAATTAGCGACCTAGACAAGACCGTAACGTTGCAGCAGCAGTTGGGGCAGATCGATCGATTGCATAATGACAAAAAGATTAATTCGCGGCTATTATCTCTGATCAGCGCCATCAACCCGCCAGCACCAAATAATGTGCAGATATCAATGGCGCGTCTTAACCCAGAAGAAAAGACAATTACCCTGGAAGGTTCAGCCGTCAATGGTTTTGCGGCGCTGGAAGTTTTGAAGAAGACATTGACCAGCACCAAGGTGAAAAAGGGCAATGCCGAGGGTGACGGTGTGCCGCTAGCAAGTGATATGAAAGCCGGTGAAACAACATTTGGCGAGAATGCCGAAGGTAAGAAGGTGTTGCGCTTTGCCTTTACTTTCACCTATCCTGATGATTTGTTCGCGCATTCAAAAGAAACGATTTCAATCATTACGCCGACCAGCAAGACAAACGTGACAGATTCACGCTTAGGCGTTCCAGAAAGCCTCTTTAGCCGTAGTGAATCAACTGAACAGAAGAAGGAGAATCAATAATGCCCTCAGGTGAGCAAGATGTGGCAATTCGCAAACGCCAACAGATAGATTCTTCAAAAAAGACAATGTTCTTTTTTGTGGCGGGTGCTGCTTTTTTGGCGGGTGTTGCCCTGGTAGTATCGATATTCCTGATACAACAGATCATCTTCCATTCTAAAGTTATTGCTACAAAAAATGGTACCGTGAGTACCTTACATAGCAATATCTCTAACGCCAAAGAGCTAAAAGATAACATCAGAGTGTTAGAGACAAATGATGCGCTCAAATCAGTAAAGTCGAGCGATGACAGTAGTCCACTACAAACTATTTTGGATGCGCTACCAGCTGAGCCAAATGCCGATGCCTTGGGCGCTGCTTTGCAGCAAAAGTTTATCGGAGCGGTGCCAGGTTTGACATTAGAGAGCCTAACAGTAGACGCAGCCTCTGCCAGTGAAGGGGAGTCTAACTCAGAGTCGGCACATAAGTTCAACCTTTCAGTTAGTGGTGCACCTGACAAATTGAAAGAATTGATGGAGCGTTTTGAGAAATCAATTCGTGTCATTGAAATCACCGCCATGGAAATTCAAGCTGGTGATGGCAAAGTGGTTCTCAACGTACAAGGCAAAGTTCCATACAATCCAGCGCAGGCAATTACACTTGAAAATAAGGTGGTAAAACCATGAAAAAAACAGATATAGCAATGATTATTTTAGTAGCAAGTTTGGGCGTGATCGTCGCGTATGTGGTGGCGTCTAACCTGTCATTTCTGAAATTACCAGACAGTGGCATAAAAGTACAAACGATTCGCAAAATTTCATCAGACGTAACGCAACCAAGCAAAGATATTTTTAACGATAAAGCGATCAACCCTACCGTTGAAGTGATTGTTGGTGGCGAAAACGGATAAGGGGTTAGCAACATGGCGCTGCTAACAGATGAAATACAGGAAAAACTCATCAAGCTTTTGATTGATGAGGGTCTTGTTGAGAAACGGGTTTTAGACGATGCGGAAGCGCGTGCCAAGAAAGAAGACAAGCCATTCTTTTCTCTGCTAACCGAAGAGGGCGTGATTGACAATGAGTTGTTGACCCATGCTGTAGCTCAAATTTCAGGCGTACCATACGTCAATTTGAGCAATAGCTTCATCGATCAGAATATCTTATCTCTGCTGCCTGCTGAAGTAGCAGAACGTTTCATGGCAGTCCCATTGGCTGAAGTTCAGAATCGCTTGGCGGTGGCTATGATTGACGCCAATAACGTCCAGGCTGTTGACTATTTGGCAAATCGCATTCAGCGTCCGCTGAAAGTATTTATGGCCTCTGAGGATAGCGTCAGGCACGTGCTAGGCCAATACAAGGCCGATTTGTCTACAGTTAGTGATGCTGCTCAGGTGTCACAAGAAGAAGCGGCTATTGAATCAGCGACTGAGATCAAGACTATTGTCCAGGACTCTCCAATTTCGCGTGCGTTAAGCACTATTTTAGAGTATGCCGTAAAAAGCCATGCCTCTGATGTGCACATAGAACCACTGGAAAAAGCCCTGAAGATTCGTTGTCGTGTTGACGGTGTGCTCAGGGAGGTTATGCAGCTGCCAAAAAGTATCGAACCAGCGCTGGTGAGCCGCATAAAGATTTTATCCAGCTTGAAAATTGACGAACACCGCATCCCTCAGGACGGTCAGTTTGCAGTGAATGTAGCTGGTAAGGCAGTCGACTTGCGTATAGCAATATCACCGGTGGTTTGGGGTGAGCAGGTGGTGATTCGTCTGCTTGATAAGACGGGAAATTCGTTTGATTTGGAAGATATGGGTTATGCGGGCCGAGCCCTGCGCAGCATCCGAAAAGGAATTAAGCGGCCAAACGGTATGATTTTGACATCTGGTCCGACAGGTTCTGGTAAATCCACAAGTTTGTACGCTCTGATCAAAGAAATTAAAGACGATTCAGTCAATATTGTGACACTGGAAGACCCTGTGGAGTATAAAATGGACGGCGTCAATCAGATTCAGGTGAACACTGAGGTTGGGCTGACGTTTGCCTCGGGGTTACGTTCTATCTTGCGTCAAGACCCAGATGTAGTGATGGTGGGTGAGATTCGTGACGCGGAAACCGCTAACTTGGCGGTTCAGGCGGCACTAACGGGACATTTGGTGTTTTCAACACTGCACACCAACTCAGCAGCCGGCGTGTTGCCGCGTTTGTTGGATATGGGGATTGAACCATTCCTGATCGCTAGTACTGTGAACACGATTATCGGTCAGCGCCTGGTTCGGCGAGTTGCCCCGAAACACGATGCTTATCAGTCTTCACCTCTGGAGACGCAAACTATTCAATCAACGATTGGCCATTTGTTACCGCAATCACGAGAACAAGTTGTGCCATATGCTCAAGACTTGGGATATAAAGATTTGCCGCTAGCTGGTCAACAATCATACACACTAGTGAGAGGTCGGGACACTCCTCAGTCACCGCGAGGATATCTGGGGCGCGCTGGTTTGTACGAGGTGATGGATGTGACTGAAGAGATCCAAAACTTGATCGTCAAACAAGCAACCTCAGCAGAGATTCAGCGGATGGCGGTACAGCAGGGGATGATTACGATGCGTCAGGACGGATATTTGAAGGCTTTGAGTGGCATTACGACACTGGAAGAAGTTAATCGTGTTGCAGCAGACACAGCATAAAAAAGGGGGAACTATGAACAATCAAGAGCTAAGAATTGAACTATTACTGGAAGATGTGGTTAAGAAGCGTGCATCTGACCTCCATATTCAAGTAGGCTTGCCACCGATGCTGCGTATCGATGGACGATTGATGCCAGTAGCGGGCACTATGCCACTTGATGAGGCGGCAGTTGAGCGTTTGGTGTTCCAGATTTTAGACGAAGATCAGCGTCAGATTTTGTTGAAAGACAAAGAGTTTGACTTTAGTTTTGCGTTTGGTACATTGGGACGATTTCGTGTTAACGCCTTTCATGAACGAGGTAATTTGGCAGCTGCCTTGCGTTTGATTCCAAATGAGATTAAATCAGCCACCGAGCTGGGTATGCCGCCGATCGTCAATAGCTTTGCTGACTTTCCGCGAGGTTTGGTGCTGGTGACGGGTCCGACGGGTTCTGGTAAGTCGACAACATTGGCCTCATTAATTGATAAAATCAACTCAGAAAAGTCACACCACATCATCACTATTGAAGACCCAATTGAGTTTACCCACAAATCCAAGCAATCAGTCGTTGTGCAGCGAGAAGTTCACTACGACACCTACTCATTTTCAGCGGCGCTACGATCCAGCTTGCGCCAAGACCCAGACGTAGTGCTGATCGGTGAGATGCGTGACCTAGAGACTATTTCAGCGGCCATCACCATTGCCGAAACGGGACACTTGGTGTTTGCAACCCTTCACACCAACTCGGCTGCCCAGTCGATTGACCGTATGATTGACGTGTTTCCGCCACACCAACAGCCACAAATTCGCGCACAGCTCAGTAATATCTTGATGGCTATCTGTTCACAGCGCTTGGTGCCAGCCATCGGAGGCGGTCGTGTGGTGGCAGCGGAAATTCTCATCGCTAATCCAGCGGTGCGTAACATCATCCGTGAAGGTAAGTCTCACCAGTTGGACGCTGTTATTCAAACTGGTGCCGAGCAGGGCATGCAGACCATGGACCGAACTCTGGCAAATCTCGTACAGAATGGTACGATTACCTATGATAGCGCACGCGAATTCGCAGTTGATCTAACGGAACTAGAAAGGTTATTGCGAGGATAATATATGAAAAAATACGCCTACGAAGCCAGGGATAGTGCCAGCAATAAAATAGTCAAATCAGTCGTTCAGGCTGAGAGTGAACATGCGGCTGCCCGCTTATTGACCGATCAAGGCTTTGTGCCATTAAAAATTGAACTTGAAGACGATAAGTCAAACGTTATCGATAGGATACTGGGGCGTATCACGTCCAAAGACAAGATATTGTTCACGCGTCAGTTGTCGACGTTGATTGGTGCGGGGTTGCCTTTGTCGCAAAGTATGCGTACGGTGTTAGAACAAACGTCCAATAAGCGCATGCAGGGCATTGTCCAGGAAGTGATCGCTGATATTGAGGGTGGTAAGCAGTTGTCTGATGCCTTTTCGAAACATCCTGAAGTGTTTGATAAGCTATTCATCGCCTTAGTTTCAGCAGGTGAGGCCTCTGGAACGTTAGATGAAGCTCTGAAACGAGTAGCGAACCAGCAGGAGAAAGACGCTGCGATGCTGCGTAAAGTCAAGGGTGCTTTAACCTATCCATCCATTGTACTGGCGGTGATCGTTATGGTAGTTGGGTTTATGACGGTTTCGGTCGTACCACAAGTCAAAGGCCTCTATAAAGACGTTGGGCGAGAGCTACCAATTTTGACGCAACTGATGGTCAGTATCGCTGATTTCTTCATCAATTTCTGGTGGCTGTTGGCTATTTTACTGGGATTTGGCATTTACTTCTTTGCCCAGTACTTGCGAACAGAGGCGGGTATTCATATGAAGGACAAATTTAAGCTTAATGTGCCGCTGTTTAAAGGTATGTTCCGTAAGCTCTACATGGCGCGGTTTACTCGAACGGGACAGACCCTGTTATCAACTGGCGTGCCAATGCTTGATATGCTGAAGATTGCTGCGGACGGTGTCAACAACGTCATCGTGAGCGAGGAAATCATGCGTGCCGCTGACAAAGTGAAGGGCGGAAAGGCGCTGTCCCTGTCGCTGAAAAGTGAGGAATATATCTTGGAGATGGTGCCTCATATGATCAAAATTGGAGAGCAATCAGGTAAGGTTGATGAAATGATGGGCAAGACAGCTCAGATCTACGAAAATGAGCTTGACGAGGAGATTAAAGCCATATCGACTGCCATTGAGCCGGTATTGATGGTGTTCTTGGCTATTGTCGCGGCTGGTATGGTGGGGGCTATTTTGTTCCCAATCTATAGTCTGGTTAACCATGTAGGAATCTAGACAACGTGCCAGTTACCGTGTATTATAAGGATAAGCACTACCGCTAACATTAGTAATAGATCATAGAAAGGTGGAAACTTTATGATCAACACACAAGATAAAAAAGGTTTTACGATCATAGAAGTGGTATTGGTTCTGGGTATTGCAGCACTGATATTCCTGATGGTCTTCATCGCCGTGCCGGTACTAAACCGTAACCAACGTGATACGGCTCGTAAAAACGATTTGAGCCTGGTTGCGACAGCGGTGACTAACTACTCCAATGCTAACCGTGGCGCATGGCCAGGCACTGAGAAGCTCCGATCATTTTTGGGCACGGATCTGTCAAAATACACCAACAAAGAGCAGGTTTCAGTTGACAGTAAAAAGACTTCAGTTACTGTTGGTGATACCCAAATTAAGGTCGTTACTGGCATGAAATGTGGTGAAAGCTCTAAGGAGAAGCAGGTACTAGTACCTGGTACTTCACGGCAGTTTGCTGTTGTGGTTCTGCTTGAAGGTGGCCCAACTCACTTCTGCCAAGACAGCGGTGCTTAGAAACTAGGTCAATCACAGCAGCCTCCTCATCAACGGAGGCTGCTTTTTTTTGGCATTTCTGTTACCATAAGAGGTATGGATAGTTGTATTATGATCAGTATGACCGTAGGGATTGGGCTATTAGGGGCGGTCTTAGGTAGCTTTGCTGGGGCTCAGGTCTGGCGCCTGCGAGCTTGGCAACTCAAACAAGATAAAGCTGCTGGTGAAAAGATAGATGCCGCCGAGTGGAAAAAACTCAAGCCTCTCGTTGGCAAAAAACTCAAACAAGACCGTTCACAGTGTCTGTCGTGCCACCATGACTTAACCTGGAAAGATCTAATCCCAGTTGTCAGTTGGCTACGGTTTGGTGGTAAGTGTCGGTATTGTAAGGCGAACATTGGCTATACTGAACTTTTGTTAGAACTTGGTCTGGGGGCTTTGTTTGCGCTTTCAGTATGGTTCTGGCCAGAGTCGTTCTCTGATCTGGGGTTATTGCGGGTAGTTGTGTGGCTGTCAGCCTTAGTTCCATTAACAATGTTGTTCGTTTACGATCTAAAATGGTCTATTTTGCCTGATATTGCCATGTGGCCATTCGTTGCGCTGGGTGGTATTTTTGTAGCCACACGGTTTATAACCTCTTCGGACATCGTCGGCCTTTTGATGACACTCAGTGGAGCGGTAGTTATTTTGAGTGGGCTATACCTTGTACTATACGCTATTTCCAAAGGTGAGTGGATTGGGTTTGGGGATGTCAAGCTCGGTCTTGGTTTGGCGTTGTTTTTGGCTGATTGGAAACTAGCATTTTTATGTCTCTTTGCAGCCAATCTCCTTGGTACCCTGATGGTGCTGCCTGGGATGGTACGGGGAACACTAGACCGTAAGGCTAAAGTGCCGTTTGGGCCGCTTTTGATAGTTGGATTTTTACTGACCTGGTTTATTGGTCCAGAAATTATCCGTGGATTATTCCCGCTCATATGATGGCTAAAGAAACCGCTTATGCTATACTAGAAATATGCGACGACAGGGTGGCTTTACTGTAATTGAAGTAACAATGTTTCTAGCAATCTCCGGCACCATGGCGATTGCGTTGTTAGCTGGTATCGGTGTAGCCATTCAGCGCCAACAGTATCGCGACGCTGTCCAATCTTACGCCAATTTTTTAACCGAACAGTACTCAAAGGTTATTAGCATAGAAAATGATCGACAACCGACAGATCCGTGTCCTATTCCGGGGGCTAGTGTCAATGGCTATCGGGGGCAGTCAAACTGTGTGATTGTTGGGCGTTACATCATTGGCGAAGATCAGGGTAGAAGCTTCCGCGTGAAGCTAATTTATGCGTTGCTTGGGGTTGATGGGAAAACCTGGTCATATCGGTCGTCAAATAATAATGTTGCCGAATATCAGACCAACTGGAGCGTAAAAACAGCACTTGTTGAGCCAGCTGGCGGCGGTTTGTCGGTCGCTATGGTTCGCAATCCTGCCACCGGAGAGTTGGCCATACGCTCAGATTCGCGCACCTATCCAGATGATAAAATCAGTGAATTATTGACGACTAGTGGCGACGCGACCTATGAAGTTTGCATCTATGATGATAAATGGTTCTCTCCAGAGCGCTTATCGGTCTTTATCGGTGCGCGTGCTGGATCCAGTGAAGCATTGACGGTTAAGGAGGCGGGAAATGCGTGTAAAGCGCTGTAAGCATCAGGTTGGAGATACCTTGATTGAGGTCATGTTGGCGACCGCTGTTTTTAGCGCAGTTGCTGTCGGTTGTCTGACGGTGATGAATCGGGGACTGTCTATAGCTCAGCAGTCTCTTGAGTCGACACTGGTTCGTCAGCAGATTGACGCGCAAGCAGAGATGCTCCGTTTTGTGCATAACAATTCCCACAAGGGCGATGCTGCCATGGCCGAGCTATGGAAGAACTTGCCTAAAAAAGATGCTGCAAATGAGATCCTAAATGTCGACACTTGCCCAGACCACTTTGGTGACGGTGAATTTGCACTGCGATCGCGCAGCGATTCGCTTGGTCGAGTATCGTCGTATATGCCAGCTCAAGTGTATGCCAAACAAGAGGGTGATGTTTCATACGGTATTTCTGTGCAATTGGTGCATGTCACCGGTGGATCTGCCTACGATGCGTATATTCAGGCTTGTTGGTACGCGCCAAGTCAGCCAAGGCCTGTGACGATAGGAACGATTGTGAGGTTATATGCACCAGAGAAGAGCTAATTCAGGATTTACCTTAGTAGAGCTGATGTTGGCGATGGCATTTGTATCAGTATTGCTATTGTCTGTTGCTATGGTCGCTGTTCAGGCTGGCAAAATATATAACCGCGGTACCGTCATGAAGACAGTTAATCAGTCGGGTAGAACGATTAGTGATGTCATTCGTCGAGACTTTCTACAGAGTAGCGCCACTAAGATTGTCAATTCAGCCAACCCAGTTATTTTAGTCCGTGAATCTGGGTCAGTTAGAAGCGGTCGTGTATGCTTGGGTCAATATTCCTACGTTTGGAACATGGCTTCCGCGATTGATGATCCAGTGATTCGCCGGAGTGGCAGAGGAGTTGTTCGCTCTAATGGTCAGGCTATTAACCTAGCGCGAGTATTGGATGAAGATGCTGCGTTGTGTCAATCGACCTCAGGTTCATATCCGATGGACATTGAGCCTGAGCGAGTTACGCATTTGCTGCGGCCTATTGATGGCACTGATGTAGCCATTGCCGTGCATGATTTTACGGCGTCTCGCGTTACGTCAGCTAATAATTCAGAGGCGCTGTACAAAGTATCATTCACACTGGGGACAAGTGCTGTTGCCGAGCTGCAGGACATGGCCTGTAAGCCACCAGAAGACAATGAGGCCAATTTCAATTTCTGTGCAATTAATAATTTTGAGATGATAGTGAGGACCAATGGATAAGAGAAAAGAATCGGGCGCAGCATCTTTGTTTGCAGTCATTTTTTCGGCAATGTTATTGACCATTCTAGCGGCTGGCTTTGTGAAATTAATGCTCAAAGATCAGCAGCAAGCCATTAATAACGACTTGTCGCAAAGTGCCTATGATGCCGCGCTGGCTGGTGTGGAAGACGCAAAACGTGTGATTCGTGCGTGTCAGAAGGGCAATGCTTCGGCATGTGATGCCCTGGAAAAGAAAGATTGCAACAGTGTTCGTCAATCATCGGTATTGGGAGGTGCTGGCAATGCACAAGAAACCTTGGTCCAAACCAACAGTTCAAACGGTAGGAAATTCGATCAGGCGTATACCTGTCTGAAGGTTTCTATGGATACTGAAGATTTCTTGTATGTAGGAGCGGAAAATAAGGTGCAATTGGTGCCGTTGCGTGCTCGGGGAGCGTTCGATAAAGTGATAATCGAGTGGTTTAATAAGGAAGATAATGCCAATAAAAACGTGGCGTTGGCCGATGTTCACAATGGCGACATTAGCCTACCAGAAAAGGCTACTTGGAGTACTCAAGCTCCAGCTGTTTTGCGTGCTCAGGTTATTACACCAGGCAATAATTTCACCATAGATAGCCTAGATTCTTCGTCGGCATCCCAGGCGGTCTTTTTGCGCCCTAACGGTATCGTTTCAGGGGTGCCAGCGGTAGAAAATGTAGTGCACAAGGGCTCATTACGCCGCGCTACTGATACGCCAACGACTCGCAACGAACCAACAGGGGTATTATGTTCTAAGGATTTTGCATATCCTCATGGCCATTCATGTAGAGCTATTATTGAGCTTGATGAGGTGAGCCCGGAAGCCAGCGCAAATGCCTTTCTAGCGATAAATCATCTCTACAGGGGTGCCAATGTTCGTGTGTCTGTCATGAAAGGAACGGAGCAGGTCATGCTTTATGGTGCTCAGCCGGCGGTTGACTCGACAGGTCGAGCAAATAATCTGTTCCGTCGTGTAGAAGCGCGCCTCCGACTTGGTGAGGATATATGGTATCCAGCCGGATCTGTGGAAGTATTAAATAACTTGTGTAAGGATTTCTCACTTGCTGGCAACATCGTAGAAGGCGGAGCTTGCGACTCCTAAATCCTACTGAGAAGTATCGCTGTGAAAGCGTTCGTGTATGTCTTTTAAGTGTTGGTCAGTGACGTGCGTATACACCTGAGTAGTGGATATACTGCTATGGCCTAAGAGTGATTGAACTGATCGTAAATCAGCGCCGTTCATTAACAAGTCTGTAGAAAAACTGTGTCGAATGATGTAGGGGCTGACGTGTTTAGTTATTCCTACCAGGT
>CAUTLS010000020.1:0-13983 GCA_963539345.1 uncultured Candidatus Saccharibacteria bacterium
GATTTGTATAAGAGACAGCTGAGGAGCTTTGCGTAAAGATGGAGTCTTGGACGACTGAGCCACGACCATTTACCACGATCATACTGGTCCCAACCTGATCTTCGGCCAAGTCACGATCCCAAGACCAACTCTGTACTGGTGAGTACTGTGCAACATTGATAGCTTTCATCGTGAAATTAGAGCCATCATCAGCCTGACGACCACCAACAGAGAAAGCGCGTGCTCGGTTGGTAATCTCTGTAGTACCGCTAGATGGGTCAGAGCCAACATAATATGTCAAATCATCTTCTGTGCCGACGTTAAAGCCTGCGCGATTGTTGGTAGGGTCTTTTAGGGTAGTTGGATTCTTGTCTTCAACATAGAATTTACCAGGGCCAACCTTGCTTTTTGCATCGACTTGTTCCAGTGGTTGATCGTCGATAAACATCTGCTCTGGGTAAGCAGCCATACCTTCTTTGGATGGGTTGGGGTTGACCGTACAAACACGACAGAAATTACGGAATTTACCCGTAGTCTTCCACATGTTGCCTTCTTTAGTCCATCGATCTGCCGATACAATATCGCTACCCTTCATCCAGACTTCAGCATGAGGGGCAGCCTGGAACGTAATATTTTTCTTCGTGACAAAGAAATGAGGCTCTCGGTAAGCGCCACTCTTGGCTACAACCGTTCCTCCATCAGAAACGGCCTGTAAGCCTCGCCTAAAGGTCGCGAACGGTCGCGCTTCGGTACCATTCCCAGAATTGTCATTACCATCTGGCGAAATCCATGCCACATTGGTTGTCGGCACTGGATAATTGGTATCCATCGCTTTATATTTTTTGTGGACACTAGCCGCTTGTGCCATAAATGGATGTGTCAAAACCAACGCAAAAACTATTACAGCTGCGGCTGCCGGTATTGCTAGCTTGGCGACACGTTGATTCCTTCTTGATATACGAAGACGTACCATCCCTATTTTTCTCCCTCTCCTCAGTTGTGTGTATTAAAACTACCTGCCACCAGTGTAGCATGAGCGATTTCATCCTGTCAAATTGTCAACTACTGTTTTTTGTCCTATAATGATTATCCATGATGCACGCTTTTGTAGACTTTATTATTCACTTTGGCATTATCGCCGTTTTATTTGTTGTATTTGCCGAGTCAGGTCTATTGTTTGGGTTTATTTTCCCTGGCGATAGTCTACTATTCACTGCTGGTTATATGATACAACAACACATTTTGCCAATTGACATTTCGATATTCGTGCTTTTACTTATCATCGCGGCCATTGCCGGAGACTCAGTCGGTTATACCTTCGGTCACAAGGTAGGCCGGAAATTATTTGAGCGAAAGAACTCGCGCTTATTCAAACGTAAGTATCTCATCCAGGCTGAGAAGTTTTATGAAAAACATGGCGCTATCACGGTGATCCTAGCGCGATTTGTACCAATTGTGCGCACATTCGCCCCGATCGTAGCCGGCGCAGGCAAAATGCATTATCGAACCTTCTTGCTATTTAACGTCATCGGTGGCATCTTATGGGCGTCACTATTCACCTATCTAGGCTTCTTTGCTGGCAAAGCGCTGACTGAAGCTGGCATCAATGTCGAGGTCGCTGCCCTGATCATCATTTTCCTGTCAGTCTTACCGATGGTTATTCACGCGCTCAAGCAGGAGTCCACCAAGGCAGCCATCAAAAAACAATTGTCTGTTCTATTTTCAAAGAACAAACAGCCGAAGTCGGCTACTAAAAAGCGCAAATAACATTCTTGCATCTAACGAGGCTGTCTATTTCAACAGCGGCTTGAGGTACTTACCGGTAAATGACTCTGTGTTCTTGGTAATGTCTTCTGGCGTTCCGCTAGCAACCACCGTACCGCCACCCATACCACCTTCTGGGCCCATATCAATGATCCAATCTGCTGACTTGATGACGTCCAAATTGTGCTCAATCACAATCATACTGTTTCCACCTTCAACAAGCTTGTGCAAAATCCCCAACAACCGCTTGACATCAGCCGAATGCAACCCGGTGGTTGGCTCATCCAAAATATACATCGTTTTGCCCGTTGAGCGTTTTGATAACTCAGTCGCTAATTTGATGCGCTGCGCTTCCCCGCCAGAGAAGGTGGTTGCTGGCTGGCCCAAACGAATATAGCCCAGACCAACCTCCACTAACGTCTCAAGCTTCCGATGAATAGATGGGATACTGTCAAAGAATTCGGCAGCTTGTTCCACTGTCATTTCCAATACATCAGAGATGGTGCGGTCTTTATAGGTAATTTCTAGCGCCTCACGGTTGTACCGCTTGCCCTTACATTCGTCACACATCACATACACGTCTGGCAAAAAGTGCATTTCAATTTTTATCACGCCATCACCCTGACAATTTTCACAGCGACCGCCCTTGACGTTAAAACTAAACCGACCCGCCTTGTAGCCGCGAACATTCGCTTCTGGCGTGGCAGCAAATAATTCGCGAATTGGCGTAAAAATGCCCGTATAGGTGGCTGGGTTTGAGCGCGGCGTGCGACCAATTGGCGACTGGTCGATGACGATGGCTTTGTCTAGCAGTTTAATGCCGTCGATGCGATCGTGTTTACCCGGCACCACTTGCGAACGGTTGAGACGAGCCGCTAGTTCTTTCGCTACAATGTCATTAACCAGCGTCGATTTACCACTACCAGACACACCAGACACCACCGTCATCAGTCCCAACGGGAACGCCACGTCAATATTCTTCAAATTATTTTCCCGAGCACCGCGTACAATCAGTTGCTGATCCTGGTTTGGCTTTCTGCGCTTTTTTGGTACTGCAATTTTTTCTACGCCGCTCAAATAGCGACCAGTGATACTGTCTGGATTTTTCGCTACTTCTTCAGGCGAACCCATGGCGACGATTTGCCCGCCTTTCGAGCCAGCACCCGGCCCCATGTCGACCAAAAAGTCACTTTGGCGGATGGTATCTTCATCGTGCTCCACCACCAACACTGTATTGCCAAGATCACGCAGACGCTTCAGGGTATCAATAAGCCGATCATTATCTCGCTGATGCAGACCAATGGACGGTTCATCCAGGACATACAGCACACCCTGCAAACCCGAGCCAATTTGTGTCGCTAGTCGAATGCGCTGAGCCTCTCCACCACTCAAAGTGTTAGCCGCTCGTCCCAACTCCAGATAGTTCAGACCAACATTGCTCATAAATCCAAGCCGTGCCTTGATCTCCTTTAATATCAGCCGTGCAATCGTCGTTTCCTGCTCTGTCAATTTGAGCTTGTGTGTAAATAAGTCCAACGCATCATCAACACCCAAGTCACAAACATCAACAATATTGAGCCCGTGAACTGTCACTGCCAAGACTACTGGCTTGAGGCGAGCGCCCTTGCAGACATAGCATGCCCGCTCGCGCATAAATCGTTCAATATCTTTGCGCATAAATTCACTGTCAGTCTCACGGTGCCGACGCTCCAGGTTCGGGATAACGCCTTCATAGGTTGTGTCATAATGCCGACCATTGCCAAGCTCGATGCGATACTTTTGCGCCCCTGTCCCATACAAAATTGTCTGTTTAGCTTCATCAGACAGTTTCTTAACAGGCGTTCGCACACTAAAGCCATGCGCCTCGGCAACGGCCATGATTTTTTTCATATAGAAATTGTCGACATTGACGCGGTTGTACGGTCTGATGGCTCCTTCAGCGATAGTCAAATTGTCATTAAACACCAACTCCGGATCAATCTCCATGCGGCTACCTAAACCAGTACAGCTTGGACAAGCTCCTTGTGGTGCGTTAAAACTAAACAGTCGTGGCTCTAGCTCAGGAATATCCTCTTCGGGATGATCAACACAGGCATACCGCTGCGAAAACGTTCGTACTTGATCGTCATCGGCGTCCAAAACCTCCACAATCCCCTGACCTAATTCTAAGGCTTGCTCCACACTCTGAGACAACCGACCAGTCAATTCACTGTTCAATGCCAAGCGGTCAACCACCAGCTCAATCGAGTGCTTGTAGCTCTTTTGCAGCTCTGGAAATTCGTCCAGGGCATACACCACGCCATCAACCCTAACACGAGCATAACCCAGCCGACGGTACTGCTCAGGAATGTGCGCAAATTCACCCTTTTTATTTTTGACAATTGGCGCCAGCAGTAAAATCCGGTGTCCGTCATACTGTTTGATGATTTCTTGGATGATGGCTTCGGTGGTGCGCCGCGACACTGCTTTGCCACAAATTGGACAGTGCGGCACACCGATGCGCGCAAACAACAGTCGCAAATAGTCGTAAATCTCAGTCACCGTCGCTACCGTTGAGCGTGGATTGCGGCTGGTTGATTTTTGGTCAATCGAAATAGCTGGACTCAAGCCGTCAATGCTGTCAACATCTGGCTTATCCATCGTCCCCAAAAACTGCCGAGCATACGAGTTCAAGCTCTCCATGTAACGACGCTGCCCCTCAGCATAAATTGTGTCAAACGCCAGGCTTGATTTACCTGAACCACTCAGACCAGTGATGACCACAAACTTATCACGCGGCAATTCCACGTTGATGTTTTTCAGATTGTGCTCGCGGGCACCTTTAACTCGAATAACCTCCGGCATAGCCGCTCTATTATACCGGTTTTTTATCTTTTTTTCCAGACATTGCCTAAATATTGGATTATATATCACCACATATTGCTTATGATTGCAAGTCGAGCTTTTATCTGTTACAGTTACTATATATGCGAAGGCTGAGTGTTTACTTACTACTACTTGTTGGTGTGGTTTTCATCACACCAGTGCTATTTGACCAGCTTTGCATGTTCGTGTTTCTTGGCAAGCTTCCGTTTCTGAACGTTAATTTGTCAGCTACCTCCATGATCATTTTCTGGCTCGCCCTTGTGCCAATCTACCGCATTTTGCGAGCAGCCATTCCGGTATCATTTGACGATATCAAAGAACTCATCCAATACATTTCCCGAAAACACATAAACAACAGCGTGTTGTATCAAGACCATGACCTAACCTTGTTGTTTATCTATCTGGCGCATGAAGCCAAGAAGACCGAAATCAGCGAGCCAAACGCCCACGTAAGCGCCCAAAAGCTCGCTCCATCTTTAACCTAAACGATAGGCAGCACCGCTTCTGCCCACAACTGTAGTTCCTGTAAAATGAACTGCTGTTCGTCGGTCGCTGTCGGCACCAAACGCTGCAAGGCTGCCATGAATTGTGGTAGTTGCGTCTGCAGGCGCTGCGCCCGCCATGCTTCCCACTGCGCCAAATCATCTTCGCTGAGTGACCGCGGAAAGTTACGGGCTTTGTAGTGCAGCAGTAGTGGCGCCAACCGTTCGTCCTGAAACTCTGGATGAAAATCCGCCAGTTCACGCTCATCAGCATTGCGCACCGCTTCCACTCGCAAGCGATCACGGTCATTCAAAAAGCCATCGTACAGCTGTGCTTCTGGGTCAGGCAATTTCTTAAATGCTGGCTTGTTTTCAAAAATAGTCCGTAATTTTTCAGCAAAGTCTGGGTTGTCTAGCAATATATTTTGGTGCTTTTGCACCGTCTCTAGATCAAGCGAAATTTTCTGCCAGCCATCGCCCTGCTCCAGTACACCCAGCGGTGCCACTGCTGGACAACGATTGTACTGTAATTCTTTGACTGGTAGTTTAACGAAATCCTCAGCTTGCCGCTCCTCCCAGGAAGCAAAGATTTTCTTGGCCAACTCCTCTTGGCTCAGCCCAACAAACGGCGTTGGATCGTACCGCAGGTCATAGACAACCACGCCGCCGTTTCGACTGGTTGTCAGTGGAAAAGCCACCGTGGTTTTAGCAAATTCTTTATCGTAGCGCCCGCTGGCATAGACAAACGGTTTTTTGTCATCCACATTGACCAGCTGTTGGACTACTTTTTTGTCGCGCATTTTTAGTAAATAGTCATACAGCTGCGGTTGTTTTTGCTTGATCAATTTCGTCACGGCAATCAGCGCCGTTACGTCCGCCAAAGCGTCATGAGCATTTTCGTGCGCAATACCGTTGGCGCTGGTGATCAGTTCCAGGCGATTACTTGGTTCACCTTTGTCATCAAGTGGCCACTTGATCCCCTCTGGCCTGAGTGCCCTGGTCAGTCGCACCACATCCAGCAAATCCCAACGCGAGCGACCGTCCTTCCAGCTCCATTCATACGGATCATGGAAATTGCGCCACAACACATGGCGGATAAACTCGTCGTCAAATCGAATATTATTGAAACCAACCGCAATAGTCTCAGGCGTAAAAATCTCCTCACTTAACATCCGGGCAAACTGCGCCTCGGTATAGCCTTCCTCGACCGTTTTTTGCGGCGTGATGCCAGTCACCATCAGCGCATCAGGACTCGGCAAGGTATCATCATTCAGCGTCACCAGTAGATTATACGGCTCGCCGATCGGCTCGAGATTCATGTCCGTCCGCTGCCCCGCAAACTGCATAATGCGGTCTTGTCGCGGGTTTAGTCCGCTAGTTTCGAGGTCGTAGAAGAAGAATGTTTGCGCCATGATTATTAATCGTTGTTAATTGCCGCTATCGCTTCTCGAGCAAGAAGTCGTTTAGCATACTCAGGACCAGGCATGAGATCTTTTTCTCCGTGCAACAAATTGTACACATCCAGCTTCAATGCCTTTGCAGCATCCGAGCGCGTATCATCTCTCCATTCCCTAATGATAGGTGAACGAAGAGCCTTGTCCACTGGCGCCTGAGGGTCAACCCACGCTTCTTTCAGTACCTCTTCTGGCACATGAATCCTACCGTCTTTCCAGCGCGATTCCAGATGGTTTAATGCAATCAACTGTTCAACGTTCTCCCCAAAATCATCAGATACATCAGGAGTGCGCAGCTCAGCACCCGCCAGGGCCAAATGTACATTGTACGCCCCGCCCAGCTTACCATAAATTTTCTTCAATTCTTCCGCGCTCAACGCAGGTTGTTCCTCTGGCCTCACATAGTCGGCCTTCGTTGCGTCAAGCCAGTCAGCATAATATCCAGCCGCCTTTTCAGAACCAAACTGTTTCTTTTTAAGACCAGCTAATACATACTGCGTCAATTTGCCAACTGGCCCATCGAGCAGCGATTCAACATTTCCCTTACGAACTTCTACTGCCAAGCGTTCAACATATTCTTCAGGCTGATTTTTCAAATAATGATCACCACTGAGCGGCTCCTCACCCCGCAACGCTCTGAGAACATCGTTCTGTGCGTCCTTAAAAGCCACATGTCTCCGGACGTTGGGACCAAAATGATAACGACGTACCGCAGGAGCAAGCGCACGTTCCACTAAGGTCAACCCGACAGCCCCAACTGTCCCTACGGTATCCTCTCGATTTGATTTATATGCAATTTTGTTTTCCAGTCGCCCGATCTCCCAATAGCTCGGTACGGTCATCTGCCGCTCTGTGTTACTATTACCCATGATACCTCCCCGTCTGATTAGCGATTTATACCTAATTATACCACTATTGGCGATGTCAAGCTATTGCTCAATCAGCGTAAACGGCATCGATTCACCGATCTGCACTACGGTCTCACCGACTGCGCCCTGACGGATGAGTTCGTGAGCGATACCCATTTTTCGCATGATGTCGCGCAGGCGATTGACCGATTCAAATTGGTCAAAGTTTGTCCGACGAGCAAATTTTTCAATTTTAGCCCCGTGGATGATGAAGCTAATCGTCTCTTCATCGTTGACGTTGTCAGGCTCCGCACCAACCACCCGCTCTACCGTCCAGGCATCAGATGCTGCTTGTGCGTCCAGAGCGATCACTGGCAACTCATCGTCTTCTTCTTCAACCAGCTCAGCTTCCCGCGCTCGATAGTCTGTGACCTCACGACGCAGTAGGCGTAGCAGCTCGGTCACGCCGGCATGTGTCTGCGAGGAAATCGCCAGCACTGGCGAACCATTGGCCACGTTTTGGAGCGCCGTCGACTGCATAGCAATGATTTCATCATCCAATCCTTCACATTTCGTCAAAGCGATAATCTCTGGACGCGTCGCCAATTCTTCGGAATATTTTTCCAGCTCGCGGCGAATGGTCTGATATTTTTCCGCCGGGTCGTCACTATACGCGTCAATCATATGCAGCAACACGGCTGTCCGCTCAACGTGGCGCAGGAACTGGTCGCCCAAACCCTTACCTTCCGAGGCGCCTTCAATCAGCCCTGGAATATCGGCAATCAAAATTGAGCCATCATCAACATCCGCCACACCCAAATTTGGCGTCAAGGTCGTAAATTCATAATTGGCAATTTCCGGCCGAGCATTAGAAACCACGCTCAAAAATGTCGATTTACCAGTGTTAGGGAAGCCAACCAAACCGACGTCGGCC
Source organism: uncultured Candidatus Saccharibacteria bacterium (assembly GCA_963539345.1). GTDB lineage: Bacteria > Patescibacteriota > Saccharimonadia > Saccharimonadales > Saccharimonadaceae > Nanosynbacter. Next base: position 8,327 of record CAUTLS010000020.1, read on the forward strand.
AATAATTTCAACTCCAGCTCCGCTTCAAATTCTTCACCCGCCTCACCAAGTTCAGCAATCTTCGGCGCTTGGCGCGTACTGGAGGTAAAGTGTGCATTACCAAAACCACCGTCACCACCGCGGGCAACAACTGCTTGTTGCTGATCTGCCGTCAAGTCTGCCACCACCTTGCCGTCACGCTTGACCAACGTACCCATCGGCACTTTGACAACCAGTGGCGAACCACTTCTGCCGCGCTTGTTGCGCTTACTGCCATCACCGCCATGTTCTGCTTTCAGTTCCGGCTTATACCGAAAGTTGAGGAGTGTATTCAGGTCTTTGGTCGCCAAAAACACCACATCACCGCCACGGCCGCCATCACCACCATCAGGGCCACCCTTGTCAACATATTTCTCATGTCGAAAACTGACTGCGCCGTTACCGCCCTTGCCAGCTCGTACTAACACTTTCGCTGTATCTACAAACATATCTTTATTATAACAAAACGCCCCTGAATATACAGGAGCGTTTGTGATTATCTCAATACTTATATTAATGGATGTAGTTGTAAGCACCTGGGTTGGTCAATTCACGATGGGTAATGACGTTATACCCAGCAAAGTTCATGTCGCTGACGAACACCCGACCGTTCTCAACCCTGTCAACGATTCCAACGTGTCCGTAATAGCCACCTGAGCTCTGGAAGATAGCACCCGGAGCTGGTGTCTTATTGACCGTAAAGCCAGCAGCGCGCGCACTTGCTGCCCAGGTATTGGCGTTACCCCAGAAGCTACCGATTGGACGACCAAGTGCCAAGCGTCGCTCATATGAGTACCACGTACAGTTACCTGGTGCGTATCGGTTACCAACAGATGCAGCAACATTGCCGTAGCTCACGCCACTATAACCAGAATGACTATTACTGCTTCGTCCACCGCGCGGTGCGACATACCCTGGGCGCTCATTTTCTGGCAGTTCACCACCAGGCAAGACGATGCGCGTATTGACCGTTGGCTGTGCCACGCGATCTAGTGAGTTGTACAATAAGACTCGCTCAGCATCAACCTTATACTTTGCAGCGATAGCCGCGATGGTATCACCTTCCTTAACAGTGTAAACCACACCATCAACTTGTGGTACCAACAGTGTCCTACCCGGTTCAACAGCGTCAGAGGTCATATTGTTTGCCCAACGCAGTGTCTGGGCTGAGATTTTGAATTTAGCAGCAATTTTAGCTAAATCATCACCCGGCTTAGTAACATATTCAGTAATACCACGCTGAGACGACGTTTCCGGTTGGATAAGCTGCGGCTTAGAGATAACCTCTGCGTCAGTTTGAGCTAACTGCTTCTGAATTTGCAAAGAAGTAGTTGCTTCGCGCAAGTCACCAGCAGATGGTAAATCAGTAGCCTCTGCTAAACTAGCGACAGCGTCAGCCACCTCTAATTGATCGACTGACATTTTTTCCTTACTTGTGGTTGTAGACTTTGGATTTGGGTTAGCAACCTGAGACTCTTGGGCAGAAACCTCCACTCCAGTAACCCCGGTCCCCTGATGATAATTATTAATAGTCAAAAATGAAACAATAAGTGCAAATAGGGCTACATAGATAGAAGCTGACCGTACTCGCGCTAGACGACTCTGTCGAGTCTTTGATGTGTTACGAATAATCGTTCTCCTGCATTGACGTTACCGCCAGTGCTACTACCATAATGAGTCTTTCTTCTCGCAATAGAACAGGATACGTTGTCGACCTAATAATTAGTGATATTTCATAAACGATTAGTTTTGTGCTGTATCCGTACGACCGTTTTGGTAGGCTCAACCTCAGACAGCCAAAACAAAGTTAACTGTTCATGGTTAAGCTGACATCTATTATAGTCTATATTGACATTTAAGTCAAAACATTTTTAGAAAATACATTTTGTCAAGATTGCTGACATTTTTGATGACAATGCGCCTTGGTATTAGCAGTGTGCTCGGCATCTGTTTTAGCAAAATAGGTTACATTATCATCGCCACTGAGGAAAAAGAGGTAATCTGTCTGTGCCGGGTCGGCAACCGCGTTCAGTGCACTTAGCCCAGGAGTAGCTATCGGTCCCGGCGGCAACCCTTTGTGCACGCGAGTATTGTATGGGGAGTCAAGCTGCGTATCACGAGTGACACCCATCTTGTCAGCAGCATACTGATAGGTCACATCCGACCCTAAGTTCATACCGGCTTTCATCCTGTTATAAAATACGCTAGCGATCTTTCGCTGATCTTCACAGACTTCGGTACCTACACCGCAGCCGATTGACTCTTTCTGAACGATGGAAGCGAGCGTTATACCCTGATAGAGCGTCAATCCGCGTTTTTTGAACTTTTCTTCCAAATTATTTTTTCTGGCTACTTGATCAAACTCTGCTAATGCACGCTGAATTGCTGATTTGGCGGTTGCATCACCACTCATGAAATACGTATCGCCATAGACAAAACCCTCCAGGTCAGCGCCTGTTGGCCGTGATTTGAATACATAGCTATCGTAGTCAGCCTTAAAGGCGGATTCAATATCGGCGTCGTTATATCCAGCTTTTTTGAGAGCGCTTTCGACTGAGCGGTAATCTTTTCCGCGTAACGTACCGTCAGGGTAGAAGCGAACAGCCACCTCATCAGATTGACCGTCGATCAGATGTTTGATGATCTCAGGTGTTGACTGCGATGGCTTAACAGCATACACGCCGACGTTAAAACGAGCATCAATTCGCTTCAATTTGATATAGCCCAAAAATGCATACCGACTGCGGATAAGTTTCTTTTCTTCCAGAGCAGATGCCACCTGAGAGGCTGTCATGCCGCTGGTGATATTGACCCGCGTTACTGTCTGGTCGCCTGCGTTTACCGCCGAAAGATTGTGTATATACCAACCAGCTCCAGCCGCAGCAGATAAACCGAGCACTGCCACCAAGCCAGCTACCACAATCATCCATTTTCTCGACTTACGAATCTGCATAGTGTACCTCCAAATAATCCTGCAAAATGATGCTGGCAGCCTCAGCGTCAATCTCACCTTTATCTTTAACGCGACCTAACCGACGTTCAGCTTCAACGCTACTGAGCGACTCATCTTGATAAACCAGCTCAGCATCAAGCTCAATCTCAGAAAAACCATCAACAAACTGCTCTACAAAAGCTGTCTGTTTGGTTGGTTCGCCCGACTGATTGCGCGGATAGCCGACAACGATGATATCAATATCATGACGTAATACTGTTTCCGCCAGTTTGGTAAAAATCTCATCGTTATTCTCCAACCAACCAAACGGCACAGCAATTCTGACTGAGGTATCAGCCATAGCCAAACCAATTCGTCGTTCACCGACGTCTAGTGCCAGCAAATTCTTACCGGCCATTATCCAATTTAAATTCTATACTAATATGTTTGTCATTATTTGGCACGGTGCGTACCCAAAACGGTGAGAATTTCGTGTCAACATCTTGCACGCCTTCGATTGATTCGAGGCTCGACTGAACATCACCATAGTTTCGGCCCTTGACCTGTTCTTTGACTTTATGTTCATCAATTTCTGGGCCAATCTTTGCGTTGGCCGTTAATCGAACCTGCACGGCATTGTTGCGCTCACTGTATTGCGCAAATTTTACCTCATTTGACCCATCATTATAGATCTTTTGGTTTTTCTTGCTGCCAATTTCTTTCTTGAGCGTGTCCTCTAAAAATTGTTTCATATCAGAGCGATCAATACCCTGCATGCTGGCTGTCACTGTTGTTTTCAACTGAACTGTACCGCTGGCTTCATGGTCAACCGCCACTGAAGGAGTAGGGTTTGAGCGAGCCTCTTGGTAGCTTTCATTGATGACGATGCTTGAAGATGGGAAGAGTGCCTTGACTGCTGATTGCAGTGAAGTATCTTTTTGGGCGTCAAGCTTAACTTTAGCTTTGGCAACATCATCAGCCGACACCACAGTCACTTCCCGACTCGAGCCGCCACTCATTGCGGTGCCCGCCGCCGAAAAGCCGCTCACATTTGAAGAGTAGCTTCGTGACGATAGATTGTATTCACTACCAACCTGAGTTGCTTGCACCTTGACGGTTGCCACCGATTGGATGACACCGCCAGGACCAATTGAGGTGCCCGACAAGCTGGCTGGCTCTGTGCTGACAAACGTATAATCGCCCGACGAGAAGGACGTTCCAGCCGGAATTGTTAGCGTCAAGCTTGATACCGATGTTCGAACAAGGTGCATCGTACCACTTGCTTTTTCACCAACTTTCTTCTTACCCGTAGGAGTAAAATCAACAGAGAGCTCTTTCTTTTGCTCTTGGCGCAATGACTTAATGGTGTTGTTAGCAGCATCAACTTTGCCATCTTGCTTTAATGTGACTGATTTATCAACGGTAGAGGTGGTCGTTTTGGCTGTAATCACGACTGTAGCATGTGGCGCAAACCAAATCGCCCAAACCATGAACAGAACAAATAGAACGATGCCGCCGCCAATCAAGACTAATTTTTTGCGGAAAACATTAAAATCTGGGACTTTTGGCTTGCCTTTGCCTGCTGGCTTAGCTGGTTTTACTGGTTTTGATGGCTTTTCGTCCTCGGCTATGGCTGCATCAATGGCATCGTCTGCCTTATTTCGCGCTTTCGGTGTCGCCCTGTCCGCCAATTCGCCAACTGGTATTTCACTACCGTCAATCACATCATCGCCATCATCAATATCGATGGCTGGAATTTCCGCAATCTCTGGGCGAGACTGCAATGTCTTGGCCACTGGGATGCGGGCTGCGGCTGCCAAACCACTGAGCGCCTGGTCACCGGTGATCAACACGATGCGCTTCTCGGCATTCTCCGCCGCACGATTTAACAATCTCATATTGACCGCGCTCTGCAATATACCAACCCGTTTAGGAGGCACCAATGCAACGATACGCGCCTTTGAATCTTTTATCTTGCTGACGATGTTGGTGATATCGTCTTCAACATCGATATAGATAACGTCTTTGTTCATTTATATTTTAAGTAATCGATTAATTTTATCCATTAAGCCATTAGCATCTTGGCCACTTACCATTGTATCATATCCTACGCGCAGCAAGCCCATAGCAGTTACAAATGTGTGGTCGGTGATATCACCTGTTGTATCAGTAATACCAACCACCTCGGACGGTTTGATGCGCTGCACCACTGGTTTTTTCGTAAATGGTAGCTCTTTGTACCATGGTTCATTACCCAGGGCGTCAACCAATTTTTCCAAGCTGGCGCCTCCACCACACAGTAAAATCCTATTCGGCAAATGATCAACACTATCAAATTCGCTCAACGCCAATTCTACCCCAGACAACCACACCTCAAGCGTCTTATCAATCGCGCTATCAAGCCGCTTCTTGACCGACGGCTTGACGTACTCGTGACCGAGATTGAGTTTGAGTTTTTCAGCATCTTTATAACTGAGATCAAGCTCCGTAGCAATTGTCCTAGTGAAACTGCGACCACCGATGCCAAACATTCTGGTGCCTTCCACGCCACCGTCATTGACCACGGCAATGTCGGTCGTTCCACCACCAACGTCTGCTAAAATTGCAGTGAATGAACTATTGGCATCTGTCCCCAGCACGCTTCTACTGACCGCAAATGGCTCAGCCGCTACCGCTATCAGCTCTAGCGCCAACTCATCAGCCACCT
>CAUTLS010000021.1:0-11879 GCA_963539345.1 uncultured Candidatus Saccharibacteria bacterium
AACCCGGATTGCCAGGATGAAAACCTGGTGTCCTAACCGTTAGACGATAAGGCCAACGTCACGAATTATAGCAAATTATCAGTCAGTTGTCTACAGGTGACTGGCGCAATTTTCCGCCCCATTTCTCATTTGGCGTCGTTTCTTATATAATAATATCCATGGCAAAGCAAAAGAAGAAGCGCAACAAAAAGTACACTGGTATTGATGCTGCCACCAAGCGACCATCAATCACTCGCGTTAGTGCAGTCAACCGTTCACGGTTTGGCCAGTGGCGTCATGATCACCAACGACAGCTCAGCATTGCACGTACTGTCGCCATCATCATCGTTGCGCTCATCATCATTGTTTCGGGCGTCATGAGCCTATTCTGATGCCGTCTACTTCACCGGCAGACGAAACCCAAAGGTGCTGCCTTTACTCTCTTTTGATTCAAATACCATCTGACCGCCGTGCGCCAGGACAACCTTGCGCGCCAAAAACAGCCCGATCCCCGTACCATCTGGGCGTTTTTTGCGGGCGTTTGAGCCGCGGAAAAACTTACTGAACAAATTTGCTTGCTCCGCGTCAGGAACGCCGATACCAGTGTCTTTGACGGTGAACACCACGTCGCCACCGTCTTTGGTCAGCTTCACTTTGATGGTCGTGTCGGGTTTTGAGTAGTACAGTGCATTTTCAATCATGTTCATCATCACCTGTCGCAATTTTTCACCATCCACCATGGGCTGTGGGATGTCTTTGTCGATGTCTACTGCTATTTTGACATGTCGCTGTTTGGACATGGTTTTTAGGAATGCAACCTCGTCCTTGACCAGTTGCGCCAAGTCAGTTGCTTGACGGTTGATGACGAATTTGCCCGTTTGCAGCCTGGATACACTCAAAAAGTCACCGATGAGCTGCACCATTCTCTCGCTTGAACCAAAGGCTTCGGTCAATACAGTGCGCTGCGTCGCGTTGATCGGCCCCAGGTCACCCTCTAACATCATATCCAAATAACCCTTGATGCTGGTGAGTGGAGTTCGCAGCTGGTGTGACGCCATAGAGATGAATTCGTCTTTGGCAGCATCCAGTCGTTGTAGTTGGCGGTTGCTAATCCTGAGTTCCCTCGTTGCATCGATGATTTTCTGTTGCAGCGTCTCGTTAAGCTGCCGTACTTCAGCCATGGCGAGTGAGTTTTTGACTGCCACCACCAATTCGCCACTCATGGTTTCCAGGAGGGAAATATCTCGCCGCGTGTAGCGCTTGGCTCGTCTGCCAAACAACACACAACCAACACATTCGTGGTCCATGGCTAGCGGCAAGATGACTTCAATGTGGTACATCGCCAAACTTTGCTGCAATGATTCATCCGCCAAATCTTTGACGAGCACCACTTCGTTGTAGCGATAGTGCCGATGGATGTGCTTTGTCAATCGTGCCACGTCAATCGCCGGAAGAACTCGTTTGCTGGTACTTTCTAGCCTAAAATTGTCACCAATTTTTACCGCTAGCGTCACGGATTCCGCCTGAAATGACCGCCGCAAAAAACATTTCATGCGCTTTAAAAATACGTCCAAATCAGTGCTGCGCAGTAACAACATGCCCATCTCAGCAAAAAATTCTTGCTTGCGCATGCGACTGGTCTTCAACACATAAGTCGCTTTTTTCAGAGATTGCCCATAGTCTCTATCCATGCATATAAATATAAGCGATTTAGGCCTTCTCGTCCAGATATCTATGCTATAATGAGCCTATGAAGAAAATTGCCATTATCGAAGATGATCCAGCTATTAGCCAGATGTACCGCATGAAATTTGAGGCTGATGATTTTGATGTACGACTCGCAGCCGATGGCAAAGTGGGCGTCGAATTAGTTGAGAAATTTACCCCAGATATCATTTTACTTGATTTACAAATGCCGGAGATGGACGGGCTGACTGCCTTGAGAAAAATTCGTTCGCACACGTGGGGTGAAACTGTGCCAGTCATCGTCCTAACTAACCTGAGCGAAGAAGAAGCGCCCGATGAACTGCGAGATCTCAACATTCACAGCTACATCGTCAAAGCGAACTTGACGCCACGCCAAGTGGTCAGCAAAGTCAAAGACGTCATCGGCTAGGCTGGCTAGTTCTGTTTTTGCCGATTGGCAATAGCCAGGCAAGCATTGATCAAATTATCAAACAGCGCCGCCACCGTTAGCGGTCCAACGCCGCCTTTTTCGGGCGTGATTGATACGTCCTGCCGGTCACGCACTTCGCTGGCAACATCGCCAACTATTTTACCCTTGTCAGACGCAGTGCCGGCATCTACCACGATGGCACCGGGCTGCACCATGTCAGACGAAATAATACCGGGACTGCCCGTGGCGGTGACGATTACCCCAAAGTTCACCAACTCTGCCAGATCATCTCCCATGTCAAATACCACCGGTTCCAAACCAGACCGCTGCCACATGTCCACCAATGGCGCGCCCACCAGTCGCCCGTGCCCAACCACAGCAATGCTTTTTTTGGAAAGGTCAATGCCATGCCCTGACAACAACCAATTGATAGCCGTTGGCGTCGCCGCCTCAAACGACGAACGAGGATTCAGTCCATCAACGTCTTTTTCTGGCGCGACCGCAGCTAATATTTCGTCCGTCTGAGTTGGATCTTTCAACGGCAATTGGACGATGATCCCCTGCACATCTTCTCGCGCATTCAGCTGCCGCACCGTTGCCAACACATCCTCTACGTGATGGATTTCTGTATCGATCAGAATATCCGCGCCATAGTTACGCTTCAAACGCATGTAGGTTTCAATCACTGGATTGTCAGTATTGGTGACAATTGCCAGACGCGGCTGAATATGCCAGGCTTGACGTAGTGCCCGGACTTGCTTGGCTTGACGCTCTTTGATAAAACTTGCCAAATCTGTACCAGTCAGTATTTTCATCTCTATCATTCTACCAAATGAACCTGCTTGAGTACAGGTATCAGCTATGGTATAATGCTAGAAGCTTGCGCATGGCGGATGTAGCTCAGTTGGTTAGAGCGCTGGATTGTGGCTCCGGAGGCCGTGGGTTCGACCCCCATCATTCGCCCCAAGCATTGATTTGTGGCATAATATGTGCTAAAATCACACGTATGGGCCAGTAGCTCAGCTGGTTAGAGCACCTGCCTCTTAAGCAGGGTGTCGAGGGTTCGAACCCCTCCTGGCCCTCCAAAATAACCTCACACGCGTGTGAGGATTTTATTTTGCCTTATCCATATGGGTTATACCGACGGGAAGGTGGTTCGTGAAATGATGACCTTGGTCTGTTGAGTCCCATCGGGCGAGCATTGGCGTTTGAAGACTGCCGATTTGGCCTATCTGTTTCAGTCTTGGCAGTATGCGGTTTTCTGTTTGAAAGATTCTGCTCTGCCGACTGCTTGGATTTATGATCATACCCCGAAGCTACAACCCCCAATTCCATGCCAAAGCGACGCACATGCCCATGGCAGCTAGCCATGGCAGAGCTTTGATAATTATTGATGTATTGGCGATCTGAATTTGCCCGATGTTTTCTGTTGATGCTTCGCCCTGTGCGTCCATACGCCGTAAAACCGTCAATCGACCCTCGTCGAGGATCAGATAGTCTCATCATCATTTCTCGAGACATGCGTGGTTTTCGACTCGCATCCATATTTGATACTCGTAATCCTATGGCGCCCCGAGTAGGATTCGAACCTACGACCTTAGGCTTAGAAGTCCTCTGCTCTATCCAGCTGAGCTATCAGGGCGTATTCACATTATAGCATCTTTCTGCTACAATAATACAAGCTTGCGGGTGTAGTACAGCGGTTAGTATGCAAGTTTTCCAAACTTGAGATCGGAGTTCGATTCTCCGCACCCGCACCAATTTTAAGATAATTCCCATCCATAAAGGGCATCATGGATCCATATTTTTACACAGAAAAACCAAAATACCGACCACACGACATCGAAGATGCCTCTGAGTTTTATGACATCATTGAACGCAGTAGTTTGACGCATCAACTGTCTGACTCCAGGCCGTACATCTACTGGACAATGGAGATTTATGACAAAGCCAACGGCATCAAAGGTGGCGGTGGTTTGGGCGTGCTGGCAGCGGACACACGGCGGGTGGCCGAAAAATTAGACGTGCCCTTTGTGGTAGTGACACCATTTTACCGTAGTGAATCGCACCAAAAAATTACCAACCTAGCGCAGGAAGAGTTTTCAGAAACTGTCTCACCACAAGACTATGGTTTTGAGTACATTGACGACGTGTCCATCAGTTCACGTGGGTTTCCTGATGCCAGTTTGAGTATTTTCAAAAAGGTACTCGGCTCAACGCAATTTGTCACCATCTCAGAGCCAAACTTTGGACAGTTGTACGAAGGTGAAGGCTCGGGTGATCACCGGCTATATCAAGAAGTCGCGCTTGGGTTCGGCGGCTATAAAGCCCTGAAACTACTCGGCATCAAACCAGCCGTCATCCAACTCAACGAAACCGCAACCATTTTTGCGGCATTGGCCCGGCTGGATGAATTATGCGCCAACGGCATGAATCTGTATGAAGCAATCGTTTACGTACGCAAACATACGCTCTACACCAACCACACCCTGCTCCAGGCGGCTGAACCAGAATTTCACCGCTCACAGTTTGAGAAATTGGTGCTACCAAATATCAAAAGTAACGCGGTGCGCTGCTGGCTGATGGAGCAATTTCGTAACGATCGCTTGCGGCCGAACTTGTTGGCAATTGAGCTGACTGAAGCCAAAAATGGTGTCAGCAAACTGCACGCACGAGTGGCAAATTTCCGCGACCGCAACAACGACAAAGTCAAATTCCACGCCATCACCAACGGCATCGACCTGGAAACATGGGTGCTACCGGAAATCATGCAGCTCTACACTGAAAGCGGGATTATCGATAAATTTGGATTGCCAACAGATAATTTTCATGCCAAGATCGATACCTTGACCGCGTCAGACCTCCGTGCCATGCACCGCGCTGGGCGTGCCGCCTTAAACCGTGTGCTAGAACACCGTAAAGACCAGTACAATCACCCTGTACAAATACCAGAGAATGCATTGTTGTTTGACTTTAAACGGCGCTTTGCTAACTATAAGCGGCCATACATGCCGTTTACTAACCCAAAGGCTCTGCGACAGATTTTGGTGGATTATAATGCGCATTATATCTTGGCGGGAAAAGTTCACCAAGGTGACACCGTGATGTATCAACGACTGCTTGAGATTTTACAATTAGTAGACGCTGACCCAATCTTAAAAGAGCGCGTTCACTACATCCAAGATTATGATGAAGAGCTGGGGCGCGCACTGGCAGTTGGTTCAAACATCGCCATCAACGTGCCAGAAGTCGGCTGGGAAGCCTGCGGTACCTCATGGGAAAAAGATATTGCCAATCTCAAATTGCTCATTTCCACCAGCGACGGTGGCGTGGCGGACATCAAGCCAATCGCCTGCTTAGAAGTTAGCGGCAAAAACTACGACGAAGAAGTTCGTTCGCTGTATCTCAACATGCACAAAGCTGCCCGTATCATGCAAAATGATTCATTGCTGGAAAAATTAACTCATCGCCAACTCAAAGCGTACCTGCCGATCATCTCTGGCGCACGCATGATGAAAGACTATCTCCACTTTTTGTTCCCAAAGCGGTGATGTTATTCGTTGATGACTTCAACTTGCGCACCCAAGCGGTTCAGGCGCTGAGCCAGGTCTTCATAGCCACGGTTGATGGAGTATACGTCGCGCAAGGTTGATTGACCTGGCGCTGCCAACATTGCCAAAAAGACGACAACACTTGGTCGGAGCGCTGGTGGCGCAATGACGTCGGCTGGTTTCCAATTGGTCGGACCGCTGATATATACTCGGTGCGGATCGACCAGCTCAATGTGCGCGTTTAACTTGCTTAGTTCAGTGAAATAAATCGCTCGATTTTCATAGCTCCAGTCATGTACCAAGGTCCTACCCTCAGCCATGGTAGCGATGAGCCCTAAGAACGGCAAATTATCCATGTTAATCCCTGGAAATGGCAATGCGTGAATTTTGTCTTTTGGCGCAACCAGCTTGGAGTGTTTCAGCGCGATGTCCACTAAACGAGTGCGGCCATTGTTGGCTGGGTATTCGTCGCTCAGTTCGTACTGCAGACCCATCTCAGCCAGTGTCGCTAGCTCAATTTCCAAAAACTCAATTGGCGCTCGGCGCACTGTAATCTCCGAATCAGTCACCACGGCCGCCGCGATGAAGCTCATAGCCTCGATCGGGTCTTCAGACGGCGCGTATTCAACAGGTTGGTTGATCGATTTTTTACCTGTGATAGTCAAGGTAGTGGTACCAATACCTTCTATTTTCACACCTAATTTTTCCAAGTAGAAACAAACGTCCTGCACCATGTAGTTTGGGCTGGCGTTGCGGATGATGGTCTTGGTTGGTGACAGTGCCGCTGCCATGATGAGGTTTTCAGTCACCGTGTCACCACGTTCAGTCAGGACAATAGTGTGATCACCCGTCGTGACATCAACCGTCGCGTGATAACTGTCTGGTTCCGCCTCAACTTGCATCCCAAAATGCTTCAGACCCGACAGATGAGGCTCTACGGTGCGCTTACCGAGGTTACAGCCACCGGCAAATGGCAACCGAAAGTCATGGTATTGATGCAGCAGTGGACCGAGAAACATCAGTACAGTGCGGGTACGCTTGGCAGCGGCAATGTCCATGTCTTCTAGCCTCAGCCGAGCTGGCGGCGTGATCTCCAAGTCATTGCCTTCGAGCCACCGTGTTTTGACACCGATGGAATTAAGCACTTCGATGATGCGGTTAACTTCTTCGATGCGCGACACCCGCCTCAGTGTCGTTTTACCTTTGTTGAGTAAACTAGCACACAACAAAGCCACTGCAGCATTTTTACTCGTTTTGACGTCGATACTACCAGATAGTTTGTGTCCACCCGAGACACGGAAATTAATCTTGCCGGTTTTGTTAAGCAACATAATGTTATGGCTCAATACCTCCGAGATGCGCGACAACATTTCAAGACTGAGATTTTGTTTACCGCTTTCAATACGATTGATTGCACTCTGAGACGTTCCCAAAGCATCAGCTAATTGGGCCTGCGTCAGATTTTTTCGTTGACGATTTTCCGCAATGAGCGTACCGATCTTTTGGATGTATCGATCTGTATTCATGCCGGCAGTATATCACAAATGATATAATAGTACAAATGGTATAATGAGGTCATATAGGAGAAATTGACATGAAAGATCAAGCAATTGAACGACTCATCACTGCGGAAATTGAGCGACAGCAAACGGGACTGGAGCTCATCCCCAGCGAAAACTACGTTTCACCAGACGTGCTCAAGGCACTCGGTAGCGTATTTACCAACAAATATTCTGAGGGCTACCCTGGCCGGCGCTACTATGGCGGACAGCATAATACCGATCAAATTGAGCAGTTGGCGATTGACCGTGCCAAGCAACTATTTGGCGCTGACCACGCCAATGTTCAGCCACACTCCGGCGCCCAGGCCAATGAGGCGGTGTATTATGCGTGGTGTGAGCCTGGCGACACCATCCTGGCGATGGATTTGGCGCACGGCGGACACCTGACCCACGGTGCACTAGTCACCCGCTCAGCCCGCGAGTATAACTTTGTCCGCTACGGCATCAAAGATGTCGAGACGGGTGAGATTGACTATGAAGCAATTCGCGAGTTGGCACTGAAACATCGGCCAAAAATCATCTTAGCAGGCTTTTCGGCTTATCCACGGGAGCTGGATTATGCCAAGTTTGCCGAGATTGGACGCGAAGTCGGTGCCATGCTGATGGCGGATATGGCGCACATTGCTGGACTAATCGTCGGTGGTCAAGCCAAAAATCCGTTTGACTACGGCTTTCATGTTATCACCACTACCACGCACAAAACCTTGCGCGGCCCACGCGGTGGCTTGATTTTATCAAAAGGTGTGGTCGGCAATCCTTTGAAGCGACCAGAAAAAACTTTGGAAAACTTGCCAACACTCATCGACCGGGCGGTCTTCCCTGGCACTCAAGGTGGTCCGCACATGCACACCATCGCCGCCAAAGCGGTAGCTTTCGGCGAGGCGTTACGTCCAGAGTTTGCAGCATACGCCCAGCAAATCGTAAAGAATGCGGCCGTGCTGGCAGATGAATTGAAACGCGGCGGCTTGAAATTGGTAACAGGTGGCACCAGTAACCACTTGGTGCTGGCAGATGTGTATGGCAGCTTCGGTATTGACGGCAAAACCGCTCAGGAGCGGCTGGAGGCCAGCGGCATCACCGCCAACGCCAACGCCATCCCGAACGACACCCTGCCGCCTTTCCGCCCAAGCGGTTTGCGGCTGGGCACACCAGCAGTGACGACACGCGGCATGACAGAAGCGGAGATCAAGCAGATTACTGAGCTGATCATTGCAGCAATTCGAACCGATGACCCAAATATCCATGCTGAACTCAAACAAAAAACTGGGTCTTTAGCAAAGAGCTTTCCGCTTCCTTACACTAAAGCTAGGCAATAAACCTAAGGCTTAATAAAATACCTCAGGCTATACCTGAGGTATTTTATTATTGGCGTATTGCTAAGTTAAAACTAGTTACATTTACCAGTTGTAATCTCTTTCACGTGGTCAGTACCAGCATCAACGTCTTTCCAGTATTTAACCTTCACACCGGTTGCTTCAGACTGGTTTGTTGTTACACCACCGTCTTTGCAGAACTCGTAGCCATAGTGGTTCTTGTTAGATGGTGTTGGTGCAGTACCGTCAGTCGCGCTGATAACTGTAGCTGGAACCTTAATAGTACTGTAGCCACCTACCTCAGAAACAGTAGGCCACTTGTCGTCCTCTGCACTAGAGTTGAAAGATGCTGCTGCGTTGACGAGGTTGCGTGCGTTTGATTGACGTTCGTCGTCACGTGCTTTTTGTGTTACACCGTTGTAGGCAACGATTGAGATTGCTGCCAAAATCGCGATAACAACGATCACGATCAAAAGCTCAACAAGTGTGAAACCTTTAGTTTTGTTTGAAGAAATCATTTCTGATTTGCCCCCTATTTTTTGGTTAAGTTATTAACAATTTTGATTGTATCAGAGCAGTTTTAAAAACACAAGCGTTTTATCATTGTGCGTTGAGTGACCGGGCATACATGATGCCAGTGTAGCTGATTTCGCTACCTGCAACTTGACGTTTAGCGGTCAATTTGATCCTGACAGCACTCGGTTCAGAACTGGAAATATTGATATAATCAATCTGTAAATCAGTTGCAGAATTTGACGACATCACGGTTTCTGTCTTTGGACGCTGCCAAGTATTTGGCGACGTTTGACATGCATTCATGGAGACTTTTCTCATGAGCTTTGAGCCGGAGACTGAATACTCCAGGTTGTATGACAAGGCTTCTTCGAGCAGGAGCCCAGCGCTCGCCACTGAACAGTCCTTTTTGACCAGTCGCCGGTCGGTTGCTAGTGGGTTTTTGTTGGTGACAAAATTATTGGTACTTAGCGCAAATGATGAATCAGGATTGATAACCAGACTAGTACGCACATCTTCTTCCATACGATCCAGCACCGCCTGCACTTCGTTTTGCAGCTGAGAACGAGCAGTCGTGCGCATGGACTCCGTCGTCAAACTGATAACGATACCAACGATACCCGCCAAAATGATGATCACCAACGGCGATATCACCAACATCTCCACCAGCGTGAAACCGCGCTGAGACTTACTGTGAGACATAGACCGCATGAGAAACTTCCTTTGCTGGATTGTCATACTTGGCAGTAGCCGTCACGCGCATCACCCCAACATTTGGCTGAACACGGCAACGCTTGAGCGTGATATTTACCGTTCCGAGCAGCGCATTGTTACGAGTGATGGTCTGTTCAGGGTGAGATGAACCAAAGCAGAGTTGCGATATCTCTTGATAGGTGCCTTCAGACCGCAGTACTTCGTATGCCAAAGTGCTGGCCTCCGACAATTTGCGGGCATCACTACCGCGAAACACCACTACCTGGTACAGCTGATAGCCACTGATGATAAAAAGTGATGCAACAAACAACGTAATCATCAGTTCAACGACGGTAAAACCTTTTCTCATCACCGATTCTTCTCCACTACTTTCCATTCATTAGGTTGACCCTCGAGATGATACATGATGATGTAGCCCTGGCATTCGTCAGTCAGTGTGATGCAGCGGTTGCCTGAACGGTTGATGGCAAAATACGCGTACGCACCGTTGGCGTAACCTGATGGTTTATGAGTATTGTAGTCGCTCGTATACGACATCAGCATTGAGCGATTTAGTGGGGTCGAGTGTGATCCATACTGCAAAACACCAGCGGAGACAAATTTCTCTCCTGGCAGCGGACCCTTCTTTGCAGCATCTGGTAGTTCGGAAAATATTTGATCGAAAAGTGCGTCAGTCATGGCGCTACCGCCCGCCCCATTGACCGCATGCGCTGGATAGCTACCAGCCGATTTGATGATATTGTTTGACGAGTCGCGCAGTTCGCGAGGATATAATGATTCTAGATAATTTTGAATGGTCGTGATATCACCCTCACGCGTTTTGTCACGAGTTGAAACTTGATATGACCGAAAGCTAACGGTACCGATGGCCAGCAAAATAGCCATGATAGCCATCACGATAATCACTTCCACAACCGTGAAACCAGTTCGTCGACTCATAGTATAAGCATAACCAGAAATGGTCGTCAGTGCAAGCCTATAATTCTAATGGTTCTTGCTCGATACGGACATGAAATTGGTCATACACCGCCTGGATGATGGCTTGGCGAGCAGATTCGAGGTCATGATAGGTTGCGGCATGAGGATTGGTCAGTACTAACGCGTTTTTGTCATGAATTTTCATGTTGTGAAGCTCTTTGCCACGGAAGCCTGCTTGATCGATCAGCCAACCAGTCGGAATTTTATAGGTCCCATCTGGCATGGCGTAGTTTGGCACATCAGGGTGAGTTTGCCGAATCGCGTCCAGTGTTTCCTGATCAACCATGGCGTTCTTAAAGAATGACCCACTGTTGGGTGTCACGGTTGGATCGGGCAATTTATCGTGTCGAATGGCAATTACCGCCTGGCGAATAGCCGCTACCGTGTAATCAGTGATGTAATGTTCGTCGAGGTATCGCTGCAAGCCAGCGTAAAACGGCGGCTGTGGAGCGCGGCGCGACAAACGAATGGTGATAGCCGTGATGCAATAGCGACCCATCTGCGAGCCACGGAAAATACTGTGGCGGTAAGAAAAATGACATGCCTCAGCAGGCAACACAACCATGGCGTCTGTAGCTGAATCATACGCCTCAACTTCCACTAACGTATCTGCTATCTCCTGCCCATACGCGCCAACGTTCTGTACTGGCGCAGCTCCAGCCGTGCCGGGGATGGCAGACATCGCTTCAATGCCGCTCAGACCCATGTCTACCGTTCGCGCTACTACTTCGTCCCAAACTTCACCGGCGCCAATTTTGAGCGTTACTGATTCCTCATCTTCTGACATAACCTCAAAGCCCTTGATACGATTGAGCAGCACAATGCCTTCAAAACCCTCGTCTTTGGCGATCACATTACTGCCGCCACCCAACACAAAAACCGGTAGCTGCCGCGACTGAGCATCATGATATATCTGTGGAACCTCCTCCACTGCCGTGACTTCTGTCAAAAAGTGTGTGTTACCACCCACCTGCATGGTGGTGTATTGTTTGAGAGAAATGTCTGTGGAAATATTCATATGGTGATATTATACCACCCTTGATATACTGTGTCATTTTCATCAAATGATAAGTATGGTATAATTTAACTCGGTATGCACCCGTAGCTCAGCGGATTAGAGTACTTGGCTTCGAACCAAGGGGTCGCAGGTTCG
>CAUTLS010000022.1:0-11083 GCA_963539345.1 uncultured Candidatus Saccharibacteria bacterium
TACGCCGACGGCACTAGCAATGTGCTCAACGGCATCAATTATCAATTTGAAAAAGGCAAGTTTTACGCCATCGTCGGCAGTTCTGGTGCTGGTAAATCGACCCTGCTGGGGCTACTAGCCGGGCTAGACACGCCGACCGGCGGGCAGATTTTGTTCGACGATGAAGACATCGCTGAGCAGGGTTACTCGCACCATCGTAAACACAATATATCGCTGGTGTTTCAGAATTATAACCTGATCGATTATCTGACGCCACTAGAAAACTTGAAGTTAGTTAATCCTAAAGCCACCAACGAAACACTGCACACCATGGGCCTGGACGACGATCACATTCACCGCAATGTCATGAAACTTTCTGGCGGACAGCAACAACGCGTAGCGATCGGCCGAGCCCTCGTCTCGCATGCGCCGATCGTCTTGGCAGACGAGCCGACTGGCAACCTGGACGAAACTACCGCCGCTGACATCATCGATATCCTGCGCCGGGCCGCCCATGAAAACGACAAATGCGTCATCGTCGTCACCCACAGTAAACAGCTGGCTAAAGAGGCGGATGTGGTGCTGACACTCAAAAATAAATTACTCCAAAAAAGCAAGGAAGATAAAAAATCAGCCCGCAAGAAAGCTTAATCGCGGTGCAGATAATGCCGCAATGTGTCAGGCAGGGTAGGAGCGAGCATATCGTAGGTGTCATCAGTGAGGGCAATTGATAGTCGGTCGCGTGGCTGACGCTTGGACAATTTCGTCATACCAAAGAGCGCTGGACTCATTTTTCCACCAGGAACATTGTCGAGTCGGCCAAAACCAGCGGTCAGTCGAACCGTATACTCATCCTGTGCTTGAGCGATATCAACGAGTTCGCTAAGCAGTGGAACGAGTGTATCATTACCAAAATCAGCCCGCTGCTCACGTGAGAAACGCGCGTTGCTCTGTGGTAGTGGCACTGCAAGGTTCTGTCCATCGCCTGTCCAATCAATCAGCTCGCCGCCATAACGTTGCACGGCAGTGAGTACTTGGCTACCAAACCAAACGATGAATGAGCGCAGTTTTCCATTATCACGCGTCATCTCCCTGGTTGAATGCGACACATCCCACGTGGTGAGGATTGCGTTTGGCGTGGTGGGTGATTTGAGGGCTAACATGTCGGCAACCGACTGAGTTGGGTACGACTCTCGCGCCAATGCTTGCAGCGCCGTAATGCCAGCGCCGAGTGCAGTTTTGGCTCTGTCATATCGCCATAGTGTTTCCAGTTCGCCCAACTGACGTTTTGTCGGCGTACGGTTTTTTGTAAAAGCAGCTTGCAAAACGGCGTGTTGGTCGGGCAGTGGCAAGTTGAGGACGCGATGATTAGGATTCATCGCACTATCAGTCAGAGTGATGGTATCCTGGTTTCCTTCAATAACACGTCCAGCAACTGACGACCCATCAACGCGGTGCCCTGTGATATGTGCTTTTTGAAAATCAAATCGGCCATCAGTCGGAACTTGCGGCGAGCATGCAGTAGCGATTGCCCCAATTGAATCAGGATTGCATTCATCATGCACAAAAACGGTGGCTGCATCTGGCTGAATATCAGTCGTATGTACGTGCTGCAGAAAATTACCCACTGTTTGTGTGAGTCCTTGCTGATGAGTGCGAGCCAACGTCTCGCAAGAAGGCTTCCGATGCATTTTGCATATTATATCATATATTTATGAATATGGGAATAATGTAGAATAAATAATATGACTAGGTATTGCGCTGGTCTATATTAATTAAGCACGAAGGCTAATAGAAATATGTATGATGACATTGTGGCGAAATTATCAAAGCTCGCTGAGGGCAATGACACGTACGCTGAGTTTAATAAGCACATCGTCAATACCAACATGCCGGTCATCGGCGTGCGGGTGCCGGATTTGCGGCGATTGGCGCGGGAGTTGGCACCTGGTGTGAGCGCAGCGGATATTAGTGAATTGCTGACGGTTCAGGATGAATCTTTCGACTACGTGTTGTTGTGTGGATTGTTGATTACGCACGCTCGGCTTGATGATCAGACAGCGATTGATTTGACTAGGCAATATTTGCCGCGCGTTGATTCATGGGCTCACATTGATGTATTTGTTGAGAAAAAGCGGCGATTTGCCGGCGGAGTGTGGTGGGATTTTGCGCTGGAATGTTTGCAAAGCGAAGCTGAATTCACAGTTCGCTACAGTGTGGTTTCTTTGATGACTAATTTCCTAGACGAAGCACATATTGATCAGGTTTTCGCAGCGCTGCGAGACATTAAACACGACGGCTACTATGTCAAAATGGCGTCGGCTTGGCTATATGCCACGGCGGCGGTGCAGTTTTTTGAGCTGACGCTGGCTGAACTAGAAAACGGGCATGCCGATGTCTGGACGCGCAACAAAGCCTATCAAAAAATGCGTGAATCACGGCGGTTTACGCCCGAACAGCAGGATGTCATTGCCGCACATAAAGCACAAGAATATCGCCAGTAATCGCAAGCCTGCAGCCTGACTTTACAAAAGTCGAATAGTTATAGATAAGATGGTATACTGGTAACTAGTATGAAAGTCAGCCTAAATCTTATCAAACAATTGATTAATTTTGAATTGCCTCCCGTGGATGAGTTGGTGGCGCGGGTCAATCAGCAACTTGGTGGCGTCGAAGAAGTGATCGACCTCAAGGCCAAATATGGCGGCGCGCGAATTGTCCGGGTGGTTGAATGTGCCAAGCATCCTGACGCTGATCGGCTGAGTGTGACCAAGATTGATGATGGCGGTGTAGTGGCGGATGCGCCGCGCGACGAGAATGGTTTGGTGCAAGTGGTCTGCGGCGCGCCAAATGTGCATGCGGACATGTGGGCGATTTGGTTGCCGCCGAAAAGCGTGGTGCCGGCGAGTTTTGATGATGACGAGCTGTTCATGCTGGACGCACGACCACTGCGTGGCGTGCTCAGCCAAGGTATGTTGGCGGCGGCTGATGAGCTGGATATCGGCACGGATCACGAGGGAATTATTGAGATTCATGAACATGACATGCCGGCGGGTGTTGAGCTGACGGCAGGTGCGAGTTTTGCGGAAACGTTTGGCTTAGACGACTACGTGCTGGATATTGAGAATAAAATGTTTACCCATCGGCCGGACTGTTTTGGGCAGCTCGGCGTAGCACGCGAGATTGCTGGGATTTTTCATCAGCAGTTTACCAGTCCTGAGTGGTACAAATCGGAGCAGCAATTTACCGAGGCTGAAGGTCTAGAATTGACAGTAAGAAATGACGCACCAGAATTAGTGCCGCGGTTCATGGCGGTGGCAATCCGTGACGTTACCGTGGGTCCAAGCCCACTGTGGCTACAATGCGAATTGGTGGCGATGGGTGGTAAGCCGATTAACAACATTGTTGACGCGACGAATTACATGATGCTGATGACGGCGCAGCCAACGCACGCCTATGATTATGATAAATTGCGCGGGTCTACACTCGAGGCGCGGCTGGCTCGTGACGGCGAGAAAATCAGTCTGCTTAGTGGTAAAGAATATGAGTTGACGGCTGACGACATCGTCATCGCTGATGGCGAGGGTGTGATAGGTCTCGCGGGAATTATGGGCGGTGCTGACACTGAGGTTTCGGATAGCACGAAAAACATTGTTTTGGAATGCGCTAATTTTGACATGTATGCACTGCGTCGCACGGCCATGCGTCACGGTATTTTTACCGATGCGTTGACGCGGTTTAATAAGGGCCAGTCACCGCTCCAAAATGCTGCCGTATTGAAGCAGCTGATGAGTATGGTTGGCGGGGTGCAGGCGAGTGAAGTGTTTGATCTGAAACAATTTAGTGACGAGCTCGATGATTATTTTGATGGAAAATACACACCAGCTAATATTGATATCGATAGCAAGTTTATCAATGAGAGATTGGGCTTGGACTTGTCCGACGATGATATTTGCGACTTGTTAAATAATGTGGAAATAAAGAGTCATGGTCCGGAAGAAGAATTGAATTATATTTGTATCCAATCGCCATTCTGGCGCACCGACCTTGAGCTGCCAGAGGACATTGTCGAAGAGGTCGGCCGGCTATATGGCTTTGACAAATTACCTCGTCAATTACCATGTCGCAGTATCAAATCAACACCGAAAAACTCGCGTCGTGAACTAAAAAATGCCGTTCGCCAAAGTTTATCGCGCGCTGGCGCCAACGAAGTCTTGACCTATAGTTTCGTTCACGAACGTATCCTGAAAAACGCCGAGCAGGATATCACTCAGGCATACAAATTATCAAACGCCCTCAGTCCTGATTTACAATATTACCGCTTGACGGTGTTACCAAGTTTGCTCGACAAAGTTCACGCCAACATCAAGGCTGGGCATGACGAATTTGCCTTGTTCGAGATGGGCAAGGGTCACAGCAAAATGCACGGTTTAGGTGAAGATGGTCTGCCAGAAGCCAGTCAATTTACGGACATTGTCTACGCCGCCAAAAAGCCGGGAGCGGGTGCGCCATTTTACAAAATGCGTCGCTTGGTCGAGCAGCTAGCACATGACCTTGGTACTAAGTTAGTATTTAAGCCGATTGAAGAGGAGCTCAACTTCCCAGTCACGGCACCATTTGACCAATCGCGCAGTGCATTAGTTGAGACAGCTGACGGAATATTCATTGGTATAGTTGGAGAATTGAAACAATCAGTCATCAAGAACTTCAAGTTGCCGGCGTACGTAGCGGCGGCTAGCTTGGATACAGCTGGCCTAGAGACCGTTTACGCTAAGCAAGGTAGTCATTACCAACCGCTCAGCCGCTACCCATCGACGAGTCGTGACATCTCCCTCAAGCTACCGACTGATGTCAACTATGCATCTGTCGCTCAAGGCATTGATCGCGTTCTCAAAGCAGTGGAGATTGATGCGGTCTTTCACGCGGTATCCATATATCAGCCATCAGACGATGCAACAACAAAAACCTTGACCTTCCGCTTAGTCTTTACCAGCCACCAACGCACTTTGGTTGATTCTGACATTACGCCTATCATCGAATCGATCCAGCAGACCATGCAACAAATTTACGGCGCGGAGCTTGTCTGATGAAATCGCTCCTCCGTACCTTGGGCTATACGCACAATATGCTGCCGTTTTATGCCAAAATTAGCCTGTGTTCTATATTGGTGGCGTTGACTGGCATCGCCATGCCGTATGTCATATCGCGGGCTACTACTTTGATGGTGGAAGTGGTTGAAGGCAACAACATTGGCGTTGGTCAGGTATTGTGGCTGGCGGCTTTGCTACTGGTGTTTGATGTTGCTAACGTGTTGATTCGCAACTTAGGCGGCTACTGGGGCGATGTTATGTCCACCAAGCTCAAAGCGCAGTTGTCGACGCATTATTATCACCACTTGCTTAGTCTGCCACAAAGTTATTTTGATGGGGAATTGACGGGCACCATCATCAACCGCCTGAACCGCGCCATCACTGAGATGAGTAATTTCCTGAATATGTTTGCAAACAATTTCCTGCAAATGCTTCTGACCAGCTGTATCACAATTGGTATCGTGCTGACGTACAGCTTGGACTTGGCGCTGTTGGTGTTGATATTGTATCCGTTGTTCATCTGGCTGGCAGTATTGACCAGCAAAAAATGGCGTTATTTCCAGTCAAATAAAAATCACGAAGTCGATATGGCTAGCGGCCGATTTGCAGAAGTCGTATCGCAAATCAAAGTGGTCAAAAGCTATGTTCGCGAAAGTTTAGAGTACCGACATTTTACCAAACGTTACCGTAAAACCATCGCCGTAACGCGCAAGCAGTCGCGCTATTGGCACAAAATGGACGTCATTCGTGGGCTTATTTTGAGCATCGTTTTTTTCCTCATCTTTGCGTACATTTTTGTTCAGACGACCGAGAAAAAGTTTACGATTGGTGAGATGATTTTGCTCATCACCTTGATCAACAACCTGCGAACGCCGCTCTTTAGTATGAGTTTCATCGTTGACGGCTTTCAGAAAGCAGTGTCAGGGAGTAAAGATTTCATTGCGGCCATGGAGCTCAAACCTGGTATCAAGGACGCGCCTGATGCGGCTCACCTGAACACGGAAAAGGCGATGATCTCCTTTGACGATGTGTCGTTCCGATATGCTAGTGTGCCAAATCGTCCCGTTCTGCATAACATTTCCTTTACGATTCCCGCTGGCAAACGCGTGGCTTTGGTTAGCGAATCTGGTGGCGGTAAAACCACGATTACCAATTTGTTGATGCGGTTGTATGAACGTGATAGTGGCGTCATCTCAGTCAATGATACTGACATTCGCAACCTAACCCAGCGCAGTTTGCGCGGACACATTGCGACCGTTTTCCAAGACCCTGTACTCTTTTCGGGCACCATTCGTGAAAACATCGCTTACGGTAAAGCCGATGCAACGGACAAGGAAATTTTTGCCGCCGCCAAAGCTGCCAACGCTGATGAGTTTATTCGTCAGCTGGACTACGGCTACGACACGCAGATCGGTGAGCACGGCTTGAAGCTTTCAGGAGGCCAGAAACAGCGCATCGCCATCGCCCGTGCGGTGTTAAAAGATGCCCCGATCTTGATACTGGACGAGGCAACCAGCAATTTGGACAATAAAAGTGAGCATTTGGTGCAGCAAGCGCTTGATCGGTTGATGAAAGGCCGTACGACATTGATCATCGCTCACCGTTTGTCGACCATTGCGGCGGTTGACACCATCATCACTCTGAAAAATGGGCGAGTTGATGAGATTGGGTCGCCAGATGAATTGGCCAAAACAAATGGCATCTACGCCAAGTTGTTGGAGCTGCAAAAGAATCCTGGTGTGGCGGGCGAGCGGTTGGCTGCGTATGACATTGCCGCTGAGCCAAAAGTTGATGTATAATAGGACAAATAGAGGAGGATGAGATATGGCGATAGCAAGATCGCAAAGAATAGGAATTTGGATTATTACAATTACAATGTTGGTGGGTACGGTTGGCGGATTTATCGCCATGATGGTGGCCCCGGGCAATGAAGCCAAAGATCAAGCTGAACTACAGCGAGCGCAAGAAAGCTATAAAGCAGCAAATACAGAACGCCAAAAGAAAGTTGAGGCGCAGACAGCAGAATTGAACGATAAATATTACAGCAAGTTTGCCGAATTCGGTTCACGGGTCGGTGCGTTTGAAGCTGGTGATGTTAAAGAGCTCGGCAAAGAGGACTTGGTGGAAGGTGACGGCGCAGAAGTCAAAGATGACACCAAATTTGCAGTGTATTACATTGGCTGGAACGCCAAGGGTGAAGTATTTGACCAGTCAATCGCTGATGGTAAGTTGAAAGCACCATTTGCTATAAACGGTCCGGCAAATACGGCAGTCATCCAGGGTTGGAAAGAGGGCCTGGTTGGGATGAAGATTGGCGGTGTGCGTGAATTGACGATCCCAGCTGATAAGGCGTACGGCAGTCAAGGCCAGGGTGACAAAATTCCTGCCAATGCACCACTGAAATTTGTCATCATGGCTATCGAAAAGCCAGCAGATATTCCGCAACCAGAAATGCCAGAAATCATCAAACGATATTATAAGTCAAGGGGGCTCAATGTCTAAAGAAGTTATCATTGTTGGTGCTGGTCCAAGTGCGTTGACCGCAGCAATTTATCTGTCGCGTGAAGACGTGCCAACGACACTATATGAACGTGGCGTGGTCGGCGGCATGGCGGCTATCACCGACCAAATCGACAATTACCCAGGGTTTGCTGAGGGCGTGACCGGCATGAAGTTGGCATCCGAATTGCAGCAGCAGGCTGAGCGGTTCGGCGCGAATATCGAGTACGGCGATGTTACAGAGCTCAAGCAGGTTGACGGCGAATTGGAATTGACGATTGATGGTCAGCCAGTGCGAACTAAAGCTGTGTTGCTAGCGACTGGCTCAAATCACCGCAAGTTGGGCGTGCCAGGCGAAGACGAATTGTATGGCCGCGGCGTGCATTACTGTGCCACATGTGACGGCGCCTTTTACCGCGACAAGCGTTTGATCGTCGTTGGCGGCGGCAACTCGGCAGTGCAAGAAGCGATATTTTTGACTCGCTACGCCAGCCACATTGACCTGTTGGTGCGCAGCGAATTACGCGCCAGCGATGTCTTGCAAAAAGAATTACAAAAGTATGTCGATGAGGGCAAAATTACCGTCCATATCGGTGCAACGACTGATGAAATTATCGTCAAGGATGATAAGTTTTACGGTGTTACATCAACCCAAAATGGCGAACAGAAAGAATTTACTGCAGATGGCCTGTTCGTCTTTATCGGCCTTATCCCGAACACGCAGTTCTTGGCTGACTCAGACGTTGAACTAGATCTCGGCGGGCACATCGTCACTGATGAACACTTGCGTACCAATGTCCCTGGTGTCTTTGCCTCGGGCGACGTGCGTTCGGGCGCGACCATGCAAATCGCTTCGGCGGTCGGCGAGGGCGCGGTGGCAGCATTGCAAATTCGTGAATATTTACAAGAAAAAGCCAGCGAGGAGTAAATCATGGCAGACTTTAACCAAATTTTGACACCTGGTGACGTAGAAAACGGCATCGTGAATGTTGTTGTTGAGATTCCGCAGGGCTCAAACCACAAGATTGAATGGAACCGTGAGCTGGCAGTGATGCAGCTGGACCGCGTTGAGCCAGCAATTTTCGCCAAGCCAACTAACTATGGTTTCATCCCGCAGACATTGGACGAGGACGGCGACGAATTGGACGCCTTGATCATCACTGACCAGCCGCTGACAACAGGCATTTTCATGGAGGCAAAGGTCATCGGTGTTCTGGAGTTTGTTGATGATGATGAGGTTGATGACAAGGTGATCGTGGTGCCGGCTGATGATCGCAATACTGGCGATGCTATCAATTCGTTGGAAGATTTGCCACCACAGCTACTCAAGCAAATTGAACATCATTTCAATCACTACAAAGATATGAAGAAACCAGGCTCGACAGTGGTCAAGGGCTTTGGTGATGTTGAGCGCGCCAAGCAAATCATCCGCGATTCGATCACTCGCTGGAACGAGCAAGCGTAAGAGTATCGACGCAACAAAACAATATCACACCTCACTCAGAGTACTCTTTACAGGTGACCTACGGTCAGCCTGTGGCGTTCGGCTGACGGGGCTTTCGCGCCCGTCACGGCCCCTGAGATGAGGGTGATATTGTTTTTTATATTCCGCCTACAAGATTGTGCCGTTGATTATCGATGTCGAAACAGTGACGAAACGCCGCCAGTCAATTGCTGGAGGATGCCACCGCTGCGCGACAATTGCAAACGCAGCTTGTCTTTAGCGTGAGGCGTTATGATCAGCTCGCGCCAATCCGGCTTGGGGTGGGCGGACTTATTGGTTAAGACTTCGATGGTGTCGCCGTGCCGCAAATGATAGGTAAACGGCTTCATGACGCCATTGATTTTAAAACCGCTAGCGTGTGCCGCGATATCAGAGTGAATGCGGTAGGCATAATCCAGCGGAAAGGCACCGCGCGGCAGATCGTAAATATCACCTTTCGGAGAATAGACGAAAATGCGGTCCGAGAATAGTTTCATGCGGAACTTGTCAGAATCAAATCGCTTGCCTTCGCCTGCCAATGCTGCCGCTTCCTGAAGTTCGCGAATCCACGACAAGTCCGCCGGCATAGCACCCATACGACCCTTTTTGTACGCGTCGGTTAATTTCTGCTCATTGTAATGGAAGCTGGCCGCCAAGCCACGCTCAGCGTATTCGTGCATCTCTTTGGTGCGAATTTGAAATTCAACAATTTGCCCACTCGGCGTTTGCACGGTGGTGTGTAGACTTTGGTAACCGTTTGGCTTGGGGTTGGCGACATAATCTTTGATCCGCTCGTACATCGGCTGATACATATCGTGCAAAATCCCCAGAACCAAATATCCCGTCGATAAATCATCGACAATAACCCGCAGGGCGATCAAATCATAAATCTTATCAATATCGCCGACCTTATCAAGTTTTTTAAACAGACTGTAGACACTTTTGACACGGCCGTCCATCTGGAAAACGAGTTTTTCCGCCTTCAGTCGCGCCTCGACTTCACGGCGAACACGGTCCAGTTTTCGCTGCGATTTTTTCAAGCGACTATCCATTAAACTTTTGGTGCGGTGAAAATCTTTCGGCATCAAATATTTGAAGCTCAATTCTTCCAGCTGCACACGCACGCGTCCCATGTTCAACCGGTCCGCCAGCGGCGCAAACACCTCGATCGTCTCGCGGGCAATTTTCTTCTGCTTCTCAGGCGACATAAACTGCAGCGTCCGCATATTGTGTAAGCGATCCGCCAGTTTGATGATGATCACGCGCACATCTTCACCGACCGCGATCATCAGCTTGGTCAAATTGTCCTTGGTGTGCGGCAAATAGCTGTCCAGACTACGCATGCCAGCACGTGCCTGCGAAACCTTAGTCACGCCATCCACCAAAAACGCCACGTCGCGTCCAAATAAGCTCTCCAGTTCATCCAGCGTCGCGTCGGTGTCCTCGACCGTGTCATGCAGCACGCCCGCCACCACCGTGTCGATGTCCATGCCCCACTCAATCAAAATCTCAGCCACCGCCAGCGGGTGATTGATATACGGCTCGCCGCTTTTGCGTTTTTGTCCAGCGTGTTTTTCAGTCGCATAGTCAATCGCACTCGCCAAAACCAGCACTGGCACTTCATCATACTTCTGCCCAGCTGTGGCGAGTAGCTCTTCACGCGTCATATATATAGTATAACATTATGGTATAATAATGGGATGAAAAATCCGCTCGTCCGACGCCTGGCGCCACTGTTTATTGCGAAATTCTTGCTGTGCTTCGTGTTTTGGTATTCCATCGAAAAACTATTTATGTACAGCATAGGATTCAATGATGCTAGTATTGGTTTGATGGCGGCGATTTATGCGGTAATGTCAGTCTTAATGGAAGTACCATCTGGCGTACTGGCGGATCGTTGGAGTCGAAAGGGCGTTATGATTCTGTCGGCTTTGAGTATGCTGTTAAGTAGCTATTTTGGGTGGATTAGTAATGACCCATCACTGTATGTCGTATCGGCAGCATTCTGGGGATTCTTTGACGCTCTTGCTAG
>CAUTLS010000023.1:0-10571 GCA_963539345.1 uncultured Candidatus Saccharibacteria bacterium
AATAATCCATACGATAATTTTTCTGCGTGATGCTTGGCGACATCCAAATTTGTAACTCTTTTGCCTGGCTGTCCCGCTCGACAAAATACCGAATCGCCCTTGTCATCAGCTGCGCAACCGTCGAATGTCGACCCAAATGCACCAACATCAGCGCCCGACGCTTTGGATCATAAATGACGGTGGCGATACAGTCCGCCACTGGCAAGAATAAACCGACACCAACCGCTTCAGTATAGAGCGCGTCAGCAAAAATCCCCTCGCTGTTATGTCGAGTCGTGTCAGCTTCAGTAACATCAGCAATGGTATCAAACGTTTGTCCTTGGTCATACGAAATTACGTGATAGACAACGTCGTCATACTTAACACCAATCTGATCGCAAAACCGCCGCCGATTCTCTATTACCTCAGCTACGTGACGACCGCGAATACGGTTGAGCATAGTGCCATCATCTTTCGACGAAACCGCGACCAACAGATCAGACAAAAAACACGTCGGCTGATCTGCCGCAATCATTGCGCCCGCCACTCTTTCAGTAGCCGCTGCCAGTCCGCAATCGCCAAAGCCTCAGCACGAGCATCGGGTGAAATGTTGGCCTTTTTTAGCAACTGTTCCGAGACATCTTTACTAATACCCAGACCACCACTCAGACTGGAACGCAGTTTTTTACGTTTGGCTGAAAAGCCGGCTTTAACGACACGGAAAAAGTCTTTTTGGTCTTCAAGAGCAACCAGTGGTTCGGTGCGGGTTCTCAATACCACCACCTGCGAATCAACTTTTGGCGGCGGCGTGAAGAACTGCCGCGATACTTCAATGTCTAGCTCCGCCTCGGCAAATAGCTGCGTGCTAACCGCCAAAATACTCATTTCGCCAGGCTCCGCCGCGATACGCCGGGCAACTTCTTTTTGCACCAGCAGTACCGCCAAACTCGGTTTATTTTCCGCCGTCATCAACTTTTCAACAATTTTACTGGTGATATAGTACGGCACATTGGCGACTACTTTATAGCCAGCTGGCAACTGATTCAAATCAAATTGCAAAATATCTTCGTTAATCACGTCCAGGTCTTTGCCAGGAAACTGCCCCGGCAATTTACGCGCCAAATCCGCGTCAAATTCTACCGCTACCACACGCTGAGCTCGTGCCAACAACCGGCTGGTCAAGGTGCCAAGTCCTGGTCCGATTTCCAAAACCACATCATCCTTGCTCAGCTCCGCCGCCTCGGCAATTTCCACCAAAATCTCCGGGTCACGCAACCAATGCTGGCCTAATTCTTTTTTCGGTCCGCGAGCTGATGCCATCTAGCGACCGTCTCCGTTCGTCCAGTCAGTCGCCAGATCAAATCCATGTGGATGCCGAGCTGCAAAACCGCCAGTGTCATACACCTTGCCAGGACCCATGCTGGTTTCCACCACCGAACAGCGTGGATAATTACCATAATTTGCCGCTACTAAAATATAGCCATCTTTATCCACCTTGGCGCCGTCCGCCCGCACCGTATAACCACCGCCGCCGCACGCATTGATGGCAACATTCATCGGCAGATCATAGTAGGTTTCGCGGTGCGATATACCGCGTGAGTCGGTAAACTGCTGGGTACTTTTGGCTTTGGTCAAGGCATTCGGTAGCCTGGCACCAACAATCTCTATCTGCGCCACAGGTTGATTGGTAATTTGTTCAGCAACTTTATTTTTCGCAACTTCCGTGCCGTCACCCTTCACCTTCACGCTATGCGTCACCTGCTTAGAACCGACAGCACCCGCCTGCTGCACCTGCTTAAAACCAACGGCGTGGGCGTAACTTTTTGCTGATTGTACCTCAAACTGGACCGGTTCTTCGGTGATGACGGTATATTCGTGAATTGCTTCTCTTTCTGTAGCTTGGGCGAGTTTTCTTTGGACTGACGATACCGCCAGAACGACAGTCAACGCGGTTGCGGCCATCAGCCCTGTTATCATCACTGCTACTTTTGGAGTTTTTAGTAAAAACCAATACCGCTTCATGTATTTCCTACAGATTACCTGATATTACCGGTAGATGTCTTGTAGACCCATCCTTACCTTACAGCTCGGCCATGGCTGCCAGCCACGAGCTTTGTATGTCTGCCATGCTTTCTCGTCTTGCACTGATGGTGGAGCGTCAGAAGCTACCGAATAACCACCAAAGCCTCCCCAGGTGCGCTTGTCAAACTGATACGCGCCATAATAACCGTTTCCGGTGTTTGATGTATAACCTCCTTCACAACTTCTCAACCGTGCCAAGGCCTCAGAAAAACTACCAGAGAAGGTGTTAGCACTTTTGGCGCCCACTAGCTCAACGCGCTTTTTTGGCTCAACGGTCGTAACACTGGCGATGATACGGCGTGAAACTTCCTGACCATTTCTCATCTCAATTTCATAGGTAACGTTCTTTTTACCCGGTGCGCCAGCTTCTTTGACCTGTTTGAAGCCAGTCTCTCGGTTGGCATCTTTAACCTGCTCAACAGGGACGGCAATTTCTTCCTCAACAGTAACCGTCTGCTTGCCATTACGCCAGACACTGAAGTGCATACCAGCAGTGATAGGTGTTGATTCAGGAACAGACATGCCGTCATCTTTACCGAGCGTTATGTTTTTCTCACGCAACAATTCTCTGACCGTATGAGCCATCGTCCTGACCTCAGTGGTTTTGCCATAAAGCGTCAGTTGTAATGGTGTAGCTCGGTGAATTTTCAAAATAACATCAGCACCGTCCAGTAAAAAGTCGCTCGGCGGTTCGATGGTTGTCTTGTCCTCAGGGTAAACAGTCACGCCCGCAGCCTGTGCTATCAACGGTGTCGTCTGCTGGGCGGTCACCACACGAACTCGGTGCGTACCATCCGCCACTGTTACTGGTCGCGCACGATAGACGTTGACATTATATTTCGTAGACACCAGCTGGGTATCAAGGCTCGGCTCGACAACGTCATGCTTTTCATCAATCGAGATATCAGCCGCCTTCAAGGCCTCTTTGACCGTCCCGACAGTGGTGACGATAGATCGTTCCTGACCCCGATCATGAATAGTTACTACCTTTTCGCCATTTGGAGCAGCCGTATGTGACTCCTGAACCTGGTCCCGGGCCAGAGCATTGTCAACTAACTTCACGCTCGCAATCCCAAAGATAGCAATCGCTACGACTATCATCATTCGCGCTGTATTGTGGTGAATTTTCAGTCCAAATTTCATACTCATAGCGAAAAACGCTCTATTGATTATAGCAGAACTCGCTCATATTGGCAACCGACTAGTACTTTTCTAATCGAGCAAACTCAACATTCAACTTCTTGGTTTTACCGTTTTCAAAAGCTACTACCACTGCTAAACCATCGACTTCTATGACCTCGCCGACGCCAAATTGCGGACTGCGCACCCTATCGCCGACATCCAGACCGATTTCATCACTGTAAAATTCAGCCTCTGGCACAAAGCTTGGCGAAGCAGGTTTGTCCAATCCACCACTCAGAATTCCCATCTCATCCAAAAAGCGCGACGGCAGATTGTAGGCTATTTGTCCAAATTGCGTTCTGGAGCTAGCACAGGTGATAAATAATTCCTGGCGAGCACGAGTGATGCCGACATAACAAAGTCGCCGCTCTTCTTCGACGTCCTCAGCTTTACCGCCGTCGAACACGCGGGAGTGCGGTAATATCCCTTCCTCCAGGCCAGTCAGAAACACCACCGGAAACTCCAAACCTTTCGCGGCGTGCAGTGTCATCAGGGTGATTTGCTCTTGTGCTTGATCATCGCTAGCAGACATCAATGCCATTTCCTCCAAAAACGTCGGTACATCAACATAGGCTTTAGCCTCAGCCACCAGGACGCCCAGGTTTTCCATTTTTTCTTCTGATTGCACGCTGCCGTCATTGATGAATGCGCCGTACCCTGTCTGGTCAATAATTTTTTCAATCACGTCAGCCGGCGCCTCGTCAATCGACTTTTGCAAATCACTGAGCAGCATCCCCAACTCGTGCAGCGAATGCCTAGCACGTGGCGTTAGCCCATGTGCCTCATTGACCGCCAATAGCCCGTCAATGACAGTCGTCCCTTGCTCATCATTCCACGCCAAAAATTTAGCCACACTCACCGCGCCAATACCTCGTTTTGGCACATTAACGATGCGTGAAAAACTCATCCTGTCACTTGGCTGATAGAGTAGCCGCAGATACGCCAAAACATCTTTGACGACCGCTCGATCCAAAAATCGCAATCCACCCACAATTTTGTATGGCAAATAGTTTTGGCGCAGCGCCCGCTCAATTGCGTAACTTTGGGCATTGGTCCGATACAACACAGCGATGTCATCTGGCGAACGCCCAACACTCAACTGACGTCGTATCTCATTGGCGATCACCTGAGCTTCTTCGGCTTCAGAGTACAGCTGCCACAGCTGTGGCTCCGCACCATCGCCACTGTTGGTCCATAGATTTTTGTCAGTCCGATTGACGTTATGCTGGATGAGGTTATTTGCCAGATGTAAAATTGAGCCAGTCGAACGATAATTTTGTTCCAGTTTGATGACTACCGCCCCAGGAAAATCCCGTTCAAAATTGAGAATATTGGTATAGTCAGCGCCACGAAAACTATAGATCGATTGCGCGTCATCACCAACCACTGACAAATTGCGCTCCGGCCCAACCAACAATTTAATCAACGTGTACTGCACCGTGTTGGTGTCTTGATACTCGTCAATCAGGATGTGCTGAAATTGCTGCTGCCATTTTTGGCGAATGTCAGGATGCGTCTTGAACAATTCAACAACCTTCAGTAGTAAATCATCAAAATCAAGGGCCGCTGCCTGACGAAGTGCCTTCTCGTATGCCTGAAATAGCGCAGCGATGCACTGCTGCACAGGACTTGATGCTGACGCCGCATACGCCTCCGGGTCTATCATGTCATTTTTAGCGTGAGAGATGGCGGACAATACCGAACGCGGCTTGATGTCACGGTCGGTCATATTGTGCGTTTTCATAATTTGTTTGATCAAGCTCAATTGGTCATCTGTGTCATAAATCACAAATCGCTTATCCAGACCCAAAGCCATCCCATCCATGCGCAATATACGCACACAGATACTATGAAATGTTCCCATCCACGGCATAAACCGACGGTCGTCGGGATTCTCGTGTAGCAACACGGCTAGCCGCTGCCTCATCTCTTTGGCAGCCTTGTTAGTAAACGTTACTGCCAAAATATGGCTTGGCCAAACATTCTTCTGTGACACCAAATACGCTATGCGGTGCGTCAACGTCTTTGTTTTGCCACTACCAGCACCAGCCAAAATCAACAATGGTCCAGATTCATGCTTAACTGCCCGGAGTTGCTCTGGATTCAGTTCCGTCAATATATCCATTGTACTATTGTACCAGCAAGAAGTAATATGCGGCAGCTCCGCCACCCGCACCCAGCAGCAACAAGATCAAAATGATGATAAAGCTCATCACTCCAGATGGTTTCTTCTCTTCAATAGGCTGTGGTTGAGCTGCAGCCGCTTCAAACATTGGAGCAGGTTCTGGTGTTGATGACTCCGCTGGCTCATTTGCGTTCATTGCCACTGCTGCCTGTTGATTAAACACTGGTGTTGGCTGAGAAGCACTCTCACTGTCTCCATCTGCCGCAGGCTGACCATTCTCTACATTATCCTCTTCAGGCATGTCCGTCTCAGCAGTGCTAGGTTCATTGGTCAATGAGTCTAGCTCAGCAACCGTAGCGGCCACCTCTGGCGTTTGCTCTTCTTTAGAGGCGTCAGCATCGCCGTCGGCCAATTCGCTCTTGATCCCCATCTCCAAAGCCATGAGCTCTCGATCGAGGTCAGAATTCATGCCAACTGACTCTTCAGCTGCTACCTCTGAGCTTGGCTCAAGGCTCAGCCGTGGCTTACCGCCAAGGCCATTTTTCTCTGGCGCTGGCTGTGCATCATCCGTCGCTTCAGCGCCCATCAAATCTGGGCTGACCATGGAAACCTCGCTATTCTCATCAGAAGCATTACCGGTACCATATGAACCCAATGGACGCTTTTCGATGGTTACACTCGCGTTGCTCACAAACGGCGAAGCCAATGATGACGTTGCTGATTGCTCTGACGCTGCTTCAGCAAAGCTCGACGTATCCGCTGGCTGCTCAGTTGATGACAATGACTGAGAAATAGCATTTGCCAAGTCTGTAGTATCTAAGGTCGGCGCTGCCGTCTCAACTGGCGTGTTGCTTGATACTGACTCGTGACCGCCAGACATATCCATGCGTGGTGCCCGCACTGGGTTGACCATTGGATCAGCCACCACTGTGTTGGTGCGAGCTGCTGCCGATGCTGGACGCGTGCTCATGGCAGCTGCACTCATTGACGATGGCGCTACCACGTCCATGACGCGACCAGTGTGCCGTGGAGTGACTGGTGGAACAAACACTGGTTTCTCCGTCTTGTCTTCAGCTTCGGGCGCTGGGGTTTCATCAGTAGCCTGATCTGTCACAGCTGCCTCTGATGGCTCCGGCTGAACTGGCTCTTCTACAACAAACCCTGGCTGGGTGTTGGTAGCTTCAGGACTGTGAGTAGCTTCTGGTTCAGGTGTGATCTCAGGCTTCACTTCAGGCACAACCTCGGGCTTTGCCTCAGGCGCAATGAAAACATGACCAGATGTTGACACTGGCGCCGTCGGTTCTTCAGCTGGCGCTGGCTCTTTAGGTTCATTACTCTCAGATATAGGTTTAATCTCAGTTTTCTCAACCTCAGCCGTAGGAGCAGTATCAGCCGCCTGGCTGTCAGCTACCGAAGTTGTCTCAGGTTTTTTATCATCAGCCACGGAAGCTATTTCGGTCTTTTTGTCATCAGCCGCTGGACTATCTGAAGCACGGTCGCTGTCCTGCCGGCGCTGATTCATCAGTGAATTCACCGCCCTGTCCAGTTCCTCAAAGTCAATATCTGTCATTTCCCCTCCCGATTGCTGTTATGTGCTTTTTCTATAATATCGATAAATTGATAGGCGTCCAAACTAGCACCACCAATCAACAAACCATCGATTCCATCAATACGCAAATAATCACTTGCCTTTTCAACCGTTATGCTACCGCCGTACAAGATTCTCACTTCGGTTGAAGCTTTTTTGCCAAACAGTTGTTGTATCTGGCGACGAATAGTTTTAATGGCTCGTCGCACATCAGCTGGATTGGCACTTTCTCCGGTGCCAATTGCCCAAACTGGCTCATAGGCGATCACGATGCGGTCAAACTCATCAGCCGTCACATTTGCCAAACCACTCAGCAGCTGATCGT
This sequence comes from uncultured Candidatus Saccharibacteria bacterium, assembly GCA_963539345.1. Lineage (GTDB taxonomy): Bacteria > Patescibacteriota > Saccharimonadia > Saccharimonadales > Saccharimonadaceae > Nanosynbacter. Next base: position 7,282 of record CAUTLS010000023.1, read on the forward strand.
GCAGTGCATCAGCTGTCTCACCAAGCGTCTTTTCCTGCAATGTTTCGCCGATGCACAGGATTGGTTGCAAATGATTACGCAGCGCGGCTTGAACTTTCAACCTAATATCACGGTCGCGCTCCTGGAAAACATAGCGTCGCTCCGAATGTCCAACAATGACATAATCAACCAGCCCGCGCAGATGCGCCGCTGGTACTTCGCCGGTGTAATTACCATAGTCACGCCAATAGCAGTTCTGAGCTGCCAGCTTGATCAGTCGGCGATTCACTTGCAGACTCAGACTCTGAAGCGTCAAAATCGTTGGCGCTACCACTGTTTCTACATCACGATGCGACGAAATCATCTTCATCAGCTTATGCAGATAAAGACTTGCTTCTTGCATAGTTAGGTGCATTTTCCAGTTGCCAACGATTAACTTCTTGCCCATATATTCCCCTTATGCTTTTTAGTGTACCACTCCAAGCCCATATGCGTCTAGTAAACTCTCAATTCCTGGCAGTTTTTTTCCAGCCATCAGCGCCAAACTAGCCCCGCCACCTGTGGAAACATGACTAAACGCTGCGCCGTCATGACCATCCCATTTCAATACAAAGTCGGCTGTATCACCGCCACCGACTACTGAAATCACCTGCTTATTTTGGGCGATCGCCAAACTGAGACGAGCAGAACCAATAGCAAAGGTTGATTTCTCAGCCAAACCAACTGGACCATTCCAGATGATCGTTCCCGCGTGTGCTAGCACTGCAGTATAGCGTTCAATGGTTTGCATACCTATGTCAAGCGCCATGTCAGTGGCGCCAACACGCGTCACGCTAACTTCACGCCGCTCTTGGCTATCAGGATGTTCAGCCACCGCAACATCGGTTGGCAGCAACAGAAATTCATCCACATGTTCACGACCAACTTTTTGTTCCACTGCTTGATAAATCTGGCGAATGACGTCGTGCTGGCCTGGCTCAACGCGGCTTTTTCCCATATTGTACCCCTTGTATTCCAAAAAGGTATTTGCCATGGCGCCGCCGATCAAGATCTGATCCGCCTTATTGATAAACTCATGAATCATGCCGATTTTGTCAGAAACTTTGGCACCGCCGACGATGGCGACTAGCGGCCGCTTGGGACTAAGCATGGCGCGAGTGATGGCGTCATATTCAGCACGAACCAAGTCACCCGCCACCCCAGGTATATACATGGTAATTTCGTGTGTACTGGCGTGTTTTCGGTGCACCACTGCAAAGCCGTCTTGCACAAAATAATTAGCCTGGCTAGCCCGAGCAATTGAGCGCGCAAACTGCGTGTCGTCAGCTTCTTCTTCAGGATAAAACCGCAAATTTTCTAACAAAATAATTACCCCAGAAGATCGCCGCACTGTTTGACGAACCTTGTCGCCCACACAATCATCAACAAATTTCACTGGATACTGTAACAGTTCTGACAAGCGCACTGCAACTGGCGCTAGACTGTATTTTTCGTCTCGACCTTGCGGACGACCTAAGTGACTGATCAGCACAATCTTACAATGCTGCGACAACAGATATCTTAACGTGGGCAAACTGGCACGAATTCGTAGATCATCAGAAATCTCACCATTTTCGAGCAACGGCACATTATAATCAACCCGCACCAACACTGTTTTATGGCGCAAGTCAACGTCATGAATTGTCTGTTTGAAAAATCGTTTGCCCACCCTTTGATATCCTATATACTAATCATTTACTCCAGTGTCAAAACGCGTATCGTATCAGTTTTGCCGGCGCCCGGGCGGTGACCATTGACCAATACCAACGTCGCCACACCATCACCAAAGTAGCCTTCATTTTTCAGATCACGTGCTAGGTCAAGACCATGACAGTTCTCTGGTGGACGCATGTATACACGAGTTGCGTAATTCAGCGCCAACTTCTGAGCTGTTTTGAGGTTGTCTGTCAGGCTGATGATCGGCATGTTTGGACGGAAAGCACCAATATTGACGGCCGTAGCACCCGTGTCCGTCTCTGCCACAATAGCATCTGCGTTGAGGTCACGCGCCAAACGAGCAGCTGTGTAGCTGATGACGGCGTCATTTTTCTGGCGAGATTCACTCTTCGTCACCGACATGACATCACTGTGTTCCTGGGTGTAGAGAATGGTTTTTCGCATGGAATCAACCGCTTCAATTGGGTATTTACCATTGGCAGTCTCATCAGACAACATCACGACGTCAGCACCCTGGATGACCGCGTTTGCCACGTCGCTCACTTCAGCACGGCTTGGCTCAGGATTGTCAACCATGCTACCCATCATCTGAGTTGCTACGATCACCATCTTGCCGTGCTTGCGACACAACGTGATAATCCGTCGCTGCACGACTGGCACAATCTCAGCACCAGCTTCCACCGCCAAGTCTCCTCGCGCCACCATGACACCATCACTCAACTGCACGATCTTTTCCAAGTTTTCTGGAGAGATGGCAGATTTTGTCTCAATCTTGGCGATGATCTGCGCTTCAGAACCAAACGTCAACAAACGCTGCCGCAAGTCAACGATATCAGATGCCGACTGCACGAAGCTCAAAGAAACATAATCAAAGTCTCGGCTAGCCCCCCACTCAATGTCTTCTAGGTCTTTCTGGGTCAAAATATCACCGCCAAAATCAGTGTCAGGCAAATTCAAACCTTTTCGGCTCATCAAAAAGCCATCGTTTTGAATCTCAACCTTGATGGCAGTTTCGCTGACGATTTCGCGCACAATTGAACGAATTTTACCATCAAACATGTACAGCGGTTCGCCAACTTTCATCTTGCTGGCCAAGTTGTACTGCACTGGAAGATTGAAGCTTCCGTCATGCTCAGCAATTTCCGAATCCAGCACCAACATATCGCCAGTTTTCACTTCCAGCATGTTGTCTTTCAAAATGCCCAGACGAATTTTTGGACCTTGCAAGTCTTGCAAGATCGCAACTGGCTTGTCTTGCTCACGGCTAGCAGTACGAATCCACTCAATCTGCTGCGTGCGCTCTTCGTAGCTACCGTGGCTAAAATTAAGACGGAAACCGTTGGCGCCAGCGGCCATCAGCTCCGATACTTTTTCCTGGCTCATGGTTGCAGGACCAATTGTTGCCAAAATTTTGGTACGTTTAAAAATAGGTTTACTCATTTTTAAAATTATATCACGAAATAACAGTGATGGAAAATGGTTGTACTATGCAAGAAAATTTCTCTCATATTCATGATAAGCAGTTCTACTGAGCCTAGGCTGGGTAACGGTATGCTTATAAATAACAGGCGGTGATCAGATTTTTTAAATCAACG
>CAUTLS010000024.1:0-10465 GCA_963539345.1 uncultured Candidatus Saccharibacteria bacterium
AAAGGCAACGATCAAGTTCGTTTCGAGACCTACATCACCACGCTCAATCCGAAACTCAAAATCTTGGCACCAGTGCGCGAGTGGAGTATGGGCCGAGAGGAAGAGCTTGCCTATGCCAAGAAGCACAACATCCCCGTGCCACACACCCAAGATTCACCCTATTCGACAGACGAAAACATGTGGGGCATCACTAGCGAAGGTGGCGAGATAGAATCGCCATCCCTCAAACCAAATTACCACGCCATCCTCAATTGGTGCTCGACCATCAAATACACACCAGACGAAGCCGAGGACATTACCATCGAATTCATCAAAGGCGCGCCCGTCGCCGTCGACAACCGTCACTTTTCACTCCAAGCGCTCATCCAACACTGTAACCAACTCGGCCGCAAACACGGCGTCGGCGTATCAACCCTCATCGAGGATCGATTGGTTGGTCTGAAAGTACGCGGTGTCTATGAAAATCCTGGCGCTGCCATTTTAATCGCGGCTCATCAAAAGCTCGAGCAATTGGTGTCCAGCCGCGTTGAAAATGAACTCAAAGCCGAAATGGATAAAAAATGGGCGTATTTAACCTATGCAGCGCAGTGGTACGAGCCAGCCGTCCATCACATCAACGCCTACATCGACGATCAGAATCAAAAAGTCACTGGCACGGTGACAGTCCGCCTATACAAAGGCACCATCACCGTCGTCAGCGTGGACTCACCGCATTCGTTGTTTGATATCAATCTTGCAACGTTTGATTCCAACACCGCGTTCAACCAGAATTCGTCCGCCGGATTCATTGAATTATATTCATTAAGTCAGCGAACAGCTGAAGGAGCATACTCATATGGTAAATAAACTATGGCAATCAACCGCAACTGGCTCACTCCACCCATTGGTCGAGGCATACACTGTTGGCGATGATCAGGTATTGGACCAGCACTTACTCGGACACGACATTACCGCCACTAAAGCGCACGCTCACATGCTAGAAAAAATTGGCGTATTGACCAGTGACGAATATCAACAATTGGCAGCCGCCTTAGACGAGCTACTGAACGAATGGAAAACTGGTGCCTTCACCCTCACCAGTGAACACGAAGATGGCCACACCGCCATTGAGCTGTACCTGACAGAAAAACTCGGCCCCATCGGCAAAAAGGTTCACACTGGCCGAAGCCGCAATGACCAAGCCTTGGTGATGATGCGCTTGTTCATCAAAACAGAGCTTGAAGCAGTAGCCGAAAAGCTGGAAGCAGTCGCCCAGGCCTATGCTGGCAAAATCACTGCCATCGGCCAGACCGAAATGCCTGGCTACACCCACACCCAAAAAGCCATGCCAACCACAGTCAGCATGTGGCTTGGTTCCTACCACGATGCGTTCAATGACCTCCGACAACTGGTGGCACACAGCATCGCCGCCATCGACCAAAACCCGCTGGGTAGCGCCGCTGGCTTTGGCGTTACGCTGCCACTTGACCGCCAGATGACGACCAGTGAACTGGGCTTTGCCAAAGTGCAAGAAAACCCAATGTACTGTGGTCTGTCACGCGGCGTGTTTGAACTAATTGCCGTGCAAGCGCTCAACCCAATCATGGTCTTTGCTGGTAAATTTGCCGAAGACATGCTGCTGTTTACCTCTCAGGAGTTTAATTATTTCAAACTGCCCGTCACCATGACCACTGGATCGTCCATCATGCCACACAAACGCAACTACGACGTCTTTGAGATTATGCGCGCTACTGCCCACGCTTATCCAAATTATGCTCTGCAGCTCCAAGCCATTTCGACGGGCGCTGGCAGCGGCTATCACCGTGACCTACAGCTGACCAAAAAGATCACCATGGATGCCTTTACGTCAGCACTCGACACACTGGAAGTTCTGGCACTCTGCGTCAGCGAGCTGGAAGCCAACACTGAGCGGTTAGCTGAGGCGATGACCGACGAACTCTATACCGTCGCCAAGATCAACGAATTGGTGGAAAAAGGTGTGCCATTCCGTGACGCCTACCAGCGGGTCAAACAGTCATTCCTGGGCGAATAATCCCTGATGTTCACTGTTAGCTGCCAACTATTTGACAAACACAAGCTTTTTGTGCTATAATCAAAAGATACGTGAATTAAAACATAAAAAGGCAGAAAAATGACAGACAAAAAAGATCTGGTGTGTATACCACGCGAAATTGAACTCCAAGCTGCGATGTTCCGTTTGGGTAATATTAACGAGGAAATTCAAAAAGGTTATGAAATCCTCAAAAAATACCATAAGACGGTGACCTTTTTCGGTTCGGCACGCACCTGCCCAGACAGCCCATACTACCAAGCTGCCAAAGAAGCCTCGGAGCGTTTGGCAAGCTTGGGCTATGCGGTTGTCTCTGGTGGCGGCCACGGCATCATGGGTGCCGCCAACGAAGGCGCTAACAAAGCGGTACAAAAAGGTGCGCGCGCTGCTGGTGGTGAATCAATCGCCTTTAACATCAAATTGCCCCACGAACAAGATCTCAATGAATATGCAACTGAGGCGTTTGAATTTCAACATTTCGCTCCCCGCAAAATCGTCATGACCATGTACGCTGACGCCTACATTTATTTCCCAGGTGGTTTTGGTACCTTGGATGAATTGGCGGAAATATTGACTTTGATCCAGACACAGAAAGCTAACCGCGTGCCAGTCATCTTGTTCGATACGGCGTTTTGGAGCGATTTGGACGCCTTCTTCCGCGACCATATGTTAGCCGAATCAGCAATCGTCAAAGAAGACCTTGATATTTACACCATCACCGACAGTGTCGACGAAATCATTGACATTGTTACGTCCAATAAAACCTATTGCGATCACTAATCCAAAATGTCATCAACCCGCCGGCAAATGCCGCCATCGCAAATGATGCGACTAACGGCTGGGTTGTGTGTCTGCGGATGATCCCGGAAACGGCGGTAGATTTCCTGGCCCAGGGCAACTTTACCATGTTTCGTCGTATGTCTGCCAAGTGATAACTGATGGTGATAATTCTCAACGATATCTATAGGGTGAAACGAAATAATATACCCGTCTATGTCTGCTAATACCCAGTCACTGGCCTTGAAACAAGCTCGCTTGTCGATCTCTGGCGCGATAGCCATCAGCGCCTGGTAGACTTCGTTTGCCGTCGTATCGCGTGGATCCAGACCCAAGGCACGCAATACACTGTGTGCTCGCGCCAATACATCCGACATCAACCGGATATCACTATCGTCACGCGTCATTCGATTTAGCTCCTGTAGAGCAATCTGTACATTTGCTCCTTCTCCTAGTAGTCGAGCTAAGTGTTGTGCCATGATTATATACTCCTTTCCTGTAACGGCATCTCGTGGAGGGGAGCGCCTTTATGTAAAATTCCCGCCTTAGCGCTAATTTTCGCAACGACGGCGCTGGAATTTGCGCTGGCAAAAATGACCGAGTCTCGCAAACTGCCGCCTTCTGCCCATCTACTCAAAAATCCTGAGGCAAATGCATCGCCGGCTCCCGTCCTGTCGACGGCTGGGACATCTTCATACATGCCAGCGCGGACGATTGTCTTGCCGTCGCTCGCCATGGATCCGTTGGCGCCGTCTGTCACCAACAGCGTCGGCACCAAATACAGCCCGTGACGAATCAAACTCTCCAAATCACTGCCTTCGACAAGCTGCTGCATTTCCTCTTTATTAACGGTCAAAATATCTACATCTTGCAGCAAACCAAGCAACAATTCGCGCTGCGCCAACTCTTTTTTGCCAGGATTAAAGCAAATCTTGATGCCACGTTCGCGCGCTTGGGTAAACAGTTTACTGAGCGTTTGCATTTGGCCCGCCAGGTTGGAAACATACAACCAATCCGCCTGAACATTTTCCAGAGAAAAATCGCCTGGATGGTAATGCGTCGAAGCACCGCGATAGGTCAAAATAGTTCGCTCACCATTTGGGGCTAAGAGCATGACCGAATACCCTGTGTTGTATTTGTCAGAGAATTTCACTAGCTGCGTACCAACACTTTCACTGTCCAGTGCATCCAACACTGCCTGGCCTGCTGGATCGCGCCCAACAACCCCCATGAACTGCGTTTGATGACCCTGACGAGCAAAGGTAACTGCTGCGTTAGTAGCGCCACCGCCAGTAGAAAAATGAATCTGATTGACATCAATTTTTGAACCCAACTCCAGACGCTGAAAACAACGTTCTGGGCTTTCACAAACAGGCGCTAGTGCTGGCGAATGGCTCAAAAATACGTCTTGAACAGCAGCACCAATGGTAATGATTTTGGCCATTAGATCACCGCCCTTCCACTTGAACCAAATGCCATGATTTTTTCTTCGACGACCTTCTGGACTGCCAAATACACCTCAGGCATTAGCTTAACGATGGCATATTCATGTGGATTTTCATGCAAAGTTTTTTCCAGTGTGGTGCGGAAAGCGTAGCGCATGTCGGAGTTGATGTTAATTTTGGAGACGCCAATTTTTGCTGCGTCCTCAAAATAATGCAGCGGCGTACCTGACCCACCATGAAGCGAAATCTGGCAGTACAGCGCTTCCCGAATGTGTGCTAATAATTCCAAATCCAGCACTTTCGGCACCGGATATTTACCGTGCAAGTTGCCGACTGCCGCCGCAAAAGTATCAATTCCCGTCGCCTCGACAAATGCCCGCGCACCGTCTGGCGTGGAAAAAGTTTTCTTGATTTCTTCATAGTCAATAGCTTCGGTATGAACGTTGGAGCTGCCGCCAAAATAGTGCGGCTCAGACTCCACCAACGCCCCAGTAAACTTAGCGTACTCCACCACTTCGCGAGTTTTAGCGATGATTTCCTCATCAGAAGCGTCGTGATTTGCCTGGGAGATGTCAATATGCACAAACTCATAGCCCGCATCAATGGCCCGTTTGCAGCCCTCGACCGTCGGCCCGTGATCCAGATTTAGGTACATCTCGATGCCGTACTCGGCCTTGTAGTTATCCACCAAATCACGCACATTTTCTAGCCCCATGGCTTTCACTTCAGCGTCTGACACTTCGACCAACACTGGCGCCTGGAGTTTCTGTGCCGCCCGTGCCACGGCGATCAGCGTTTCTTGATTGTCAATATTAAACGCCCCGACCGCAAAATGTTGCGCCCGCGTCCGCTGCATCAAATGACGCGCTCGCGTCGTGTTTTGCCGAATCTCTGAAATCGATAGTCCCATACTGCCCCCTAAAATACTTATGGTAATTATAGCAATTAGTGCGCATTCTGCCAAGGGTGGTCTGCTACGCGTCAGGCCTGTGTGCAGTTAATATATTGACTTTTAGGGTAATATATGGTAAATTACAAGTAACTTCTGCTCGAGGTTTGTCTGAGGGCAGAAGAGCCCTTTGACCTCGAGCACATTTTTTCCTGAAAGGAGGGAAAAATGTATACGCTACTGGGCAGGTGGGCGCTAACTTTCGTTGGGGCTTATCTGCTGATGAGTGCCTTATTCAGGACAGATCGTCCGCGGGTGGCCGATGTAGCCATCTATGCGATGCTCGTCACCATTCTGTTGAGTGGCGACGTGTTCGAATGCTCGGGGGGCTAAAGCCCCCCAGAAAATAGCTCGCCTTGAGGTTTTAGACCTCGGCTGGAGCCTTTCTGGGTGGGCTATTTTCATTGGAGAAAATTTACGACGCTACGCACAATTGAATCGATATCTAAACCATGCTTTTGCCACAATTCAGACGTTTTACCTGACTCACCAAACACATTGTCCACACCAATTCGTTTCACTTTCACCGGTAAATGCTCACTGAGTAGTTCCGCCACACTTGAGCCGAATCCGCCAGCAATCTGCCCCTCTTCGGCCGTCACCACACGGCCGCATTTTTGGGCGGCGCTCAGCACTATTGTCTCATCCAATGGTTTAATGGTTGGAAAATGAACGACCTCCGCCTGGATGCTATGCTGATTTGCCAGTATTTCCGCTGCCAGAAGCAATTGATAGGTCATCGTGCCAGTGCCCAGCAACGCCACGTCTGTTCCCTGGCGCAGAGTATAGCTCTTGCCGATTTCAAATATTGCCTGATTTAAAAACAGTGGCATATCAGCCCGCGGCAACCGCACATAGTTTGGCCGCAAATCAGCCACCATCGCCGCCGCCATCAGTTTAGACTCATGCGCATCGCCCGGCGCCAGCACTACCATGTTTGGCAAGCTCCGCATCAGCGCGATATCTTCCAGCATTTGGTGGGTCGCACCATCTGGACCCACGTTCAGCCCTGCATGTGAACCGACCACCTTGACCGGCTGATTATTTAAACAAATCGTCGTCCGAATCTGTTCCCAGTTGCGGCCCGGACTAAAAGAAGCGTAGCTAGCGGCAAACGGGATGTTGCCCATAGCTGCTAGCCCTGACGCTACCGTCACTAAGTTTTGTTCCGCCACACCAACTTCAATGAGTCTCGGTGCGCCAATATGCTCGGCAAATTTACCAAAACCGACGCTTTCTACCAAGTCTGCGCTCAACGCCACGACGCGGTCATCCTGCTGCGCCGTTTCAACCAAACCTTCACCAAAGCCACCTCGCACCGAGGCATACGTGGGCGTTTGCCAATCTTCACGTAGATACATCATTTCCTATCCTCCAACTGAGCCAACGCTCGCTGTGCTTCCTCGGCAGTAGGAACTTTTCCATGCCAATGATAATCACCTTCCATAAAATCGACCCCCTTGCCTGGTATGGTGTGGGCAATGATGACACTTGGTCTGTCCGTCACAGCACGAGCCATGCTCATGGCTTCACAGATACTCTCCATATTGTGCCCATCAATCTCCTGAACGTGCCAGCCAAAACTGCGCCATTTGCTTCGCAAATCTTCCAGCGGCATGACGTCCTCAGTACTACCGCCAATTTGAATATTGTTACGATCAACGATGCCGATGAGATTGCTCAAGTTGTATTTACTAGCAAACATCGCTGCTTCCCAGATATTACCTTCGTCTAATTCACCATCGCCCATCAGACAATAGACAAACCGCTTGGGTTGCGGATGCAAGTATCGTACATGGTAGGCCATACCCGAAGCTTGGCTCAAGCCTGAGCCCAATGGCCCGCTAGTCGTCTCGATACCAGGCAGTGCTTGACGTTCTGGATGCCCCTGCAATCGAGAGCCAAACTGTCTGAGTGTCGCCAATTCTGTCCTGGGAAAGAAACCACGCTCCGCCAAAGTCGCGTATAGTACGGGCGCGCAGTGACCGTTGCTCATCACGAAGAGATCTCGCTCATCCCAATCAGGATTCTCTGGACTGACGTGAAGCACGGCAAAATACAAAGCCGTCATGATGTCCGCCAAGCCTAAGGCGCCAGCAGTGTGACCACTACCAGCCTGCTCCAGCATGGTGATGATGGAGCGGCGCACTGACGCAGCGTGCTGTTCCAATTGCTTACGTGTGACGTTTGGCTGCACTAGCCCAACATGCCCTTTTTGTTAATTTCATTTTGAATGTTTTGATAGGCTTCTCGAGGATTTGGCGATTTTTGGATGGCGCCACCAACCACCAAAACATTGACGCCGCTGTGCGCCAAACCATAGGCGTTGTCTGGCATAACACCACCATCCCAACCAATTTCTACAGCAGGGTTAATGTCTTTGATGAGGCGGATTTTTTCTAATTGCATCAAACTGGCGCTACCGCCAAAACGGCCAAGCTCACCAGAAAATATCATGACATGGTCTGCTGCTTTGATGAGATCAACGACGGTACTCGGAACGGTCGGACGCATCAACACCAATCCAGCTTTGATATCTGCCTGTTTGATTTTCTGTAGCGCACCAAGGATATCGCCCTCAGACTCAGCGTGCAATAAAATCATATTTGGGCGCAGCGCCACCAAATCTTCTATGTATTCATCGACATTTTTCACCATGGCATGAATATCAATTTGCCAGCCTTCTGGTGCCCACAAATCTCGCAAACCGACTGTCAAGTTTGGTGCAAATTGGCCATCAGAAATATCAACATGTGCTCGCTCGGCAAAACCAGTGATTCGCTCAATTTGTTCTTTGTATTGATCGACATTTTCCGCCAAAATACTAGGAGTGATTACTGTGGTCATAATAATTGGTCCAACTGCGCATTGCGCCTATTAAATCTTGGTGCATTAATATACGGAGTGTTGAGCCATGTCTCCATGATCCCTTTCCACGCCGCTTCATTGTCCTCCAAAACACGAGCTGGCAAGCACAACACATTTGAGTTATTGTCCTGGCGCGTCATTTTGGCTTCGTAGGCATCCCAAATGACACTAGCACGGATACCTTTGAACCGGTTCGCTGCCATGCACATACCTTGACCGCCACCACAAATCAAAATCGCTCGCGGATCGTCTGATTCGTCACCAATCACTCGCAGGGCTGCCGCTTGCGCAAACTGAGGAAAATCATCGTCCGGGTTTAATTCTCGCCCACCGACGTCTTCGACTTCATAGTTATTTTTCACCAAATACGCGAAGACCTTTTCTTTCAACAAAAAGCCGCGATGATCAGACCCCAAGTAAATTTTCATACTCATAAGTATAAGCGGTTTAGGAGCTTTTTGCAAATTAGCCAGCGCGCTTCAATACAGCGCCAATGTCTGCCACCAACTCCACCAAACGGTTTGAGTAACCCCACTCATTGTCATACCAAACCATGACTTTGATCAAATTACCACCAACCACTTTAGTCAGTGGCAAATCAACAACCCCAGAGTGCGAATTGCCGATAAAGTCGCGACTGACGAGAGGCTCTTCACTGACACCCAAAATACCTTGATAGAACGTGTCTTGAGCTGCTTTTTTGAACGCCTCGTTCACCTGCTCGACAGTCACATCGCGCCGGAGAAGCGCTGTTACATCACTGAGCGACACCACTGGCGTTGGTACACGGACACTCAGGCCGTCAAATTTGCCAGTCAGCTGCGGCAACGTTTTGGTCACAGCAATAGCTGCACCTGTTGTTGTTGGCACCATGTTCTCAGCGGCATTGCGACCTTCGCGCAGGTCCTTAGCTGGTGCGTCCTGCAGACGCTGGCTGGCAGTGTAGCTGTGCACTGTTGTCAGCATTGATTTTTCCACGCCAAACTCTGCGTCCAGGACAGCCATTACCGCACCCAAACTGTTGGTGGTACAACTGGCATTTGACACAATCGGCGTCGCAGAGGCGATCTTGTCGTCATTGGTACCAAATACAATCGTATCCACACCATCAGACTTGGTTGGACCGCTGATGACGACACGTTTCGCACCAGCTTCCAGGTGTTTGCCTGCGCCCTCTTTGTTAGTAAAGAAGCCAGTCGACTCAATCACCACATCAATATTCATATCTTTCCACGGCAATTGCTGCGGCTCTTTCTCTGCCAAAACCTTGACAGATTGGCCATCGACGATGAGTTCATTTTCCGTAAACGTCACTTGGCGGCCGTATTCACCGTAGTTGCTGTCATGTTTGAGCAGATATGCCAATGTTTTAGTGTCCGTCAAATCATTGATGGCGACGATTTCTAGGTCGCTACGCTCACGCGCAATCTTAAACGCATTGCGTCCAATCCGCCCAAAGCCATTAATTGCTATTCTTGTTGCTGCCATACTGCCCTCCCTGCTAAGCGTTAGCCTTTTCTACTATTATATACCAAACTATTTTTCTCTTCTAGCATGAAACTCTGCGAACAGACCAATGCCGATAAATACAACTGTCATAGACCCTGCAACAAAGATACTCGTAGTGTTTGACAAAAAACCAAACAATAATGCACATGGGATAAATATCAGACGACCAACAGTGTTGATTACCGAACCAGCACCAGCGCGATATTTTGATGGTAGATAGTGCTGCATTTTTGATGTAAGCGCAAGAACTAGTGCAAACGACAGCGTGCCAATAATAAACTGCAGTCCAACGGTTAGCCAAAATGACGGACTGACAGTCATGCCAATTGCGGAGATGAAGCAAACAGCCAATGCTAACAGGATTCGCCGTCGAGTGGCAAAGAAGCGAACGACTGCACCACCAGAACTATATGTACCCGTGATGATAGCTCCTGCTATACCAAACAATGCTGCCGGCATAGACAACGCCGCATACCATAGTTGATAGAACTCGCCATTCATTTTTTGCACCAAAAATACTACCAGCATAACAACCACCAGCCAAGCAAGGTCAGGGTTCTTGAAAACAGCCGCAAACGTGCCCTTTGTATGCTCGATCAATTTCGCATCGGTTGATTGTCTGTGAATCGTGGTGTCTCGATAGAACAACAAGACCACTGCTGCTAACCCTGCGGTAATAATTGTCGCAAAGAACGCCGACCTAAGCGATGTAGCAGACGCCAGCCATCCGCCCAATAACGCACTGATAATTAAAGCGATGCCGCCAAGCATCTCAAAGCGACCCAAAATTTTATCATAGTTTCTTGTATGTCCCTGTTCTTCTTTAAGCAAGTCATAGATCATGGCCGAGCCAGTACCACTAGCAAG
>CAUTLS010000025.1:0-10427 GCA_963539345.1 uncultured Candidatus Saccharibacteria bacterium
TATTATACTCGCAAGAGCTACCTGCACAATAATCTGAGGGCATTGCCGAGGCAATTTTAAGCATAAGATAGCCTTAGTGCGTATTCTACATTTCTGCTAAGTTCGAGTCTGGAAAAAATGTGCCATCTCGCTTATACTTAAAATATGACTAAAGCGTGGCGTGATGTTGGATCGTTGTATCAGATTTATCCGCGAAGTTTTCGAGACTTGAACGGTGATGGGGTCGGGGACTTGAACGGCATTACGCTCAAGATGGACTATCTTAGCGACCTGGGCGTTGACGCCATTTGGATTTCGCCGTTTTTCACGTCGCCCATGACTGACTTTGGCTATGACGTGGCGGATTATCAAAATGTTGATCCGGTGTTTGGTGGCCTGGATGATTTTCGTATGTTGTTGGACGAAGCGCATACGCGCGATATCAAAGTGATGATTGACCTGGTACCGTGCCACACGTCTGACCAGCATCCGTGGTTCGTTGAGTCGCGTTCTGGCCGGGATAGTCCCAAGCGGGATTGGTATGTGTGGCGAGACGGTAACAACGGGCATGAGCCGAACAATTGGGTCAGTTTAGCGGGCGGTAAGTCATGGACGTTTGACGCTGATTCTGGTCAGTACTATTTGCACTCGTTCTTACCAACCCAGCCAGATCTCAACTGGGACAATCCTGAGGTGTGCCTGGCCATCAAAGATGTGGTGCGATTTTGGTTTGATATGGGCGTTGACGGCATGCGCGTGGACGCCATCTGGGGAATTTCCAAAGATCCAGAACTGCGTGATGATACCGTGAACTATGATTTTCATGGCGATTCTAACAGCTACGGCGCCTATATTCACGACCATTGCAAACACGGGCCACATTTTCAGGAGTATTTGCACGAGCTATCAAGCATTTGCGATGAATATGACGATAAGCAAATGGTGTTTGAGTTCTATCCAGATGAGCGTCTTGGCGACATTTGGCAACAATACCATGACGTCATCCATGTTCATCCGAAAGCCACGGCCTTTTTCATGGAACATCGGCAAAACGATTGGCATGGTGAGCATACTGGCTGGAATATCGTGAATTATTTGGAAGCGGCAGGGGAAAATATACCATTCTTTTGTCTTGGCAATCACGACCAACCACGTGTGACGTCTCGCTTGGGGCTGCCGCGATCTCGTGCGCTGCAGTTTCTCAATCTGCTGTGCCCGGGTGTTAGTGTGATATACTATGGCGATGAGATTGGCATGGAAGATGTTGATTTGACGCAACATGATGTGCAGGATGGTTTTCACCGCTCGCTGCAGGACGACCGCAATCGCGCCCGTACGCCCATGCAGTGGAACAGCTCGCGCTATGCTGGGTTCGCCAATGTGCTACCATGGCTGCCAGTGCATCCTAATCACAAACAAGTCAATGTTGCCAAAGAGACGAAAGACCCAAGTTCGCTGTTGTGGCTATGTCGGAAATTATTGGAGCTGCGACATGAACTGCCAATTTTACGCCACGGTACCATGGAAAAGCTAGACACCGGTAATGGCTTTGTCTTAGGATTCCGTCGCCAACTTGACGGTCGGCAGCTGCAGATATATATCAACTTTGCGGACTCAGCACAAACGGTGTGGTTGCCAAACTCCGGCCGTGTGATCATTGGTACCAACCCAGATATCCGTGTAGACGGTGACGTATTGCAACTGCCTGGCTATGGCGGTGTGTTGATTGACATAAAGTAGCCCCGCCTGATGACGGGGCTCATAATTTGTTTACCGTGTTTGTTATGGATTAACAAAGTTCATGCCTGAGTACGATACGTCGTATTGGTCGTAGTTTGGCAATGTTGCGTTTGGATATTTTGCTTTGTAGGCGTCGCGGATCGAAGCGGCCTGAATGTCGGACGTCACCGTGTTGTTGATGGTGTCGACCGTCAAAATCCTGGTTGGGTTGTAGTCATTTGAGTGGAATGCACCCAAGAATGATGCAACCTTGTTGCCATGCTTACCTGTGTCAACGCGGCTGACTGCCTGTCCGACATGTCCTGAGAAGGCCATGCGGATGTTTGGATATGCCAAGATCAAATTGTCGTAGACATAGCGTGGGGTTTGTTTGCCGGTACCGTATCCGGCGCCAGTACCGATTGAGCCATCAGCGTTTAGCAGTGAGTGACTCAGGACAATAACGTTGTGTTTTGGATGTGATGCCACAACGTTCTTCGCCCAATTGACCGCCTCAGCGCGCGGCCAAAGCTCAAGTGTCAAGACAAGCCACTGTTTACCTTCAGCAGTGAAAGTTTTGTAGGCGTTGTCAACTTTGCCATTTTCAAACATTTGGTTGGCTGACAATTTCTGACGTGTAGCAGAGAAGTATCGATTGAATACCGTCGTATCTCGTGCCCATTCGTTGGTGTGTCGCCAGTCACAAGCGCCACCGCCACCACAAACAGCCTTTGTGTCGTGGTTACCAATGGTCGTCAAGTAAGGAATGTTTGCCTGATCAATAGTCTTGAATGCGTTGGACGCGACGATGTATTGATCTGGTTTATCAATGCCTTCATGTCCACCAGAAGTGACCATGTCGCCAGTGTGAGCCAAGAAGCGGATGTCGTATTTTTCCTTATTTTTCACGGTCCAGTTGGTGCGGGCAGCGAATTGATTGCCCGACCATTGG
This sequence comes from uncultured Candidatus Saccharibacteria bacterium, assembly GCA_963539345.1. GTDB lineage: Bacteria > Patescibacteriota > Saccharimonadia > Saccharimonadales > Saccharimonadaceae > Nanosynbacter. The sequence continues at coordinate 2,651 of CAUTLS010000025.1, forward strand.
AAAACTTCCTGCTGTGTGTCAGGATAGACCGCGATGGAGAATTTGCCATCTTTGACTGGGTCAACGTTACCGTTACCGTTGTTGTTCTGGACTGGTTTGACGTAGAACCACTCTCGGCTTTCTTGGATGTAACCAGCTTTCTGGAGATCTTGACGATCTTTAGCGGTGACTTGACGGAAATTGAAATGCTTGTATCGCATGCGGTAGACCATCTCAGCACCGTTTTTTAGCTCAGCTTGCGCGTAAAAAGCGACTCCTTTACAGGTGAAGCCATACTTTTTACAAGCATTGTCAGCCTCATTTTTATTGACCGTCAAAAGACTCGTGTAGTTTCCGTCTTGCAATGTTGCGTCAGCGCGATACACCGGCACCAAACCGCTACCTGCAGTTGTTGACACCATAAAAATAGGGCGCACTGTCGTGAAGCCATTGTTGGCTGCTTGTTGGATTTCTGTTTGAGATGTTGTGACAAAGCTGTGTGGCTTGCCAGGCCTAGACACTTCATACGCAGTTGCGTTGAGTACCGGGCTGGCGGCTTTGGCGTTTGATGACGTTGCAATTGGCCAGGCGATTGCCACGACCGCAACGAGTGCAAATACTAAACTTGCTGTAAAAGCACTCAGACGATGTTTGATCGTGATATGTTTCACTTACCCTCCTCGTTTAACTGATACCATTACCATTTTACTATACAGGACGGGAGAATGCGAATGCGGTATAATGAATGTATGAATCGACGACCCCTGGCCGAACAGATGCGGCCGCAGAAATTGGATGAGGTGATCGGACAAAGCCATTTGCTGGGCGAGGGCGAGCTGCTTCGCCAAATTGTGAGGCGCGCTGAGCCGGTCAGTTTGATTTTGTGGGGGCCACCGGGGACGGGCAAGACGACCTTGGCACGGATTATCGCCCGCGAGGTCAATGCGGAGTTCGTCGAGCTGTCGGCGGTGACTAGTGGCAAAAAAGACGTCGAACGGGTGATCGAACACGCCAGGCAGAATTGGAATTTGGGTCTCAGGACGATTCTATTTGTTGATGAAATTCATCGTTTTAATAAGGCGCAGCAGGATGCGTTTTTGCCACATGTCGAGAGCGGGCTGATTACCTTGATTGGCGCGACCACCGAAAATCCAAGCTTCGAGGTGATCACGCCGCTACTCAGCCGGACGCGAGTGTTGGTGCTCCAGCAATTGACCAAAGATGAAATTGTACTAGTGCTGAAACGGGCGCTCAAAGTTTTGAAGCAAACCAAGCGGGTGTCGCCAAAAGCGCTGAACTATCTGGCGGAACTCGCGGATGGCGACGCGCGGGTGGCTTTGGGTAATTTGGAATTGGCATTGAGTTTTGGTGAGAAAGTCACGCCCGAGGTGGTCAAGGCAGCGGCCCAGCGGCGACTACCGGGCTATGACAAAAAGGGTGACGCGCATTATGACGTCATCTCAGCGTTCATCAAATCACTGCGGGGCAGTGATGCGACAGCTGCGGCGTATTATTTGGCGCGCATGATTGATGCTGGTGAAGATCCGAAGTTCATCGCGCGGCGGATGGTGATTTTCGCCTCAGAAGACATTGGGCTGGCTGGCAATGGTGCGCTGAGCCTGGCCGTCGCCACGTTTGAAGCAGTCGAGCGCGTTGGGCTGCCCGAAGCCAAATACAATCTATTTCACTGCGCTATCGCCCTGGCTCGCAGCCAGAAGTCGCGCGAGATTACTGACTTGATGAATGACGCCTTTTCTCTGGCGCGAAAATACCCAAACTCGCCCGTGCCGCTTTACCTTCGTAACGCCTCAACCAGGCTAATGAAAGATTTAGGCTACGCCAAAGACTACAAATGGCAGGCTGGTTTTCAGCACGAAAAGGGATTTCTGCCAGAAGATATTCCGCGCCCGCCCAAGAATTAGCCTACTTTGGGCAGCGCTCATCAAACCGATCATACAGTGCCGCGTACACGCCATTGGTCCAGCCAAAGCCGTCTTGCAACGGATATTCACCGCCTCCACCGATGCGTGACTCACTGTCGACGTCATATTTCTCGATCATCTTGCCTTTGTCGGCAAACACGCGCTCGGTCGAAGCCAGCCAGCGTGTTCTGATTTCCTCCGCTAATTCTTCAAGTCCGTACCGCTTCAAACCACAAACCGCCACCCATTGCAGTGGTGCCCAGCCGTTTGGCGCATCCCATTGCTGGCCATTGTCAACCAGCGTCATCCGAAGCCCGCCATCGCGCAAAAACTCGCGTTGTAACATTTCAGCCACGTGCTCGGCTTGTTTCTTGGTGGCGACGCCATTGTAAAGTGGGAAGACGCCAGCCAGCGTCGCGTGTGGTATCTGTCGACCAGTGCGGAAGTTATAATCATAGAAAAATCCAGTCGCTTCATTCCAGCAGTATGTTCTGATGGCTTCCGCGCGCTTTTCAGCCGACTGAATGAACTTTTTGCGCAGCGCTTTTTGTTTCAAGATACCGTAACACTGAGCGATAGTCATTTCTAGGTCATACAGCAAGCAGTTGAGATCCACTGGCACAATATCTGTCGTCTGGATGCTTTCAATACAGCACGCCTCGCCAAACCAACGTGAACTGAAATCCCAGCCACTCTCTGCGCCAGCTCGCAAGTCCAGGTAAATCTTTGCTTTGTTGGCATTGGGGCTTTTCTGAGCCGTCTCGATGTCTTCGCGGCGGCTTTCTGGACGTGGTGTATTTTTATTGTCAAAGTAGCGGTTCAGAACGGTGCCATTTGGCATTTTTACCACTCGTCCAGTGGCGATTTGATCAGCGCTGTCGAGCTGCTTATGTCCTTTCATCCAGAATTTGTATTCTGTCAATAGCAGCGGGAAATATTCCAATAGTACCAAGCTCGAGCCACCGACTTTCCGTGGACGCATCGCCAACAGCTTCACCATAGCAGAGAAAAATGGTGGCTGACTGCGACTCAGAAAATATGTTCGATTTGCGGTCGGGATATAACCAAACCGTTGGATCATGTAGGAATAATTTTTCATCATGCCATTGATCAATTCCCATTGGTTATCAACTGCCAAGCCTAGCATGATGAAGTAGGTGTCCCAGTAAAATTGCTCCGAAAAACGTCCGCCAGGAACAATGTAGTCGTACGGCAGGGGAATGAGCGAGCCCGATGCTTTGTGAGCTTGGCGCCTCAGCTGCGGCCATAGCTGCGTGACATGCTGGCGCGCTGATTCGGCTGGCTGAGGCACGTGACCTGCATGCGACGGATTAAAATCATAAAAATGTTGATTGACAAATTCTTGCAGATTAAAATCGGGTTTTTTTGAGGCTTCCAAGTATTCTCGCTGAATGCGTCGCCAGCGCTTTTTTGGCACTACATCGACAAATGTCTTGCCGTCTTGGTAAATTTGCTGCGCTTGGACTTCGTGAAATAGATGCCCAAATAATTCGTCAGGATCTTTACGATTGATGGGTGTGATGCGCTGGCTGGTGCGCACCAAAGAGCGTTTAAATTGGTCAACATTTTTCTTTATCATACTTTTACTATAACTGGTTACGATGGTATAATCTAGAGCAGATATTTTCATAAGGAGAATGTAAATCATTATGGCAACAGCATCACAGGAAAAAACAACAGAAACTCCAAGAGTTACAGAAGCTCATGTTTCTGAACAAACCACACAAGAAGACGCCAATCAACAATATTTTGCACAGCCGTCAGCTGCTCCCGTGCAGTATGTTGTGATGGCAAACTCCCTGAAGGGTGTCAAAGGTTGGTTGGCATTTTTAACAGTGCTAATGGGCTTTGGTGGTATCATCTATACACTGATGTTCTTCGGTGCCGTGCTAAGATTGAGCAGTCCTGAAGGCGCTGTGTCGATCATCTTTGCGCCAATCATTGCTATTCTATCCTTTACCACTGTCGTGTTGATTAGCCTGCAGAAAAAAGTTGGCCGCTATCTGGCCATTGCCGCATATATGACGTCTGCTACGTATTTTACCTTGCTTCAGATTGTCATTGCCTCAATGCGCAAAGATTCTGATGCAGAACGAATTGTTGGCACCATCGGTGGAATATTCATCTACTTCATCGTTGCTGGACTACTGTCACTATATTTTGTGGTTTCAAAGCGCGTCAAAGAAACATTGGTGGACTAATTTCGGTTCACTCCATCTATGAAAATCGCCCTCAGCTTGGGGCGATTTTCATAGGTAAGGTGCGGGTTTATCTCTTGGCGGCGCGCTTTCGCTCATTAGCGTCGAGGTAACGTTTACGCAGACGCAAAGATTTTGGCGTCACTTCCAGCAGCTCGTCGTCCTCGATGAAATCGATGCATTGCTCCAGACTAAACTGCGTAAATGGTGTTAGCTGCACCGTGCCATCGGACGATTTGGAGCGCATGTTGGTGAGGTGCTTAGCCTTGCAGACGTTAATTTCGATGTCTTCTTGGCGGTTATAAATACCGACGATCATCCCGGCGTACACTTCCGTACCCGGCCCGACCAAAAGTTCGCCGCGCGCTTCGGCCGCCTGCAGAGCATATGGCGTGGTGGTGCCAGCTTCAAAGGCGATAAGTACGCCGCCGCGGGTCTTTGGCAATTTGCTGCCCAGCGGTTGATAGCCATGCGGCAGGGAATTCATAATCACCGTGCCTTTGGTGGCGGTCAAGAGTACGTTTCGCAAGCCAATCAACGCCCTGGTCGGCAGCACATAGGTGATGCGGGTAGCGCCGCTGGCGGTGGTTTCTTGCGACTTTATTTCAGCGTGGCGAGCACCCAACTCCTGGCTGATCGCGCCGATGAATTCGCTGCTAATTTCGATTTGTAATTCCTCAATCGGCTCTTTTTCGATGCCGTCCTCGGTGATGGTGACCACTTGCGGGCGGCCAACTTCGAGCTCAAAGCCTTCGCGCCGCATGGTCTCGATCAAGACGCTGAGGTGCAGCTCACCGCGGCCAGACACCGTAAAGCCGATACCGTTTTCTTCGACGCGCAGCGCCACGTTAGTCTCCAGCTCTCGCCGCAACCGGTCGCCAATTTGCCGCGAGGTGGTAAACTCGCCCTCACGTCCTTTCATCGGGCTGGTGTTTGGGCCGAGATACATGCTCAATGTCGGCGCTTCAATAGCAATTGTCGGCAAGGCTTCGGGGTGTTCTTTATCAGCAATCGTATCGCCAATGTGCGCTTCACTCACGCCAACCAACGCCACAATGTCGCCAGCAAACGCTTCGTCAAGCTCTTCGCGGTTCAGTCCGCGGTAGCCAAAAACTTTCTCGATTCGCGCTGAGCCCGACACCTCGCCATGCTTCATCAAACTAACCGCCAGGCCACGCTTGACCGACCCGCGAGCGATCCGCCCGATGGCATATTTTCCCTGGAAGGTGTCGTACTGCAGGCTGGTCACCAGCATCTGGAAACCGCCATCAGCTGTGACGCTCGGCGCCGGGATATCGTTGATAATCGCTTCAAAAATTGGTGTGAGATCAGCGTTGTCGCTTGGGTCGGCAGGGATCTCCCGCCACGCTTTGCCGTCGCGCCCGATAGCGTAATAAATCGGATAATGCAGCTGACTATCGTCAGTCGCTAGCTCCAAAAACAGATCGCTCAGCTCATCTTCAACCTCGGCAATTCGCCTGGCTGGCTTGTCAATTTTATTAATCACCACTACTGGCTTCAAACCCAGTTCCAACGCTTTGCTCAACACAAACTTCGTCTGCGGCATCGGCCCTTCCTGGGCATCGACGATCAATAGGACGCCGTCCGCCATCTGCAGCGTTCGCTCGACTTCGCCGGAAAAATCAGCGTGCCCCGGCGTGTCGATGATGTTGATTTTATAATCGCCGTAAAAAATCGAGGTCTGTTTGGCGGTGATGGTGATACCGCGTTCGTGTTCCTGATCGCCCGAATCCATGATCAGTTCTTGGCTCATCTCGGCCTGGTTGTCGCGGAATGTGCGCGACTGTTTGAGCAGCCCGTCAACCATGGTCGTCTTGCCGTGATCGACGTGGGCAATAATGGCAATATTTCGAATCTTGCTAGCGTCCTTCATAAAAATATGGTCTGATGTTAGTAGCAGACCTTCCTTTAGAGATATTATAACACGTATGTCTGTGCTTCGTCCAATTGTTCAGGAGTAAATGTAACAGCACGCGTGATGCCATCTGGTCTTTCTTGCAGCTTAATTTCTGGCAGCTCCGGTCCGTTCATTTCCTCTGTCATGTTATTCATTACCACAAAGAGGCCACATGCAGCCAAGTCCAACTGCGCCTTACTTACGCGCAGTCCACGTGAAGGTCTACCGAATTCTGTGAGGTCTTCCCCGTAAACAGCAGGGATAGGGTGAAGTGGTGGATAGGCAAGGCCTACAGCAAGAAACGGTTCATCTGGTAAGAACGGTGTTTTGTCAGGATTCCATGACTTCCGCTCTGTCTTTAAAGGTGGATGTAATGATAAGAATTTTTCATAGCTTGACTGATGATTGCCGCTTGGAGTAACTACCAAGTGAGCTGTTGTTTTCTTTAATGTTTGAGAAAATATCGCAAACCCAGCAGGGCGAGGATTTTCGCGCTTAACTTTGTCTGGCTCTAAGATGGTTGAAGTGAATGATAATGTTTCTTGCATGTATTCCTTGAATGGTTAAATTATAGTGCTATTTCTTTGGCTGCTTGGGCGATGGCGCACTTAGACAGCTCTACGGTACCCATGATGTTTCTGAACGGGCTAAGATCATATCGCTCATATAAAACGACATGCAAGGCACATAGAGCCAAGCGTCGTTTTGGTTCAGTAACTGCTCTGGTTTTTTCAGTGACCTGCTCAAAGGGGATGATACTCGGTAGGCTACTAATGGCTTCATCTAATACACCAAGCCCGAGCTCAGCGTCGTGATGCTCATTTTCGCTAGGCATCGCTGAGCGCTGTTCTGGCGTGAGATAGCGCAAATATGCAGCATATAAATCTCCATGTGTTCCATTTGAGCCGAGCACTAAATCGATGCTATTTGGTTCACGCGCACCAGGGATCGCTAAACCGATGGGGACCTTATATACTTCATGAGGAGGCACATCAAATGCGCCTACATTGACCGTAACTTTCTTGGACATTCGATATATAATACTACAATGGGTGCAAAAAGTCAATACTAACGTAGCCTAGCGATACACAGATTCAGTGAGCTCAAAGAAGCTATGAGCAGGGAGACCTTCTACATAAACACCGGGGTACTCCGATTTCTTGATCTGACGAATATCATCATTTGTGAGCGATAGATCTGTCGGTAGCTCTCCAGTATTGTGTACGGTTTGCATGACATGGCGTAATACATGGCAGCCGACAGTGAGTGTCTCTGGCACTATCCGTGATTCTAGAGCTTTGTGAGCGTTGAGGGAATCTCTGTCATACCAACCATGAACTACAGGTTTTTCAGAATTAGCAATCCAACCCTTGGTTATAATATTGACAATGAGCTTTGTATTGTTTCTAACGACCCGCTCATTACCGTCTTGTACTAAGCGTAAGTCCTTGTGAAATCCACCTTTTTGTACGTCTAGCCTACAGCATATAAGGTTGGGGTTGATCGCTATCAATCCAACTAGCCCAAGCACTACACTAGATCGCCCGGAAGGTCCAGGCTCAGCAGCTTCTCGCTGACGCATCTCAAACTCCACTGGAACAGGTTTTTTACGGAACCTGCCCCTTTCAACCGTCAGGGAAGAGGGTATGATTTTTTCGTCAATTATTGCAGGCATAATGCTTAAAAATGGTGGGAAATACAGGGCTCGAACCTGTGACCTCACGAATGTGAATCGTGCG
>CAUTLS010000026.1:0-10241 GCA_963539345.1 uncultured Candidatus Saccharibacteria bacterium
GAGATGTGTATAAGAGACAGAATATAGGCCGGTCAGATAGACGTCTAGTCTCAGATCGTTGCCATTCAGGGTCGTGAATCTGTTGTCTATTATGGTATTGCCTCCTTCATCAGCGGGTAGTCGCCAGTAGACGATATTTTCACTAAGTGGCCACCTGTAGCTTTCACATGACCGTGGCCATCGTTAGGAATGTTATCTACCTACCACCGTAGTAGATATTGATCATTCCTCCGGACCGATAGATCTTCGCTTCTCTTCCGTCAAAGCGGCCGCGTTGCTCCATGATAACTCCTCTTGGAGTCGGGCAGGGAAATACTCTCCGCGAAATGGGAGCCCCCTCATTCATGCTAGCTGGGGAGGAGCTGAAATAAAGAATAAGCAAGTATTTGAATCTTATTATGATGAGATTATGAGCAGTTGGGTGACAACTTCCGCTGACGAAGATGGTCTGGTTTATGTTCCTGAAGAGCTAATCGTATGAGACTTACTTTATAAAGATACTATCGATAATCACTCCACCCAATCTGGCCTGTATGTTGTCTCCGTTAAATAGTAGCACCAACTCCCATGAGGATCGCGTATGTCGTAACCTGCCTCCATATCGTCATGCTGGCGAAGTTCTATAAACTTATTATTCCTATATGGAGCGACGATACGTGTAAACTCAAACTCGTATTTGCCTGTCATCTCCTTTAATTCGTAGCTTTGGTCAAACGGGTCAGAATAGTCCGTAGCAACAAGGATAAATGAGCGTAGTGAATCGTGGCCTGCGCTTTGGAATAAATAGAATTGGGTATCTGGGTACAATATAAAAAGTCCTGCGAAAGAGCGTATATATTCTGCGTCTTCAAGAACAGGGAAAGCCTCGGTTATAAACTTTGGCAAAGATAATTTGATGCTATTTTTCATAGTCCTATGATTATAACCTACATTTAAGAAGTATGGACAGTTTTATGACTTGTCCGGGTCAATGGTTCCAGAGCCTAAGCTCTGTCATCGCAGATCATTACCTCCAGTAACGTCCCACGAGTTGTCGACGATCGTCTGACCGCCTTCGTCCTCTGGAAGTCTCCAGAACACGATATTCTCACCAGTGGGGCCGCCTGTTGCTCTGACATGGCCATGGCCATCGTCAGGAGTGTTACCGCTCCTGCCGCCGTAGAGTATGTTGGTTGTGCCGGGAGAACGATATATAGCCGCACTTCTGCCGTCAAACTGACCAGACTCTCTAAGAGGGCTATTAGATCGCCCTTGGCAGGACGGGCACTGAGACTTACGGTGAATCACGACCGTACCATGAGACAGAATCTGATATCTCAAGTCTGAATCGAAATTGCACTCATACACACGGGATCCAGTGGGAGCCTCACTTGGTGTTGTCACATAGTGCTGTCCGTTGGACAGCCGCCTTAAAATGCAGTTGTCGCCACATCTGATGTCTCCCTCGCTCATGATAACTCCTCTTGGAGTCGGGCGGAGAAGGGCTATTCTCCGCGAAGTGGGGCGTCTCCAGCCTGGTGGCTCCAGGCGAGACGCCAGCCTCTGCATGTGCAAAAGCTGATATGTATATATCAATTATTCGCGTACTTGTCAACAAACATGTTTACAAATAGTTTACGATGTCCTATAATTAACTTATGATTTCATTCACATTCCATCATCCGCATGTGTTGCCGAGGTAGAACTCTGATTTTTTGATTGTCCGCGCCGAGTTCTGCCTCGGCGTTTTTGATTGATATATATAAGAAATAATGACATAATGGAACTAACATGAGCAGTTTATCAACACAAAGTTACAAAGGTTCGCGAGACTATTTCCCAGAGGAAAAACGTCTGCAAAATTATATTTTTAACGTTTGGCGCAAAACCGTCGAAAGTTTTGGTTACGAAGAATACGGCGCTCCGTTACTGGAGCCCATGGATATCTATCTGGCAAAGTCAGGTCAAGAATTGGCAGGTGAGCAAACCTACGCTTTTGAAGATCGTGGTGGACGCAAGGTGACTATTCGCCCAGAGATGACGCCGTCAATTTCCCGCATGGTGGCAGCCAGGCGGCACGAATTTGCAGTGCCAACGCGTCTGTATTCGATCGCAAATTTCATGCGCTACGAACGACCGCAGCGCGGGCGAGAGCGTGAGTTTTGGCAGCTGAACGCCGACTTATTTGGCGTGGACGGTCCCATGGCTGATGCTGAAATCATCGAGATGAGTTACCGCTCGGTGCTGAACTTCGGCGCACGCCCCGACATGTTTACAGTGCGAGTAAATAACCGCCAATTGGTCAATCAACTCCTTGGTCAATTTTTGGGACTGGATGTCATCGGCGCCAATATGATGACCAAGTTGCTTGATAAGAAAAATAAGATTCCGCCAGAAACCTTCAAACAGCAAGCCATAGAAATCTTTGGTGCTGAGGGCTCGCGCGAGGGATTGCCGAAGCTGGCTCAGATGATCAGCATGAAGAGTGTTGATGACTTGCCGCCAGAGCTGAGCGATAGTCCAAGTGTCCAGCAGATACGCACCGTCATGGATCTGTTGCGGCAAAAGGGCGTGACCAATGCGGTGTTTGACGTGACATTGATGAGAGGTTTGGATTATTACACAGGCACGGTTTTTGAGTTCTTTGACAATGCCCCAGAAAATAATCGTGCCATGTTTGGCGGTGGTCGGTACGACGGGCTTGTCGGGTTGTTTGGTGTTGAGCCGATGGCGACGGTCGGCGTTGGTATGGGTGCAACGACCATGCAGGTATTTTTGGAAGTCCACGGCTTGTTGCCAGAGTTGGCCACGCACACTGATGTGTATATCATCCCAGTTAGTCCAGAAGCCATGAGTGGCGCTGATGCGCTTGCCAGGAAGTTACGCTCTGAAGGGGTGTTTGCTGAGCTCGACATCACGGGTCGCAAGATCGACAAACAATTGAAAGCTGCTCTGAAAAAGCGAGTGCCGTTTGCGGTGTTTGTGGGTCCAGAAGAGTTAGAATCAGAAACGTACACCGTGAAAAACTTAGTCGAATCAACTGAACAAAAAGTCAATTTCACCCGCATGATTAGCGTGGTGACTGATCACCGATACGATGGTGACGAAGACGCCTTATTTGAGGCTTAGCCCTATATCTGTTATAATCAACAGATATGAAGACGACTGTAAAGAAACTATCAGATACTAAAGTAGAATTGACCATTTCACTGGGCAGCGAAGAATTGTCAGCCGCTGAGCAAGTAGCGCTTACTAAAATGGCGGCTGATGTGAAGGTGCCGGGCTTTCGCAAAGGCAAAGTCCCTGTCAGTGTTGCCGCAAAGCACGTTAATCCAGCGGCGCTGCAGGAGCAGACCTTGGACAATGCTCTGAGCAAGGCCGTAGCTGAGGCCTTCATGGCAGAAAAGATCCAAGCTCTGGACCGTCCAGCGGTTGATGTAAAGAAATTTGTGCCAGGTCAGGAACTAGAATTCACTGCAGAAGTAGAGATCATCCCACCGGTCAAATTGGGTAACTACAAAAAGCTGAAGGCTAAACGGCAAGCCGTCAAAGTTGAGGACAAAGAAGTAGAGGAAATCATCACTCGGATGCGTGAAAACTTTACTGAGAAAACAGAAGTTAAGCGCGCTGCCAAAGAGGGCGATGAAGTGGTCATCGACTTTACTGGCAAAAAAGATGGTGTGCCATTTGACGGCGGCGCAGCAAAAGACTTTGCGCTGAAGCTTGGCTCTGGTCAATTCATCCCTGGCTTTGAAGAGGGTGTTGTTGGGCACAAGGCTGGCGAAACCTTTGATTTGAAATTGACGTTTCCGAAGGATTATCACGCCAAGGAACTGGCTGGTGCTGACGTTGTCTTTACAGTGACACTGCACAAAGTCAATGAATTGTCACTGCCTGAAGTAAACGATGAATTTGCTGCCAAGTGTGGTCCATTCACCTCAGTAGATGAACTCAAAGCTGACATCAAGCGTGAGATTACCGCCCAGAAAGAGCGTGAAGCTGACGAAAAATTGAAAGATGATTTGGTAGGAGAGTTGGCGGAAGCTTCCAAGGTGGCGCTGCCTGAACTGCTGATTGACGATCAGGTTCGGTCAATTGAGCAAGATTTGATGCAGAACTTGATGTACCGTGGATTGACACTGGACAGTTACTTGCAGACGCAAAAGTTCACGGACAAGGACGATTGGCGAGCCAAAGAAGCCCGTCCTGCGGCCGAAAAACGCGTCAAGGCTGGATTAGTTTTGGCGGAATTGTCCAAAGAACTGGGCGTAGAAGTTTCTCACGAAGAATTATCCACACAAATTGAGACCATGAAGCAACAGTACGGCAAAGATCCAAAAATAGCTGAACGCTTTAATGATCCAAATGTTCACCGCGATATCGCAAACCGCATGATCACCGACAAAACGGTCGAAAAACTGATAGAACTGAACAAATAGTCCCTCAGGGTAGCTCTGGCGACAGCTATACCGCTTCTGCTGGTATTGACAAAAATGCCTTTATGGTGTAAAATAGCACTTAGTTATGTGTGAACGTCACGAAGGTCGTACTTCAACCATTTTCCAGTGCGGTTCAGAACTAGAGCAAAAACCATTACTAGAGCGAGTCATGATGTCTCGTCGTCGTTTTTTGGGACTTTCTGCGGCGGTTGGTGCCGGTGTTGGATTAGTAGGAAGCGCAGGATATCAGCTTGGAGCTCGATATGGAGAGGGACCCTCTCGACCCAAGCCACAGGAGGCCGCTAGTTTATCACCGCCATATGGTATCGCTTTTGGTGTAGTGAGTTTAGAACCTGAGGGCTACCGTAATTGCAGAAGCACTAGTGATATTACAGAGGAGGCTCAGCAGCAAATGGGGTGGATAACTGACACGACTGCTGGAGCTTATGCACTCACTAAAATGCTTCATTGGACAGATAAAACTCCTCCTGATCTTCCTAATGGGGTTTTTTCTGGCGGATTAATAGAAAGAATTGCCAAATCATATCCTGAAAAGTACAAAGGCGTATTGGGCGATTATGCTATTATTGCTGTGATGATCAACGGTGGCGATACAGAGGGAAAAAATTATGGCGGCCTGGCATTCCAGAAGCCTGACAACGCAGATGGGTCATATTTCCCGTATTTTATTGCTAATTACAACCGTGCTCCTAGTAGTATTATTGCGCATGAAGTAGGTCATTTATTGGGTCCAGAGTTGGGCAAAGGACTGGGGCATCAATTGTTGATGCCAAACCAAATTCAAGGCGAGGACGGAGAGCTACGCACGGCGTGTGCGTTTGATACCATACAAAACCTTGTGCAAGCTGGTTTTGATCTGGAAAAAGTACCCGGAGACCCTTCTCGAGTACAACAGTATGCCTCGCCGTTTAGTGTTATGGGGCGACCAGATCTATTTGAAAAGAGCGCTCACATTATCTCCAACGCTTCCGATCTTTCCAAAAATTCCAGACTGCTATTTTCGCCACCAGAGCTGAAACACCTTGATCCACGTCGTAAAGTTAATGACTTTGAAGGTCATTCAGAGACAGTACGGTACTCATTGTCTCAAGAATTTGACAAGCGACTGGGCGTAGTCATGCCATTGCCGGCTGATCATGTATTGAAGAAGATCTTGCCAGATATAGAAAATATTTTCTTTGGACCAATTTGCGGACCACTGTTCGACGAACAAGGAAACAAAATCGAGCATCCTATCCAGAAGATTGGTGTATTTGCCACCTGGAAAGACAACCGTGGTACGGCATTGCTTGAAACGAGCCCATTTAACCTAATTGATTATACTTCTCAAACGGAATCAGTGAATTATGCGGATTTGCAATTGGGTAAATCGGGTGTTTTGGTGACTTCGGGGTATGACCTTCGCGACGGTGTGTATATTGACGTTCGAGACCTCAATAGCTCAGAATCGCAGGAGATTCTTCGGGCTGAACGTGAACGAGCAACCGAGCGCAACCAAATTATTATGAATAATTAGTATTTTATATTTGCTAATTATCTCCGTAGCCTCCAAGAGCCAATAAGTATTTGGTATACTAGTTGTAGCTAAAGGGAGTAGGGAAATATGAGGCAGTATCTAGACGCGTTACAGCAGGTTCGCGACAGCGGCGTGAAAAAAGGTGACCGCACTGGCACGGGAACGACGGAAGTGTTTGGCGTGCAGGCGCGGTATGATTTGGCGGATGGCTTTCCGGCTATGACTACTAAGAAGTTGTATTTTACCAGTGTGGCGCACGAGCTGCTGTGGTTTCTCAAAGGCACGGGTAATATTGAATATCTAGCACAAAACGGCGTGCACATCTGGGACGAGTGGCCGTACAAGAATTATTTGGAAAAAACTGGCCAAAGCATTCCAGAAATCAATGGCGAGGAGTGGCGTGCTGGCATGAAAACATTTATCGGTAAAATCGCGACTAACCATGCGTTTGCCGAGGAATGGGGTGATTTGGGGCCAGTTTACGGTGTGCAGTGGCGCAAATGGCCAGACGGCAAGGGTGGGACGATTGACCAAATCCAAAATGCCATCGACATGATACAGAACAATCCGACGTCGCGACGCAATATCGTTAGTGCTTGGAATGTGGCGGAAATTGATGATATCGCCCGAGCTGGTGGACTGCCGCCGTGCCACACCATGTTCCAATTCAATGTGCGGCCGGGCGGGGACGGTGAGAAAGATAAGTTGGATCTGGCGCTGACGCAGCGTTCGGCGGATATGTTCCTTGGCGTGCCGTTTAATATCGCGAGCTACGCGCTACTACTGTCGATGATCGCTCAGGTGACAGATAAGCAGCCGGGTGAATTTGTCCACACGCTAAATAGTGCGCATATTTATAATAATCACCACGCACAGGTTGACCAGCAACTGTCGCGTCGTCCGCTGCCGCTGCCGAAACTGTGGTTGAATCCTGATATCAAGCATATCGATGATTTCACCATTGATGATATTCGTCTGGAAAGTTATGAGCATCATCCGCCCATCAAGGCACCAATCGCGGTGTAAATCGCCGTTATTGTGCGGCTTTTCGCCGATAGATCACAAAGTCAAGAGCGTAGACATTGTCGTCGTCTGCTGGGTGATAGGTGCGGCTCATCTCCTGCCAGATGATCATATCGAGCTCTGGGAAAAAGGTGTCAGTGTCTGAAAATGTAGCCTCCACCTCGGTGGCGTAAATGGTGTCAATCTCCGGCGCGTTCAAGGCATCGCTATAGACCTGTGCACCGCCGATGATAAAGGTTGGGTAGCGTGACAACGCCAAAGCACTTGACAGGTTTACCGCCGTAAGGACGCCTTTGACGCCCGTCGGTCGTGAGGAAATGACGATGTTTTCGCGCTCCGGTAGCGGACGACGACCGATTGATTCAAAAGTTTTTCGACCCATGATGATATCGCCGCCTCTGGTTAGCCGTTTAAAATGTGCCAAATCTGCTGGCAAGCTCCGTCCCCATGGTAAATCACCGCCTCGGCCGATGGCGCGGTTGGTATCATAGGCAACGATGATGGCTTTCTCCATACTTTTAGTGTACCATGAGGTGCCAGCTATATGCTATAATATAGTTCATGAATAAAGTAAATAGCTACTTGGTACCAACTGTTATCGAAAAATCTTCTGACGGCGAACGAGCGTTTGATATTTATTCACGCCTTTTGAACGAGCGAATCATTTTTCTGGGCGAGGAAGTGAACGAACATACCGCCAATATCGTGGTAGCGCAATTGCTACATTTGGCTCAGGTTGACCCAGAGGCTGACATCTCGCTGTATATCAATAGCCCTGGTGGCAGCGTCTACGACGGGCTGGCAATCTACGACACTATGAACTTCATCAAACCTGACGTGGCGACCTACGGCATCGGCCTGCAAGCCAGTATGGGTGCATTCTTGCTGTCAAGCGGCGCTAAAGGCAAGCGATTTTGCCTGCCACACGCCAAAGTGATGATCCATCAGCCATCGTCAGGTACGCGCGGTAAGGTGACTGACATGGAAATTGACCTGAAAGAGACACTGGAGATTAAGGAAATGCTGGCAAAAATCATGGCCAAGAACACCGGTCAAAAGCTCGCCAAAATCAAAGCCGACATGGAGCGTGACTACTGGATGAAACCAGAGGAAGCTGTAGCCTATGGTCTGATCGACGCGGTGGTCAAGAAAGCATAGCTTATATCTCGCAAATATCATCAAAGCGCGCGCCAGCGCCGTAAATGCCAGCTTGAGTGACGATGTTGCGCAGATTAGCGGGATTTCGAGGCATCGTCGAACATTGCCGCCAGGCTTCTGATGCCTCATCGTAAATATCATAAATTCGTCTACTGAAATCCTTGTTGAGCATCAGCGTCGCATAATATCCCATTTTCATGGTTCTGACCTGGCCGTCTAGATAGTTGTTATAACTTGGATCAATTTCGCTCAATGGAGCTGTGCCCTCGGCGGTTTGTACTGGCGGGTCAATCAGTCGGGCTTTTAAGGCCGGCAGTCCAACGGCGATGCGCCCCATATCTAACGCCATACCTTGCTGTGCGGTACTATCTTTTTCTTTTTCTATTTCTACCTGAGGCGCTACTAGCATGAAATTGCGGGATTGCGAGCAGTATGAGGTCAATGGGTCGAGAAACTCGGGGAAGTCGCCTTTCATCTCGCCAAATTGGCTACGGAGATCTGCTTGACGTGCTCGCTTATAGATTTGCCGCTGATGATAGCCAATAGTCTCTAATATTCTCCTGAAGGCAGCGTCGCCACCACTAAAAGCAAAGCGAAAGTCCGAATCGATGCCGTACATGCGGTCACGAGGATGGACAGGGTGAGTTAGAGGGACTCCGTCGCTAAAATGTCCACCACCAGTCAGTGCTTGCTTGGTAGCGGTTTGCAATAGTTCAAGTTGTAGTCGATGCACTGGTTGCGCCCAGTGTTCTGTCGGCAAAATGCTGTAGCCGGCGGCAAAGCGACGAGCAAAATCTTGATCTGTGATTTCTAACATCATTTGGTCATTGATGCGGAAGAGAGATTTGGGGTCTTGGAGCTGATCTTCATACTGCATGATGCCCATTGGCCAGCCTGACCAGCGCAAAACTTCGCGCATACCGTAGTCAACTCTATCGACACACAAAGCCGGTGATGGACACTCTACCCAGTCTTCTGTCTCAGGGAAAACGGTTTCTTCCAGGGTCAGGTCGTAGTCGGCTAATGTTTCATCGATACCAAACGTCTCCAGTAACGCCCTCAAATCTTGGTCGTGGAGATTTTCTCCACCTTGGATACCTTGGAAAATCCAGTCTCCCAAGTGCGAGAAAGCTGTCTGTCCAACGTCAGAAAACAGCGTTCGCAGCTCCAACACGGTTCGTTGTCGGTCATCAAATCGATCATCACCTTCGGTCATTTTCCGCACAAAAGCCAAGCTTCCCCAGATGTGTTGCCACCGGGAAAAGAGGGTTGTGTTGGGTACCGTAGAGAACGATGGCGGCAACGTCAGTTGCTCGACTGCTTGCAGTCTGCGAAACAGTGGTGAACGTGCTAGTTCCATGAGCAGTGAATCGTACGGCTGTCGGTCACCAATTGAACAGTCTCCCCATACCGCATCATGGATCACCATTGAGTTGTCCTCCAACTCATAGGATGGCATGCGCAGTGCACCCATGATGGTCTCGCCTGGATCGCCTTGATATCCCGGCATGATGTATTCTCTGAGGTACAGTTTGTCTGACATATTCTTAGTATAGGATGTTTATAAGCGTCGCCCAAGCATGAGCGATACGCTGGAGAGGAGCGATCTATTAGTCTTCGGTTGCTGCCTGGTCTGGGCTGAACACCATGACGCCTTTACCAGTTTTTGGGTTGTAACCAAAGACGGCGGCTCGCCCCAGTTTTCTCGGCTCTGCGTCCGGACCTAGGTCTGCTGATATTTCTGCCGCATTGCCGATGATGTGAGACCGGCTAGTATCGCCTTCCTGAGGCGAACATTTGTCAATGGTAATAGCGACTATTCTGTGTGGAGGTACGGGAATTTCATCAGGGGCGCTGGGTGTCTCAACCTCTCTGATAATCCCTTGAGGGTCAGCGACCACAAAAGAAGTCTCCCATTTTGAGCTTTCGCCTTTGCCAGTGGTTTTTGTGCTGAGGCCTAGCTCATTTGGTCCAAAAATAACTGGTAAGCATGTTAAGCTATTTTTACGATCCATGTATTTCTCCTTGTCTCTCACTATTAACAATTTGATCAAATACTTTTTATATCATAACAAAAAAGTGTTGATATGTCAATAATTTGATAT
>CAUTLS010000027.1:0-9669 GCA_963539345.1 uncultured Candidatus Saccharibacteria bacterium
ATCTCCTGGTCGGGGTGACGATGGCAGGCTTGGCCTTCGCGGCGGAACACATGAGCAAATGTCAGATAATTCCCTTTTCGACCTTCGGCATCAACATAATTTTTATCAGTCGAACCACCTTGATCGATGCTGAGTTGCAAGATGTGCCGCAGCTCATTAAATAATGTATTCAACTGCTGATCGCTAACATTTTTTACCCGCGTTTGCGGATGAATCTGTGCTGCCCACAGCGCCTCGTCAGCATAAATATTACCAACGCCGGCGATCACCGTCTGGTCAAGAAAAGCCGGCTTGATCATCGAATTCTGGCGGCGGCGAATCCGCTGGATAAAATCCTCAGCCCGTGTCTGAGGGTCAAGCGGTTCTGGACCGACTTTTTGCATGAACGGTAGGTCTTTTACCTCATCAGTCGGCAGCAACTTCACCCAGCCAAACTTGCGCTGATCGTTAAAAAACAGCCGTGACTCATCAGTAAAATCCACCTGCACCCGCGTCGACCGATCCGGCAGCTCACCAATCAAGCTGTCGTTTGGATGACCACCAGCGAAGTTAGATGCGTCAGGTATTTGAGTGGTGTCCCTGGTCACAATCTGGGCGTGCTTGTCACCGGGACCCGGATTGTTAGCAGACGACGCCCGAGAATACCATTGGCGAAACACCAGCTGGCCCGTCATCTTCAGATGTATCACCAGCGAGTAGCGAGTATCCAGATCAATCATCAGCACCTTCGCTCGCCGTCGCACCGCCGTCACGCGCGCACCATACAAAAATTGTTCAACATCAGCGGGCGCATTCGGAAAGCTTTTTGGCGAGTCAAACACCGTCACTCGCGCTACCACTCGACCGGGCAATAGTTCAGCTAAACCGCGGCGAACCGTCTCAACTTCTGGCAGCTCAGGCATCCAACATAACCTCCATCCCTCGTTATCTATTACGTGTATTAGAATTGGAAGAATGTATCTTCCTGTTGCAAGCCAACACCCGCAGCAATCTTTTTCCCGTCAGGAATTTGATTGAGGAACATCAACAATATATCGTTAGCATTGGCAGTTGCCGAACCCTTTGAGCCGCCACAATCAGACGTCCACAGCGTCTTCACTGGATTCCCGTGATATAACGTCTCAAATTTGTACACTTTACCGTTGGCGCAAATACCTCTTAGGTCATTTTGCTCTTCTGACAATTGGCGCCCCTCCATCATCTTTCTTTTTTCCAGAGCGTACACCAATTCTTCATATGCCCGGCTATTATTATCCAGCTTTTTCTCGTCAATTTGCTTTTCCAGATACCCCTCATAGGTACTCATGCGTCGAATATCTGGTGTGATTTCAATCTGGTAGGAGCGGAATTTTTCCTGAGCTACAATCGGCCCGCGAACCGTCAAACGCACCGCTCGGTTAGCGTCAGTCGACAGCAATGACTCTTTGGCGATGTCTGCCTGAGACTTTGGCTTATTCTCCGGATTATTACCACCCAACAAGGATTGACCAATGGCAATCACCGCCGCCACCGCCACTACCATGATGATAATGACCAGTAAAATCGGTATCAGTCGGGAAAAAGAATTTGTTCTTGCGTATCTCATGGGGTGATTATACCATAATATTAGAATTTTTGCACTAGTTACTTAGTATCCTACGAGAGCTGGGCTATCGCTTGACGGAAGGCCTCAGGATATTTGTTTTTCAGATAATCAGCCGCTTGCTCAGGGCTTACCCAATGAAGTGTAACGCCGGGCTCACATGAATGAGGAATTTGATCTACCGGTAGCTGCACACGATAGACGATCAACATCAGACTTGTCATTATATCGTTATACGGTAGCTGATTGACCGCTTTTGCTACGTTCCATAATTCTTGTTTGGCAATGCGATGAATGCCAATCTCCTCATGTAGCTCACGTAACAGTGCAGCCGTTATATCCTCACCCTGATCCATCCTGCCGCCTGGAATATCCCAATAGTCCTTGCTTTTGAGTAGTAAAATTTGGTGTTCATCATTTTGAATAAGGGCTTTTATACCGATTTGAAATAATTGCTCTGTCATCTTATGCTTCCTCCCAGTTCTTGCCTATTTGTACATCAACCTTCAATCGAATTGGCAGTTCTGGGTAAACGCCTTCCATTTCCGCACGCATTATTTCGCCAACTCGCTCAGCATCCTCCGCTTGACATTCCACCAAAATCGAATCGTGAACCTGCAGGACCGGCTCGGCCAGCCCAGCTAATTTGTCCTCCAGCCGAATCATCGCCAGCTTCATCAAATCCGCTTCCGTGCCCTGAATTGGCATGTTCATCGCTGCCCGCTCGGCCGCCGAACGCACCATAAAATTGCTCGACTTAACATCAGGCGTTGGCCGCCGCCGGCCAAAATAAGTCTCGACAAAACCCTGTTCGCGCGCTTGAACTAAAATTGTATCCAGATACTGGCGGATTGGCTGGCGCACCGCAAAATAGTGTTCAATAAACCGCTTCGCCTCAGTAAACGTCATACCGGTAGCCGCCGCCAAACCATGCGGACTCATGCCGTACAGCACGCCAAAGTTAATCACCTTGGCCGCGCGCCGCTGCAATTTCGTCACCTCGGCCATCGGCACGCCGTAGGTCTCGGCCGCCGTCTTGGTATGAATATCGACGTCGCTATTAAAATCGTTAATCAGCTGCTCATCACCCGCCAGCACCGCCGCCAGTCGCAGCTCAAATTGTGAATAATCCGCACCAACAAAGACCTTACCCTCACTCGGTACAAACGCTTGGCGAATTTTCCGACCCAGTTCCGTACGCACCGGGATATTCTGCAGGTTGGGATTGGTGCTGCTCAGCCGCCCAGTGCTGGTGACATCTTGGTTAAACGTCGTGTGAATCCGCCCGTCCCTAGCCACCAACCTCGGCAGCGCTTCAATATAGGTGCTGATCAATTTACTCAGCTCCCGGTACCGCTCAATCAGCTCAATAATTGGGTGCTGACCGCGCAGTTTATCCAGCTCTTTCTGCCCTGTCGAATAGCCCGTTTTGCCCTTTTTGATACCGGTCGTCGGCAACTGCAACTTGGTAAATAACACCTCAGACAGCTGCGCCGGACTAGCGGCATTGAACTCACGTCCGGCCATCGCATACATTTGTTGTTCAAGTTGGCTCACCTCCGCCCTCAGCTCCTCGCCCATCTGCTCAAGCAGCACTGTGTCTAGCTTCATGCCGCGCTTTTCCATCTGAAACAGCGGCCAAATCACTGGAAAATCAAACTCACGGAGCACCCGAGCAATCTGCTGATGCGTCGCCATATAATCCTGCTGCTGGCGGTACACCTGACGGAGCCGCGCCAACTGTCGCGCCGCGGAATTATCCTCAGAAAAGTCACCCGCCAATGCCGCTAAACTACGATCACGCCTCAGTGGATCGATCAAAAATGCCGCCTGACCAACATCCCAGACCTCATGAAACCGCACCGTCACACCGTGAGCATCCAGCGCGTGATATAGCCCCTTAACATCCGCCGCAATCACCACGCCCTGCGCCAACAGTTGCCAAACCGACCAGCCAATCTCACTAATCTTGGCCCGCCACGCAACGCCAGGCTTGGAATTAATATAGACCGTGTCCGGCTCTGATGGATCAATATAGATAATATTTTCTGCCTCAAACAGCGGCTCAGCCGGCAAATTGTCGACACGCGGCAATTCTAACTCCGCCGTCTCCACTGCCTCATCCACCGCCTGCATTGTCTTTGGCAACCGCCCAATCAGCGAATGAAACTCCAATTTCCGCAAAATCTCCGCCACCCGCGCAAAGTCACAGTCATTAACATCCGCCACCTGCCAGTCCAGTTCCACCGGCGCGTCCGTCCAAATCTCCGCCACTTGCTTGGTCAAATACGCCGACTCACGGCCCGCTTCAAGCTTTGTCCGTAGAGCGCCTGTTTGCTCATCCACATGCGCATACACACCATCCAGTGTGTCATATACTTGCAATAATTTCACCGCCGTCTTTTCACCAACGCCTGGCACGCCCGGTAAATTATCGCTGGAATCACCCTTCAGCGCCTTCAAATCCAAAAACTGGTCCGTCCGAATACCATATTTTTGTTCAAAATATTCCGCCGTAAATTCCTCGATGTTCCTCAGGCCGTTTTTCATGGCGTAGACTTTGGTCAGCGGCGACACCAATTGCAGCGTATCCAAATCCGACGTCAGCAGACAGGTTTGCACGCCGCGTGCCTCCGCTTGCCTGGCAAACGCGCCCATGATGTCGTCCGCCTCATAATCATCGAGTTCATACAGCGGCCAGCCAAAGGCATCCAGCAGTTCCATCAAAATCGGAATTTGCTGATAAAAATCGTCAGGCGCCGGCTTGCGACCCGCTTTATACTCTGGGTACAATTCCCGCCGCTTGCGGATATTGGTGCCACGCTTGTCCCACGCCACCGCCACATAATCCGGCTCCAATTTCTTGATCAGCTCAATCGCCAAACTCACAAACCCATACACGCCGCCGGTCGGCGTACCGTCCGCCGTACTGAGCCCCGGCATGGCATAATACCCTCGGTAAAACACTGATTTTCCGTCGATGACCGCCAAACGCTTCATATACTCAGTATAGCAAATTTGCTATACTAGCAACATGACACAACCACACGCAAACATTATCGCCCTTGTCGGTCTGGCTGGTAGCGGCAAAAGTTCGGCGGTCGAATATTTCACCAAAAAGGGCATTCCGAAAATTTACTTTGGTGGCATCATCTACAAAGCCATGGAAGAGGCCGGCATTGAACCAACCTGGGATAATCAGCAAAAATTCCGCGAGGACATTCGTCGTCGCGAAGGCAAAGATTTTGTAGTCAAACGCGTCGTCAAATCGGCGCATGACTTGATTGACGCTGGTCAAAAACTGATCGTCCTGGACGGCTTGTACACCTGGAGTGAATATAAAATTCTCAAACACGAATTCCCTGGTCAGATGTCCGTCATCGCCGTCGTCACGCCAAAACATCTGCGCTATCAACGTATGGCCAAACGCCCTGAACGGCCGATGCAACCGCGCGAAGTTGACCAACGTGATTGGTCGGAAATTGAAAACCTAGAAAAAGGCGGACCAATTGCCATCGCCGACTATTTTGTGATGAACGACCACGGGCTGGACGAGCTATACGCGCAGCTAGAGGCCGTCACTCACCACGAACATTTTTGCAAGGCGCCTGAGCAGTGCTAAATTACAACACATCAAAAAAGCCAGACGCGAAATCCGCCTGGCTTTTTTACTATCACCCGTCAATCTAGCTCAGATATTCATACAATTTCTTAGCATCTTTGTGCTTCCGCAACTTCGCCAAAGCCTTGGCTTCAATCTGGCGAATTCGCTCACGCGTCACGGCAAACTCTTGACCAACTTCTTCCAACGTGTGGCTTTTACCATTGTCCAACCCAAAGCGCATACGGACAATTTTCTGCTCACGATCGCTCAAGCTCGACAACACATCATTAACCTGCTCTTTGAGCAATTGATTGGTCGCTGACTCTTCTGGTGATACTGTATCTTCATCTTCGATAAAGTCGCCCAACACCGAATCTTCTTCATCACCATCACGACCGACACCCGCGTCCAAGCTTGAAATATCTTGCTTGATTTTCATCACATATTCAATCTTTTCTGGCTCCATATCCAGCTCTTTAGACAGCTCTTCAATAGTCGGTTCACGGTTCAGCTCTTGCGTCATCCGTCGCTGAGTGCGCAACAATTTATTGATGGTTTCCACCATGTGCACCGGGATACGAATGGTTCGTGCCTGGTCAGCAATCGCTCGAGTAATCGCCTGGCGAATCCACCAGGTGGCATAGGTTGAAAACTTAAAGCCCTTGTCTGGATCGAATTTCTCCACCGCGCGCAACAAGCCAGTATTACCCTCCTGGATTAAATCAAGAAAATCCAACCCACGGCCCGAATACCGCTTGGCAATTGACACCACCAACCGCATGTTCGCCTCAGCCATCTTATCTTTAGCCCTTTTATCACCCTGAATCACACGGTGTGCCAATTCCATCTCTTCTTCGGCATTGAGCAGCGGAATTTTACCAATCTCACGTAAATATAACCTGACCGAGTCATCAGAGATATCATCCAGGTATTGCCCAGCGTTCAGAGCGTCAAGGTCTTCGGTTTCCTCGTCATCATCAACATCATCGATGGTCGGCTCATCGAATTCCGTCTCATCAGTTGCTAATGGTCTGTTTTTTATTGGATCGTCGGTCACGCTTTCTCCTTAATTAGTGCGTTCAGCTGATGTCGCAGATCGTGAGCCAACGACTCATTATTTGCAGTTTCAGCGTCACGCAAATTACTCATTAATTGTTGTATTTTGTTTTCACGGTGTTTAGATATTACATGTTTGACCAATCGCGCCATCTCACCTGGTAAATCGTCTCGATTCCAGTCGGCATAACGAGTGTCGAATTTTAACTGTACTATCTTTACATACTCCTCAATATTTTTCAAGGTTTCGGGCATCGGATCAAGTGTTGTATTGGGGTTTTGGATAAGATATGTCAATAATTCTCGGGTGTTCGCATTATCTGTAGCTTCTGTTGGTACCGACGCCAGCCAACGCCTCACGCTTGGTTCTTGAGCCGCAAGCCCTAGTAGCATATCGAGCGTCTCATCTGATGGTTTTTGTGGTGCTGTTTTTTTAACTTTTGATTGGCGAAGAACCGTTTTGTTTGTTGTAATACCAGACATCTTTGCTGTAAGAGCCTCTATACTGGCCCCTGTTTTCTCAGCCACCATCTGCAAATAATGCTCTTGTTCTACTGGATCATGCAAGCTGCGGATCAAGTTCAGCGATGCAGTTGAAAAGCGTCGTTTTCCCTCAGCAGTCCTGACATTTTCTCGTTGCGAGTATTGTTGTATCACCCACGCCACAGCAGGCGTAGCTTTAGCGATGGCCAACTCCCATTGTTTCACACCATGTGTTTTGATCAATTCATCTGGATCCTTACTACCCTCTGGTAAACTAACAACCTCCAACTCCACCCCAATGGTTTGTGATAGTTTGATAGCCCGTTCAGTCGCATTTAAACCCGCTCTATCACCATCAAACGCTAATTTAATTCTGCTAGCCAGCCTACTCAAAGCCTTGAGGTGCTGTTCAGTGATAGCTGTTCCAGCCGTGGCGACAACCTGCCGCACCCCTGCCTGATGGCTACTCACCACATCCAAATTACCCTCAACGATTACCACTTCGTCTGATTTTCGAATCGCCTCTTTAGCCTGAGACAAACCAAAGATATGCCGTGATTTATCAAACAAAAGTGTTTGCGGTGTATTTAGATATTTTGGGGCATTTGCCTCATCGTGAATGATCCGGCCGGTAAACCCAACTACTCTGCCAGTCGCATCCATAAGTGCCACCACCATTCGACCACGATACAAATCACCACCAAATCTATTCGTCAAACCAGCATCGGCTAATTCTTGTTTTGAAAAGCCCCGCTTGGTGAGTGCCGTTACCAACGATGAACCGTCATCCGGCGCAAACCCAACCATAAAATCCTGAATCGTTTGTCGAGTCAGACCACGTTTTTTAACGACATAGTCCAAGGCTTTGGGTGTACGCAGCAGTGATTGTTGAAAGAATTTTGCCGCTAGCTCCAATGCTTCAGCCGCTCGTGCTCGCCGCTTGGCGGTTCTCCCATCACCGCGAGAGAACAAACTCAAATCCACACCCGCCTTGCGCGCCAAATGTTCCAATGCCTGGCGAAAATCCATCCCCTCCACCAGCATCACAAATGAAAACACATCACCACCCTTGCCTGACGAAAAATCATGCCAAATCTGCTTTTCTGGACTAACCATAAAACTTGGCGTTCGCTCGTCGGTAAACGGACTAAGTCCCTTCATATTACGACCTGCCCGCTTCAGCTGAACATACTCACCAATCACGTCCTCAATATTCAGTCGCGCCCGCACTTCTTCTTTGGCATCTTGCATATCTTTATTATATCACCCTTTACCTCTGTTTATGTTTATGCTTAAATAGTACTATGTATCCAAATGATCCATATTCTCAACCACCAACACCATCTGGTATTGATTATCTTAATCAAATCGCGGCTCCACCAGAACCAACCGGATTTGATAAGAAGACTAAAATTATCATTATCATCATTGCGCTAGTCGGTGTGCTCAGTCTTGGCTTCATTTGGGCGGCCAGTCAATCAGGTTCTGGCCCAACCATTTCCAACGCCATCATGAGAGTTGCCCGCCTACAAACAGTCACTGAATTACAGAAAAAGCGCCTAAAAAACAGCACCGTTACTGATATCAACAGCTCCCTTGATGCCATACTCACCACCGCCGTCAATAAAGCAACACCAATTGCTCAGTCGGAAAAGCTAGATATCAACAAGGCCCTCAAGGTGCCAGACTTTGAGGTAAAACTGAGTGAAAAGCTAGATGATGCCTTTTTAAACGACCAGCTTGATGCCGTCTACACCAGGGAGATGGCCTATCAACTTGAGCTACTTAGTTCAGAATTATCCAGCTTGTCAAAAAAAGCCAAAAAATCTGACGTCAAAGAATTCTTAGAAAAAACACAGTCAGACATCACTTCCATCAAGAAGCGTCTCGAGAGCTCTCCGGTGTAATACCGCTAACCAACTGCCAGCTCAGCCGCGCCAAATCAAAAATTTCTTCATCACTCAACTGCCCCGAACAGATGATGGTGTTCCAGTGCTTTTTGTTCAAATGATAGCCTGGCAATACCGTTTCGTATTTTTCCCGCAAATTCTGCGCCAGCAATGGATCACATTTCAAACTCACTCTGAGCGGTTTTGAGCCCTCCGCTACCAATGCCACCATTTTCCCCGCGCCATCATTGCTCTTGCCAAATTTATACACCGCGATATCCTCGCCAAACGGATAGTCCAACCACACACCCGGCAAGCTCAAGATAAATTCTTCAAATTGTTTATGGGTCATGGTTTCACCTTCTTTAAATAATACTTAAGTTCCATGATACTGCCGCGAATATCCTCCAGCGCCCGATGATCCTCTGGCTTGGCAAATTTCTTACCATATTTACCCTCAAACACCACTTTCCAAGCACTGACATCCAGCATCCGATAATGTAGTCTTTTTGACAACATAGGCCACCATTGGTCGATAAATCGCCGATCCTGGTGGATTGAGTTACCACCAAGCAAAATCCGTGGCTCATCTGCAAAATGTTCATCGCAAAATGCCAATAATTCACGCTCCACCTCGGCTAACGGCTTACCCGAAGCATTTTGTTCCTCCAAACCGCGCCGCGCTGCTGGATGCTGATCCCAAAAGCTAGCATTTCGGTCCAGTAGTTTACCTAGCTTCTCGGGTTCATGTCGCACCACACCCTCATAGGTCGCAATTTCCGTAAAATTCCAATCCGTAGCGATTGCCGCCACTTCCAAAATCTCATCACGCACTGGATCCAACCCGGTCATCTCCAGATCAATCCATAAAATTTTTTTTGGCTTAAAAGTTACTTTCATATCTTTATTATACTACGTTTTAGAGTCGTAATAGTCACGAGAAAACTGCTCTGGCACACGCCGTAATAACCCTTCAACAACGTCATCAAATTTTGCTACACTACCAAGCTCCAGACGATTTTCTCTTTCAGCCAGAAAAACGCCAGATGCTGTCT
>CAUTLS010000028.1:0-9539 GCA_963539345.1 uncultured Candidatus Saccharibacteria bacterium
AACAGGCATAATATTTCTTTGTTTGATACTTTTGTCAACGTAAATACTCCTTTGGTTAGTTTCTGTATTCAGTGGTTCGCTGGTAAGTTAACTATTACGAACGTGAGGATTTAGAGGAACTTGCCTCAGACAAGTTCATACATGTTAGGTAAGTATATGATATAGTTATGTCATGAGTCAAGAACATGCTGTAGTTTTACACCGATCTTCAACACGAGTACTGCTCGGTGTCAACCTCTTTTTTGTGGCGCTGTGGTCGATAACGTTACTAAATCCACAAAAGCTTAACATCCTGTGGTTTTTGGTTGTTGTTTTATTGGCAGTTTTATTTATCGTAAGGAACAAAAATGTTTCTAGAACTGATGTTATCATTGCTGTAATTTTAGGCTGTCTGGCTGCACCATCCAGTATGTTCATGGGAGTGTGCTCTGCTGTTGCGTATGTTGGAGGTGTTAGTGTACTCAAGAAAAGTAAGCATGCAATTGTCCTCTGTAAAATGGTCAATAAAAAAGAAATACTAAAAACAATTTGCCTTGCCCTATTGGTAGGATTGGCGCTGGGAACCGTCAATATTCTCCTGGCAAAAATTTCTTGGAATATTGCTTTTTCGCTCAAGCCAGAATGGTTCTTAAACGCCATGCGTGCTGGTATTTCGGAAGAAATTATTTTCCGCTTCTTTTTCTTTGCTACGTGCATCTATTTCATTAAGGATAGATTACTGTCAAAATTAGATAATTTTTTGTGCTATCTCGTTATGATATTGCCTCACGTCTTGCTTCATTTTAATACAGCTAATTTTGCGCTGGGTAGTGTCCTGGCGTTGGCGCTATTGTTTGGTCTGCCGTTTGCCGTCATGCAACGAAAGCGCGATGTTAGTTCGGCCATAGGTGCACATATAGTGGTTGATGTGATAAGATTTTGTTCATTTGGCGTGTAGCTGCTGTATAATAGAATATGAGCAAAGGAGGAAAATAATGGCGTTATATGAGATTACAACAAAACAAGAATTTGAAGAGAAAGTGCTAAAAAGCGACAAGCCAGTGCTGGTTGATTTTTGGGCGCCGTGGTGTCCGCCGTGTCGAGCGATGGCGCCAATCTTACATCAAATTGCTGAAGAAACCGAGTTTGATGTCGTCAAAGTTGACACTGAAGCCAGTCAAGAGAACGCACAGTTGGCTATGGACTATCGTGTTCAGGGAATTCCAAACATGAAGATCATCGCTGGCGGTGAAGAGGTTGCTGAGCTGATTGGTATGAAACCAAAGCAGGCGCTGATTGACGCTTTAGAAAAAGCTGCAGCAAAATAGTATCATGACTACTCGTCGGCGTGACAGGACTAAAGATAACGGATATCAAAAGTTATTTATTAAAAAGCTCTTGCGATATTTGCCGCACCATCTTTTGCTGGCAATCACCCACAAGGTTCGGTTGCGCTATGCGGAGAAGTTGTTAGGTAGAATGGCTCTCAAGCGGATTATCAAAACAAAACCCCTGTGCCAGTTTAGTAGTTCGGAAATGAGCGAATATCAAAAACTGACGAAAGGCACTCAGTTTTGGCATGGTACCGGCCGCTGGCAGCATGGCGAGCACGGCACAGTTGATGTCCTGAAAAGCCTTTGTGATACTGCTGGACTCAAGCCAGCATGTGATGTGTATGCAGTCTTTGGTGGTAGTGATCAACATATCATACATTCAGTTTCAGTATGTCGAAGTCGCATGGTAGCACGATCATACGCTGACATGCATGGTCTTGGTTGGAAAGAGAAAAATCGCTATGGCGACGCTCTGACTTGGACATCGTATTACTACAGCTTGTTTTATGCGCGGCTATTTACGGTCAATGGGGTCAAAATGTTGCGCCGTTGGAAAACTTGGCGTACATTGTCGCATGATGAAAATGGCGATAATACTTGGGGAAAGAAAGTGAATAAGCAGGCACGCGATGTGTGGGATATCTTCTGTCTGGGTAGTGATATTTTGGGTAATTATCCAATTTTAATTGGTGTTAGGAGTCTTGATTCGCAATTAAAACTAGAAAAACCGATGAGTCACTACGAAGTACGCGCTGATAAACGGATAGACATTGCAAATATTTCACACATAGAAGTTCCTCGCGATAAGCAGGACGAAATGCGAGAGTTATTGCTTTCATACGGTATCGATATACCAGTGACGAGCATCGAGCTAGGCGAATGTGCCAGCGCCCAGAAGCGTTTTACTGAATTGCTCGGCTGGTAGAGAAAAGAAATTAGACTAAAGCCGACGAAGTGGATGTGATAAGATTATTAATAATATATGAAGTCACATACTAAACCGCTTTTGTATGATCAGATCGCAGCCGATCCAATGAATGCTGATTTTGTCAATAAAGGTTGGCCGCCTGTATATTCTGCTTCGTCAAGTTCGCGAATTGTACTGGTCGGGCAGGCGCCAGGTCGAATTGCTCAGCAAACGCTAAAGCCGTGGAATGATGCGAGCGGTCGTTTGCTTCGGCGATGGCTGAACGTAACGGATGAGCAGTTTTACAATCCCGATCTCTTTGCGCTGATGCCGATAGATTTTTATTATCCAGGCAAGGGAGTGCACGGTGATTTGCCGCCGCGCTTGGATTTTGCCAGGAAATGGCATCCGCGTTTGCTAGCGCAGATGCCGAATGTGCGATTGACAATTTTGGTTGGTTCGTATGCGCAAAAATATTATCTTGATCGCCACGCCAAGCAGAATTTGACAGCAACTGTAGCGGACTTTAATATGTATTTGCCAGATTATTTTCCGTTGGTTCATCCATCACCGCTCAATATTGGTTGGCGCAAACGTAATCCCTGGTTTGAATCGGACGTTATTCCAGTTCTACAAACGATAGTTAAGGAGGTATTGTCATGACAGTCTATAAAATTAAACGAATTTACGAATCGCCAGAATCGGACGATGGCTACCGCGTGCTAGTTGACCGATTATGGCCGCGCGGTATCAGTAAAGAACGAGCGGCGCTAGACGAGTGGGCTAAAGAAATCGCGCCAACCGATGAGCTGCGCCAATGGTTTAATCATGATCCAGAAAAATTTGCAGAGTTCGCGTCGCGCTATACCGAAGAGTTGGATGCTAATTCTGTAGCCGCCACGCTTAAACAACAGTGGCAAGAACATCCAGTTGTTACGCTGTTATATAGCGCTAAAGATATTGAGCATAATCAGGCGGCAGTGCTGCAACAGTGGCTGGAACGGTGATTCGTGCCGCACATTACGTAGTGCTATAATGGTTACGTAAGGAGGTGTAATATGCTACTAACATTTTTCTCGCGGGCGGGCGAAAATTACGGTGTTGATGACACCGAAGTTGGCAATACGGAGGTAATTGCCGGTTATATTAAGGATTATTTCGGCGATAAAATCGACGTTTTCAAGCTGGAGCCGGTGAATCCGTATCCGGATAATTATCAAGAATGTACTGAAGTTGCCAAGCGCGAAAAAGCCGAAAACGCGCGGCCAGCATTCCAAGGCGAGGTAGATTTGTCTGCTCATGATACTATTTTCTTGGGCTATCCGATTTGGTGGGGCGAGCCGCCGATGATCATCAATACTTTTTTAGAAAAGTATGACTTTGTCGGCAAAACAATCATTCCGTTCAATACCCACGCCGGTTCTGGCGCTGCTGGCAGAGCGTTTTGCTAGCGAGTGCAGCGAGCCAGTGGATTTGCAAGAAGTGCTGTTGACGGCTTGGCTGCACGATGTTGATGATTACAAATTGGTCGGCAAGGCGCAGGCAGAGGAATTAACGAACGCAGTAAATATCATGACGCAGGCAAAAGTGTTTGACGGACTAAGCCAGGCGGTGCTGGAAAACATGGCGCAGCTTGTCGCATGATGAACATGGTGACAACACATGGGGTAAGAAGGTGAATAGACAGGCGCGTGATGTGTGGGATATCTTTTGTTTAGGTAGTGATATTCCTAGCAACTATCCAATACTCATTGGTGTCAAGCACCTTGCTTCACAAGTAGAGTTAGAAAAACCAATGCGTTACTACGAAGCGCGTGCCGACAAGCGAATAGCTATCACTGATATTTCGCATATAGAGGTGCCATATAACAAGCAGAAAGAAGTACGCAGATTGTTGCTCGCGCATAATATTACTTTGCCAGTTACGAGCATTGAGTTGGGTAAATGTGTTAGCGCGCAGAAGTCGTTCACTGAACTGCTAGGCTGGCATTAAACCCGGTCGCGATATCATAAAATAATTCCCAGCTCTTGGAGGTCGTCACGGTATGTATCAAAATCAGTATAAACCAGTGTGTTAATGCCAAGATCCTTCGCACCAGTGAGTGCAGTTGGCTTGTCATCAGCGTAGACTATCTCTTGTGGTTGGCGACCAGAGCGACGCAGCAATTCGGCGAAAATCTCGGTTGACGGTTTAGCGGCATGAACTTGATATGAGAAAACTGCTGTATCAAATTGCTGTAGAAAACCAAACTTTCTCTCCAGACCCTGGATGCGAGCTGGGATATTATTGGAGCAGATTAGCGTTTTATATCCCTTACGTCGAACCGTTTTTGCTAGCTGCATGACACGTTCATCAATCGCATAGCCGTCAAGCATCAGCTCTATAAGCTCATGATTAGACAGGCCTGTATTCCACTGCGATTCTGCCCACGTCCAGAATTCATTGTCATCGATTTTCCCCAGTTTATAATCAGCCATGTGCTGACTCGTCAGAAAGACCGACTTGGCGCTCGCTTCCTCAACGCCGTAGCGTGTGAGGCTGCTCAGGAATTCAGCCTTACCTTTGTTGAAATACACACCATCAAGATCAAAGACGATGGCTTTGATGGAGTGGTGTGGGTTTTTCGTCTGCGACATATTACTAATTGTAACATTACTAGCCTAGAAAAATGTATAATAAAAAGGTGAATCAAACATTGCAAGCCAAGCTCAAAACTCTACCGCGCACTTCTGGCGTTTATTTTCATAAGTCAGCCAGCGGCGAGATTATTTATGTGGGCAAGGCGGCGGTGCTGAAAAACCGCGTGCGTCAGTATTTTCAAGATTCGCGCGGGCGGGACAATAAAACCATGGCGTTGGTGGCGGAAATCGCTGATACGGATTGGATTGAGACTGAAAGCGAAGTTGATGCCTTGTTTCTGGAAAGCGAGATGGTCAAGCGCTATATGCCGCGATACAACGTGCTGCTACGCGATGATAAATCGCAGATGTATGTGCGAATCGACATGAAAAGTGAGTGGCCGACCGTCAGTTTTACGCGCAATCCAGCTGATGACGGCGCGGAATACATTGGCCCGTTTTATAATGGCTTCGCCTTGAAAAAAGCTTTGCGATATTTGCGGCGGGTGTTTCCCTATTTGACCAGGCAGCGACGGCCGGGGCAGTCGAAATTGGATGAAGATTTAGGTTTGAGCCCGCGACTAAGTGACGGGTCGGTTGCCTATAAAGCTAATTTACGCAAACTCATCAGCTACATCAAGGGTAATCGTAAAGCCATCGCTGCCGAGCTGGAACGCGATATGAAAACGGCGGCTGGACTGCATGATTTTGAGCGGGCGGCAGATCTTCGCAATAAACTACGCGCTATGCAGGAGTTGCAGCGGCGGGTTTGTTTTGGCGACAAAGAATTTTTGGATATTTCGAAGGACAAGGCACTGGCTGATTTGGCGAAATTGTTGGGTCTAAAAGATACCCCAGTGCGCATCGAGGGCTATGACATTTCGCATATGAGCGGGCGGCAAGTCGTCTCTAGCATGGTAGTGTTTACGAATGGTGCCAGCGACCGGGCGGAGTACCGCAAATTCAAAGTCAGTGAGAAAAATGATGACACGGGTAATATCCATCAGACGATTTTTCGTCGGCTGAGCGAGCGTCATCTGAAAAGTTGGGGTCGTCCTGATCTGCTGCTGATTGATGGCGG
Organism: uncultured Candidatus Saccharibacteria bacterium; assembly: GCA_963539345.1. Lineage (GTDB taxonomy): Bacteria > Patescibacteriota > Saccharimonadia > Saccharimonadales > Saccharimonadaceae > Nanosynbacter. The sequence goes on from CAUTLS010000028.1 coordinate 5,921, forward strand.
CAAAGGCCAGCTAGCAGCAGCCATCAAAGCGCGTGATGAGCGTGGCGTCACTGTGCCGATCGTCAGCATCGCCAAGCGCGAGGAAGAATTATTAGTGCACAAGACTGGTTCGCAAATTGATACGGCGTTCATTGAGCAAATGCGGTTGCAGCCGCGGGCGGACATCGCTATTCATGAAGATGGTGACGTCTACATGGTGAATTTACACCCAGACCAGCGTAACGCCGGCTCGCACTCAAAAAACTTACGAGCTAGCATGGAGCAAACTCGCAACGAACGCCCGACGGCGGACGAGAATAGTCTCGCGACAACTGACATCGTCAAACTGTTCCAGCGTATTCGCGACGAATCGCACCGCTTTGCAGTGAGTTACCACACGGCGCTCAAACGCCAGCAGCAAACAAAAAACCAGCTGGAGGAAATTCCTGGTGTGGGGCCAAAAACCCGTGCTAAATTGCTGAAAAAATTTGGTAGCTTCCGTAATGTTGTCAGTGCCACAGAAGATGACCTAGCGTCGGTGATTGGCCAGTCGCGTGCTCAAATCGTCCACAAATATGTTGCGGCACAGCGTACCAATAACTAAAATGCTTGTGCTATACTAACAGTATGAAACGCGGTTTTACTATCATAGAACTTATTATTATGATTACGGTTATGGCAATTTTGACCACTATCGGAATTATCAGCTACGGCAATTGGCGCCAGAAGTCATTGCGCGATACCATTACGGCTGACCTCAAAAGTGCAGCGCAGGCTATGGAGCAATACCGTAATTTTCACAATGCCTATCCAACACTACCCGCTGGCGCATCAATACCAAACTATAACGGCGGCCCTGTTCATGTATATATCCAAGGTGCTGATGGGAAAGAGTTCTGCATTGAAGCCACACGTGGTTCTCAAAAAATGCACATCACCAGTAAGAGTTCAGACGTGAGTGACGGCGGCTGTTCCTGACAGTCAAGCTCTTGTGAAAATGCGAACAGATTATTATAATAAGTAGCAGTGTAATGAAACGGCAATTTTTTGTATTTTTATTCAGATGGGCCATGAACTCATTTGGTATCGGGATATCGTTGCGACTTTTGGGCACCATGTCTGATGGTGGCTTATTGACATTTGTGTTAACCGGTTTGATATTTTCAGTTATCAACAGTATCCTTAAACCGATCATTATCATCTTGTCGCTGCCAGCAATTCTGTTGACACTGGGACTGTTCACGTTGATTATCAATGGTCTCATGGTGTATCTTGCCATTGTGCTCGCTCCAAACGTTTCCATCACGTTTGGCGACGCAATTATTGCCGGTATCATCCTTAGTTTGGTAAACTATATAGTAAGTAGCGTGGTTGATTTACGAACTGCGCAAAAAGAACAGGAGAGTTAGATGAATTTGGAACAACTTTTACCATATATCACATTAGGGTCAGCATTTCTGATGATTATTACTATTTTGTTGCAACAGCGTGGTGCCTCACTCGGTGCAGGATTCGGATCTTCTGGTGAATTGTTTACGACACGTCGTGGTTTTGACAAGAATTTGTTTGACGTTACCATCGTTCTGGCTGTAGTTTTTGTGCTATCAATCTTGGCTAGTTTGGTCTTGCCGGGGCTTAAAGGCTAGGTTGTCGTCATGGCAGAGGCTGGAGGCAAGCCGTCTTGGAAGCGGTTCCAAAAAATGAGCGCTTCTGGGAAAAGCTTAAATCGTCGAGCTGTGAAGATCGAAAAGGGCGTCATCAAGCACGCACATAAGTTCGTGACATCCCGTCTCGACAGATTGACAGAAGTCCGCCGAGAAGTTATCGGCTGGGCAGTACTATTGATGATATTGGTTGGCCTGAGTGCAGGGCAATGGACTATTTTTCGTGCAGCCTACACGAAGGATGCACCTCAGGGAGGTGGCACATATTCAGAGGGAGTTTTAGGATCGCTGGAAACCCTCAACCCCTTGTTTGCGCGTTCTAATGCAGAACGGTCTGCTGCTAGGTTAATGTTTGCAAGCCTCTACCAATACGACAACACCGGGCATCTCAAGGGGGATCTAGCAAAATCAATCGCCATCAATGGCACCGAGACTGAATATACGATCACTCTGAAAGACAATCTTCACTGGTCTGATGGTCACCCTCTGACAGTGGATGACGTTATGTTTACCGTCAATCTTTTGAAAAACCCAAAGGTTGGCGCCTCGACTGACGGTTGGGCATCTATCAAAGTTCGGAAAACTGCCGACAATACTGTAACGTTTGTAACACCATCCACCTATGCACCATTTTTGCATACATTGACGTTCCCAGTTGTTCCAAAACACGTATTGGAACATGTAGCGCCAGCTGCTCTGCGTGATCACTCGTTTGGACGCTCACCGGTCACGAGCGGACCATTCAAATTCCGACTTTTGCAGACAGATAACCGGGAAAGTGGCAGAAAAGCTGTCCATATGACGGCAAATGAAGCATATCACTTTGGTAAGCCAAAGTTAGACCGCTTCCAGCTGTACGCATATTCCTCACTGGATGAGATTACAAAGGGCTTGAGAACTAGTGAAATCATGGCCACGCCAGAGCTAACCTATGCTTCTCAGCCAGAAAACGTCAAGAAAATGTATGACATGAAAGCTTATGAAACCCACAACGGGGTGTACGCATTGTTCAACAGCAAGAGTCCGATTCTTCAATCTCCATCCATTCGCAAAGCTTTGGTGCAGTCAGTCGACATCATTGCGCTTCGCAAAAAGATGCCACAACAAACAGGCGAATTGACAGGACCGATTTTGCCGGAACACACTGAGGCAGAGCTGGAAAGGCCGTTAACCCGTGATGTAGAAGCAGCCAAAAAGGTACTGGACGCAGAAGGTTGGACGGTGTCTGGCGGTGTGCGTAAAAAGGGCGATCAGTCACTGAAACTGTCAGTTGTTTCCTTGCAGGGTTCTAAATATGAAAATGCAGCCAATTCGTTGGCTGAGACATGGCGAAATGAGCTCAATGCTGAGGTGGAAGTCAAGATTGTTGATGCAACAGATGCTAATCAGGATGTTCTCAGGTCGGTGTTGCAGCCGCGTAATTTTGACGTCTTGATATATGAGCTGGTGCTTGGCGGCGACCCAGACGTCTATGCGTATTGGCATTCGTCACAAGACCAACGCGATCAACGAGGTTTGAATTTTGCAAACTACAATGACGCCATTTCAGATGACGCATTAGTCGGCGGTCGTGGTAAGCGTTCTCCAAAACAGCGCGCGGATTATTATCAATCATTTGTACGACGCTGGCAAGCATCGGCTGCGTCACTGCCACTGTATCGTCCAACAGTTGAATACATCAAACTGCCATCAGTTCAGGCTGTCACGCAAAATACTCGGCTGGTCTCACCAACCGATCGATTTGCTGACGTGATCTATTGGACGGTTCGCCAAGATTCAGTTTACAAAACGCCATAGTGTCAGGTATAATGATGACAGTCGTGCGGGCGTGGCGGAATTGGTAGACGCGCTAGCTTGAGGGGCTAGTGAACTTAGGTTCGTGGAAGTTCAAGTCTTCTCGCTCGCACCAAATGTAATAGAGCGGCGCGTTGGCGGAGCGGTTACGCAGAGGTCTGCAAAACCTTTTAGACGAGTTC
>CAUTLS010000029.1:0-8402 GCA_963539345.1 uncultured Candidatus Saccharibacteria bacterium
ACATCATTGGGAAAGAGATGAGATTTGAGAGTGGCGCTGACTGATTTTCGTTTTTGGCCCACGCACCAACGATCAATCCAAGTCCAACCATCATCACGGCAGCCAATGTCAAGAATGGCACAAACAACAACCAGTCGCCACGCATCGTAAATTTAAACAGTAGCATACTGACAACCAGCATCAAGACAGCACTTGCCAAAGACACCAAGGTGTAGACGATAGCCGTAGAAATAATGAGCTGACCAGAAGTAAACGGTGCGGCCCGCAAGCGACGATAGTTACCTTTTTGCTTTTCGGTTGGCATTTGGTTTGCTAGACCAAAGATACCCATACTCATCAAGCTAAATGCCAATAGTCCAGTGAAGGTGTAATCAAACGTCTTCAGAGCTTCATCGCCAACCGCCTGTGAAGCTACCTTAAACGGCGGTTCTGGCTGACCCATAGCTTTATTGATACTACCAACAATCTGACCCATCACAGCGGTCAGTGCACTGGCAGCCTGATCTTGCCCTTTAGCATGCAGCACGTTCAGTGTGCCAGACGGGCGAGCTTTTGCGCCTTCACCTTTGACTTCACCAAACTCTTTTGGTAGCTCAATGATACCGTCAATTTCCGAACGCTTCATCTTTTCCTTCGCATCATCAATGTTTTTCACGTCCTGAACCTGCAGTAATTTTGACTTGTCATTTTTTGCACCATCGACAAACTGCTTGGCGAACTCAGTGTTGGAGTGGTTAATGATGGCAACCTTGAAATTGGTCGTCTGATTGTTAAAAATCGAACCAAACACAAACAAGAAAATCAGCGGGAACAAAAAAGTAAAGAACAATGCCATTTTGTCGCGCAGCAAACGCTTAAGACCAGCTACGACCTGACCAATGATACCTATCCAATATTTTTTCATACTACTAATCCCGTATCGCCTTTCCTGTAAGATCGATGAAAACGTCTTCCAAATTTGCTTGTTCAACCACCTGCTTTTTCTTAAAGCCGCGCTTGAGTAACTGTTGAATCAAGTTATGTGGCGAATCGGTGGTGATAATCTGACCATTGTCCATGATCGCCAATCGGTCGCACAGCAATTCGGCCTCATCCATGTAGTGTGTCGTCAGCACGATGGTAACGCCTTCTTCACGTATTTGCTTGATCAGCTCCCACAAGTTGCGACGCGCTTGTGGATCCAATCCAGTGGTTGGCTCGTCCAGAAATAAAACTTTTGGACTATTGACCAAGGTCGAAGCGATGGCGAAGCGCTGTTTTTGTCCGCCAGACAACTGTTCGACATAGTTTCTAGCTTTTTCTGTGAGTTGGACTTTAGCTAGTAGCGCAGCCACGTCAATCTTGCTACCATACAAACTGGCAAACATTCTCAATTGCTCAGTTAATGTCAAGTGGTCATAAAAGTTGGTCGACTGCAGCTGAATGCCAATGATGTCTTTGATCTTCTTGGGATGTTTAGCTACGTCAATACCGTCAATGACGGCCGTACCGTCGTCAATGGTGCGCAATGCCTCCAGCATTTCTAGCGTTGTTGTTTTACCAGCGCCATTGGGACCCAAAATACCGAATATTTCGCCCTTTTCGACACTGAAGTCTATGCCTTTTACCACCGTTTGATCACCGTAGCGCTTGGTCAAACCGTGGACATCAATAATATTACTCATACTTCTAGTATAGCACTAGTTAAGAAATAGGGTTATTTGGTTCTGTGTACCGCTAGCGGCGGCGCAAGAAATAATAGCCAATCAACAATGCTGCCACAGCGCTGACGCCAGTGATTTTCCAGAACATTGCCGGGTCATCCCCACCAGGGACTGGCACATTCATACCAAACAATCCAGCGATCATGGTCGGTATGGTGAGCGCCAATGTGATGACGGTCAGCAGCCGAATGGTTTCGTTCAGGCGCGTATCCATCACTGCCCGGTAGCTATCGCGAACGTTGGTGATGGTACGCAGCAATGATTTACAGCGACTAATCACCTGCTCCAGATCAATGGAAATATCTTCAACATCCTCTTTGGCATCCGACCGAAGCATCAACGCTTTGTGAGCAATCATCCGCTCCACCGATAAATTCATCGGCACCAAGGCGTCCATATAATCATTCAGTTTGCGCTCATATTCAGCTAATGTGGCAATATCACGCGCTCGCAATGTTCGGATGTCGCCAGTCGCCGCCCGCATTTGACGGTTGATGGCAGCCACCCGGCGCTGATATTGTGTTGCTAGTGCGTCAATCATGTCAACCAGCAGGGTAATTCGACTTGACGTGGATACCACATGTTTATCAATGAACGGCTGCCACAATCTACCTAGGCTGTCTCGCGAAATGGTGATGATATAATCCGCATGAATCACAAACAAAATTGGCGTAGTAAAGTCATTAAAATCATCGTCAGTATCCGGCAATCGGGCAATCAAATATGTCCGCTCATTGTCCGCGTCCAAGCGAGGAACCTCGTGAGGGTCCAGTGCGTCAGTGATGATATCAGCATCAATCCCCAGTGACAACAACTGGGAAATCTCCTCTTCATTTGGCCGCTCACAACGAATCCAAGAACCTTTGACTAAGTTCTCTCTGATGGTAAGCTTGCCAGAATCATCAGATTTAAGATACTGCAACATACCTGTTATTTATATCATGAAAATTAGATAAAAGCAATGGCTTGGCTATGAAACAATCCGCGTGCCCGCTGTCCCGTCGATAGCCTCGGTGGTCTTTTCCAATGAGGTAATGACTGCGGTACGACCATCGCCACCTGACACAAATTGTAAGGCTGCTTGCGCCTTTGGCAGCATGGATCCAGCTGCAAACTGACCGTCGTCAATGTGTTTTTGCATCTCTTCTGCAGAGATTTGCCCCAAAGCTTCTTCATTTGGCTGGTTGAAATTGACCTTGGCTGCATCAACCGAAGTCAAGATGAGCAGTGTATCTGCATGCAGCAAATTAGCCAAGGTTGCCGCCCCAAAGTCTTTATCGATAACTGCTTCAACACCCGTGAGCGTGCCGTCTTCCTGGCGCAACACAGGGATACCGCCACCACCAGTTGACACCACCAGAACACCCGCTTCAACCAAGGCTTTGATGATCGGTGCCTCAACAATTTCTACTGGTTTTGGTGATGGCACCACACGACGCCAACCACGACCAGCGTCTTCCTTAACAACATAGCCACGCTCAGCCTGCACTACTTTGGCTTCTTCTTCTGAATAGAAGGGGCCAATTGGCTTCGTTGGGTTTTGGAACGCTGCATCATCCCCAGAGACAATAGTCTGCGTCACTAAACTAACGGCGTGCTTATCAGTCATCTGATGAGCCCTGAAGCTGTCTTGAAAGGCTTGCTGCAACCAAAAGCCGATCAGACCTTGACTCATAGCCCCACAATCATCCAGTGGTAAGCTCGGTACATCATCAGTATTAACAGCCTCTTCATGCAAGACAATGTTTCCCACCTGGGGACCGTTGCCATGAACGATAGCTATTCTATGTCCTGCTTGAACAAGTGGTAATAACTGTCGTATCGTCTCAGCCGCTACTCGGCGCTGTGCTTCTGAAGAGGCTTCGCCCTGCTTCTGCAGGGCGTTACCTCCAAGAGCAACGACAATAGTTCGCTGCTTATCCATAGGCTATCCTAATACTCCAAAGGCAGCGATGACCGCAACGCTGATGATTGCGAAAACTGCCATGATTGGTGCTGAACGTCGCAGCCATGCGCGGTATGAGACACCAGCCAGCGCCAAACCACCCATCAAGGAAGCGATGGTTGGTGCCATCATGTTAAGCAAACCTGATGCTGTAGCAAAGGCTGCCACCATGACTTCTTTGCTTGAGCCAACCAGATCAGCAATCGGCGCAATAACTGGCATAGTTGCTGCTGCCAAACCTGATGATGATGGCACGATGAATGACATTGGCAAGTAGAACAGATACGCCAGCACACCAACAACGCCACCGCCAGCATCTTTCAACAACGCTTCACCCCAGCTAATGATAGTATCTTGGATTTCACCGTTAGTCATTACTACAGACACTCCCGTTGCTACTGCAATAATCAAAGCAACTGGTAAGATATCTTTCACGCCGTCAATGAAGGTATCAACTGGGAAAATACCTTCTTTCTTAAACTCTTTATAGTAAATTGCGGTAATAACAATTGTTGAGATTAAGAATAGTGCGGTAATTTCATTAAAGTACCAATCACCAAAGGCCGCACTGTGCACTACGCCAAGTACTGCACCGATAATTGGCAACTCTGAAGCCCACTTAAACAGGTCGGCGAATAATGTAATTTTCCAACTTCCCCAAGGAATCAGCGAAAGAACCATTAAGACAAACGTAATAGCGAAGACGCCCATGACGACTTTTCGTGGACCAGTAAATTTTGGTACGTTCGTCATATCCAAGGCTGCTGTGACTGGCTTATAACGAACATCTTCCTTGTACTTGCCTGCTTTTACCTTTGCTGCGTAACGCATAGTAAAGATGATTGCCGCGATCAAACATAGCACCAAAATGATAGACATAATTGGAATAACATTGCCCAATTTAACATCAGCAGTCTTTGCGGCAACACCGGTGGAGAATGGGTTAATAGTCGAACCAAGCACACCAGCACCAGCACCCAGTACAATCACCATCACACCAGTCATTGCGTTATAGCCGGCAGCGATCATCATCGGAATAACTAGCGCGTAAAACGCCACAGTTTCTTCCTGCATACCGTAAGTTGTACCACCGATAGCAAACAACGTCATTAAGATTGGAATGAGCCATTTTTCTTTGCCCTTCATCTTACGAAGTAGCGCACCGAGTGAAGCATCCAGGGCGCCAGTCTTCATGGTAACGCCCAAGAATCCACCAAGTACCATAACGAAGACTATAACGTCTAGCTTATCGGACATACCTTTAATTGGTGCCGTGAAGACGTCCCATAAGCCTTGCCGGTCATGCTTGTCAACTTTCTCTTCTTTACCGTCCTTTTCTTCAGTGACGGTGCGGTCTTTTTCAACCACATGATACGATCCCGCAACACGGTTACCATCGTCATCAGTCTTATAGACGCCCGACGGAATAATCCATGTCAACGCTGCCATGATTGCGATCACGACAAACAAAATCGTAAACGCCGATGGCGATCGAAGCTTCTGCTTTGCTTTTTTAATTTTTTCTACCATTGCCTCGGAGCCTCCTTCACTCCCTTATTACGACAACAACTACAATGTCAAAGCCATGACAGCTTTGATTGTATGCATACGATTTTCCGCTTGATCGAACACAATCGAATGTGGTGAGCGGAACACCTCATCCGTTACCTCCATAGAATCTAGACCAAAATCTTCCTGAACTTTTTTGCCAGTGATAGTCAATGCGTCGTGGAATGCCGGCAAACAGTGCATGAACTTAACCTCAGGATTTCCTGTCAGGTTGATCATGTCACGGTTAACCTGGAAGTTGCGCAATTGGTTGATGCGCTCAGCGAACTTGTCTTCCTCTCCCATCGACACCCAAACGTCCGTGTAAATCACGTCAGCATCACGCAGAGCTTCTTCGAAATTATCAGTGATAGTGATGCGCGCGTGGCTTGATCGTGCTAAGTGATGCGCCCGGTCTACCAGCGACTGCTCGGGATGTAGTTCACGTGGTGCCAAGATACGGAAATCAACACCCATGATGGCTGAACCAATCATTAGCGAGTTTGCCATGTTATTGCGGCCATCACCGACGAACACCAGCTTGGTGCCTTTGAGCTTGCCGACATGCTCCTCGATAGTCATGAAATCAGCCAGAATCTGTGTCGGGTGGAATTTGTCGGTCAGGCCGTTCCAGACTGGAACGCCAGCATGACGAGCCAACTCCTCAACTGTCCCGTGATCAAACCCGCGAAATTCAATACCATCAAACATGCGGCCCAGCACCTTGGCGGTGTCTTCAACCGTTTCTTTTTTACCCAGCTGAATGTCATCTTTGCCGAGGTATTCTGGCGCGACACCCAGGTCATTAGCCGCCACCGTAAAGGCACAGCGCGTGCGAGTTGAGGTTTTCTCAAACAACAGTGCCACGTTTTTGCCTTCATGAATTCGGTGCGGTACACCAGCGTATTTCAAGCGCTTGTATTCACGTGCCGTGTCCAGCAACAGGCGGATTTCTCCAGCAGTATAATCATTCAGCGTCAGGAACGATCGCCCTTTCAAACTCAACGCCATTACACATCCTCCCTAACGATTGGCATGCTCATACAGCGTGGACCACCGCGACCGCGGCCAAGTTCTGATCCATTGATTTCAATCACTTCAACACCAGCATCGCGTAATTTCTGGTTAGTGACATAATTACGGTCATAGGTCACCACCACACCAGGCGCAATCGCCAAGGTGTTTGAGCCGTCGTTCCACTGTTCGCGAGCGGCAGCAATTCGGTCGCCGCCACCACATTCAATCAACGTCACAGCTGGCAAGCCCAAGGCGACTCGCAAGACATGTTCCAAATCAGTTTCACGAGTGATGCGTGGGAATGGCTGACCTTCAACCTTCTCCAGAATAAAGCAGTTGATTTTACCGCCGTGATCGCGAATTTCTGGGTGAATGGTAAATTTGTCGTGGTCAATCATGGTAAACACCGTATCGAGGTGCATGAACGCATGCGACTTTGGAATCTCCATGGCGATAACCTTTTTGAAATCAGAACCAGCAAACAGTTTGGTTGCCATTTTTTCAATTGCTTCAGCAGAGGTACGCTCACTGATACCAATCGCCATGACTTCTCGATTCAGCACCAACTCGTCACCACCTTCGATGGAATAGTTTTCGCGACGGTCGTACCATACTGGTACGTTTTTGCCAGCAAACCGTGGGTGATGGTCGATGATATAGCGCATGAACAATGACTCGCGGCGGCGAGCTGGCCAGTGCATCTTGTTGATGGTCAAACCGCGGCCGATGGCAGCAGCCGGATCACGCGTAAAGTACAAGTTTGGCATTGGGTCAAGATAAAATGGATAGTAATCTTTCTCGACCATGTCATGTAGCTGCTGATGGTGCTCTGGTGGCAAAGTGATTTCATCTTTACGAACACCAGCCATCAACTTGCGAACCATGGCGTGGGTTGGCAAGTCTAGCAAAAATTGACGCAACGTTTCAGTGACACGACGAGTGCCTTGCTTGGAGTTAGCAAGCATGTCGTCGACAAACTGCTCACGCAACGCATCAGTCGCCAAGGCTTCTGTCGCCAATTGGTCCAAGTACAACACTTCTATGCCACGCTCACGTAAAACTTGCGCAAAAGCGTCATGTTCTTCTTGTGCTTTTTTAAGATATGGGATGTCGTCAAATAAAAGGTCGGTCAGATAATCCGGAGTCAAATTTTCCAACTCCTCACCTGGCCGATGCAAGACAACTACTTTTAATTTCCCGATTTCCGATGTAATATGTATTGGATCCATACCCCCGTCCCCTTTTTGTTTATGGTTATACTAATAATATAGCATATACCAAATAGAACACAAGCATCATTCAGAGGTTAGCTCATCGCCGAATGATAGCCAATGACGACTCGACTACCACCCGAGCTGGATGGCGCTTCAGCCACTCATCAACCGCTCGCGCTGCTCCTGGCAGGGCTTCATTGGCATAATCATCAACGATGATAGTCGCTGTTTCCTGAAACTTGCCGTCACACACGCGAAACGAGTCAACGATTGATTCATAAAAATCGCCATCAAAAAATGCAAAGCGAATATCTTCTGGTACGTCGTCAGGAGAAAAATCAGCAAACCAGCCTTTGTGGATGATCGGCAGCTTCAAGCCAGCCTTTTTGAAGTTTTGGATGAAGGTTTTGCGTGGCGCCAATAGTTCGCCGGCTTTGAACTGCTCGCCCGCAACGCTGGCGTCGGCTTGGGTTTTTTCCGGCAAGCCCGCGAACGAATCGTAAACATGAAATTCGCCCGTAAAATTATAAGCGTCCAGCAACCGCCGGATGAATAAACTGGTCGTGCCGACATAACAGCCAAATTCCACAACGTTACCAGTCGCGCCGCTTTGCAGCACTATTTCTAGCTCACGCAGCAAAGCACCAAGTTCTTTGGCGTCAACTTGGTCGGAGATGATGGGATATTTGGTGAGGAGGTGGTCGGTGATATTCATACAATTTAAATTATAGACAGTTCACCAAATATCAACAAATAGTTGATGGCGTATAGCTACATATTTTAAGATTCTATAGGTTACAATATAAATTAGTAGTTAATGAATAATCACGACATTATCAAAACATTTTCGCCAAAACAACTGGACATAAGACAGTTAAGTTTATTACAATCCGCCTTACGAAAATCGAGTATGATTGTATACGGCGAAATTCACGGCATCAAAGAAAATGCCGATATTATCTATAACTTGGTTAA
>CAUTLS010000030.1:0-7917 GCA_963539345.1 uncultured Candidatus Saccharibacteria bacterium
CTATTTTACGATATGCCGTTACAATATTAGGGATTGTTTAATAAATTAGAGAGGTTGGAAATGGCATCACGATGCGAACTAACCGGCAAAGGCAAACAGTACGGCCATAACGTGAGCTTCTCACTGCGACGTACAAAGCGAGTCTTTAAGCCGAATCTACAAAAAAAGACCTTTACGGTCGGTGGCCAAAAAATCACAATGGTACTTAGCACCAAAGCAATTCGTACTCTTCGAAAAAAAGGAATTTTACAGAGTACAGCAAAAGCTAAATAAAAAAATCCTCCATCATGGAGGATTTTATTTAATCAGATTAACTGCGATCAATTTTCACTACCGTCAATTGCTCAGGTAGAGCTTCCGTGGACTTAACTTTCCATTTAGTGCCAGCATCTATACCAGAAGCACCTACTTCTTTTAAGAATGTATCTAATACATCCTGTGGTACCTCATACGCTAATTCTGGATCTGAATAATGAACCGGTATAACAACTCGAGGATCAATTTGCTTAACAATTACTGCTGCTGCCGTAGCATCCAGAGTGTATCCCCCGCCACCGACAGGCAGTACAACGATATCAGTAACTCCAATTTGCTCCAATTGTTCCTCACTCAACTTTGGGTCAATGTTCCCCAGGACAGCTATTCTCACCCCGCCTATCAGAAGTTTATAGATCGTACTATTACTCCCTTCTGCATCGATGTGTCGTTGAGCAGGAAAACCAGCCAACCCGACGTCTACCACCTCATATTCACCAGGGCCATCAAATTGTACGCGAGGATTACCTACTGTTGATGCGAATCGGTCTTCAGTGAGTACCTCGACCACATCCTCAACAGATAAATCCTTCTTGCCGACCAATGACAGTTTTGGATCAAACATAACTTTTACATTTTTTGTTGTAAAAATAACAGCATTAGCACCCTTATACTCTATGTCAAACATATTATCTCCTTATTTTAATATTCTATCTACATCAACTAACACTGAATGCTTACCACTCAAAATATCAGTCACAAACCTATCACGAACGCTCAACCGATAATAGAAGTCATCATATGATAACACGGCATAGTTAAGGCTCTTCTTTTCTAGTTTTTCGGCTTTATCCATCAATTTTTCCAACTGAGATTGTACGATCTCACCCACAACCAATAAATCTACTCTACTAGCAGAACCTCTAACCAACGTTCCTGCTGCTATGGCAAGCCGCAAACCAGAGAGTTGACCCACTTTAGCTAACCAAGTTGTGTCTTTTGCGACGGCTTTTGGCTCTTTTGCTTTAGGTGAGCTGTCAGCAAATATCATAGATAAAGCCTCAAAATATTGATACTGTTGATTGACTGCATAGTACAGCTTATTGTCAGCATTATCAGACACAATAATACCGACATTCATCATATTGGCTAATTCACGCCTCACGGAATTAATCTGCTCATCAATAAGACGCGTAATCTCTCGCACGTAGAATGATTTTCCGGGATTATTTAAGAATAAATGCAACAGCTTTACTCTTGTTTTTGAACCAAATAATGAATCAATCATTGCACAATAATTGTATCACGGATTGCCCAGGTGAGCCAGTATCTGTGATAAATAGTGTTCAGCTGAATATAGGTCACACCACACAATATAGGGGTTGCGTCTCAACCAAGTCATTTGGCGTTTAGCTAATTGCCGATCACTAACAACCATCCTCTGTATCATTTCAGCGTAGTCAATTTTACTACATATATATTGACGTATTATAGGATAGACATTGCCCGTCATCGCCTCACTATACCAGTCATACTTACTGCCCAAGTATGTTGCCTCATCTACAACATTATTGGTCAATAGTTGTTCAACCCTTTGAGCAACCCTGTTAGCCAGTTTATTTTTTTCTGTTGCTATTCCTACAACAATAGTATTCTCTTGTATTGATGCATTTTTTACTACAGTTTGAGCACTTCGTTCGATGGCCCGAACGACATAGCGTTTGTTATATTTATTCTCCGGCAAAGACATGTTGTTATCAACACAATACTTATGTAGGTCTTCTATGCTCATATATTCTAGCCTCTGACGATACCTTTCATCGCTCCTATTCGCAAAACTAAAATTAAAAATAACCCCATCTATATATAATCCGGTGCCCCCAACCAGAAATGGTATGTTGCCACGGTCGCGAATTTCTGCAATCTTTTTTGTTGCATACTCCTTAAAATCAGCGGCCGAGAAAAGCTGCCCTGGTTCCACTAAATCAAGCCCCCAATGAGCTACGCCTTGCATCTCCATGGGGGTTGGCTTGGCAGTTCCTATGTCCATGTCGCGGTACACTGTCCTGCTGTCTGCACATATAATCTCGCCGCCAAACTTTTTTGCTAATTTTATAGCCAGGGACGTTTTGCCGCTCGCCGTCGGACCGGTAATAACAATCAAAGGCGCTGTTTGCTCTAGCTTATTGGCTTCCATCGCCGCTCCTCAAAATCAATTATTCGCCACCGTGCATCACAAAAAATCCCATCTTGTTCAAGCAATTGTTTTTGTGCCCCTTGACCACCAGGAAAACCGACAGCTAATCCACCCTTAGCATTAACCAAGCGATGCCATGGTAAATCCAAAACCCCATTATGGGCGATACCTCCAACGATACGCGCTGCATATGGATGCCCAGCCATGGCGGCTAAGTCTCCATAGGTAGTGACTTTGTCATTTGGTAATTGCGCCATCAATTCATAAACTTTATCGCGCAAGCTCATCGCTGATAGTTTGTTCAATATATTACTCCAAGTTACTTGGCTATTTCATTGGTTATTGTATGTTCTGGATATAGCTAGCCAATTGATCAATCGAAATTTGTTCTTCGCCCTTACGAGTACGCACACTAACGGCACGTGCCGCTTTATCTCTTGGGCCAACAATAATCTGTATTGGTATTTTTACAACAGTTGCTTCACGAACCTTCTTGCCAATTGATTCATTTCGAATGTCTGTTGTAAATCTGACTTCATTATATTTTACTGGTTGCATCAAAGTAACCCCTGATAAAATCGTTGTTATTTCATCAACATAGTCCATAACAGTGTCATTGATCGTCAAAATACGCACCTGTTCTGGTGCCGCCCAAAATGGAAACCAACCACCTGTGTGCTCGATAAATACGCTCAAGAATCGTTCGATTGAACCCAGCAACGCGCAGTGAATCATCACAGGTGTTGTAAAATTACCATCACTCTCTGTATACTCCAAGCCAAACCGTTGCGGCTGCACAAAGTCTAATTGTACTGTCGCAACTTGGTGTTCACGACCGATAGCATCGGTTGCCATGAAGTCAATTTTTGGTCCGTAAAAAGCAGCCTCACCTTCCTGTTCAAAATAGTCCAGACCAACTTTTTCAACTGCTGATTTCAACTGGTTTTGTGCAGAAGCCCATAGCTCACGCTCGCCCAAATATGCATCAGAATCATCACGATAACTCAGTCGAACTCGCAGCTTCATATCAATGGTATCGTACAGTTCTCGTGCAGCAGACAATAAATTATTGATCTCTTGCTCAATCTGGTCTGGACGACAAAAGACATGACTGTCATCCTGGGTCAACGAACGCACACGATTCAAACCACCCAGTTCACCAGTTTTTTCGTCACGATAGTCAGTGGTTGTCTCCAAATAGCGTACCGGCATATCACGGTAACTGCGCGGCTGTGAAGCAAAAATTTGCGTATGGTGTGGGCAATTCATCGGCTTTAGCGCCATTTCATCACTAGTTTCCTGACTTTTAACCAAAAACAGCTCTTCACCAAATTTGGCCCAATGGCCTGATGTTTCATATAGATCCTTTTTGGTGATATGTGGCGTCCAGACTTTTTCAAAACCAAATCTCTGGCGTAATTGATTTGAATACTGCGCCACGATATCGCGCAGAATAGTTCCACGAGGCGTAAATAACGGCAAACCAACCCCCACGAGCGGCGAGGTGGTGTACAAATCAAGCTCCTTGCCTAACTTGCGGTGATCACGCTGTTTGGCCAGTTCTAATTTCTTCAAATATTCATCCAACTCTTCCTGCGTAGCAAAAGCCACACCGTACAATCGCTGCATTTGAGGATTTTTTTCATTACCGCGCCAGTAAGCGCCTGCAACCCGCATTAATTTAAACGCACCAACTTCACTGGTATTTGCAACATGCGGTCCGCGACATAGGTCCCTAAACGATCCGTTCGTATAGAATGAGACCTCATCAAGCGCACTGTCGCCTTCGGTAATTGTGCCCATTTCTGCGGCATCCAGATCTTTTGCCACTGTCGTTCCGGCACGTTTCAGGTCGTTAAGAAGCTCTTCTTTGTATGGCTGATGATTATCCTTGGCCCATTGAATCGCTTCGTCAATTGGACATTTTGTGCAAACAAAGTCCTGCTTCTCGGCAATAATTCGGCGCATTATCTTTTCAATTTTATTGAATTGTTGCTCACTAATCTTTGTTTCGCCAAGATCAATATCATAATAAAACCCGTGTTCAACAACCGGACCAACCCCAAACTTAGCATCTGGCCATAACTGCTGCACGGCTGTTGCCATGATGTGTGCTAGGCTGTGTCGCATTGCATAGAGTTTATCTTCGCCCATAGAACCTCCTTTAATGTCCTGGATACATTTGGCTTAAATAATGAATAAGATATTTATATGCCTCGGGCCAGAAAAACTGGCGGTTCCACCTTGGCGATTCTCTTGCTCCGACTGTTATCGTTCATTCAAAACGCATGCGTCGCAACCGCTTCCATGAGGTTCCGAAGATGGTTAGTCTTCATCACTACCTTGCGGTTATTATACCAGCTAATGGCAACTCTCTCAACAAAAGCTATTTTGCTATCACTAAACACTCTACAATCACTATATCTTGTAGGATTGGAGTATTTCTGATACTATCAGTAAGCGGGGGCGATTAGCTCATTTGGCTAGAGCGCAGCATTGACGTTGCTGAGGTGATAGGTTCGAATCCTATATCGCCCACCACACTAAGCACCTTTACGGGTGTTTTTTTATTTACTCACATATTCACACCATGATATATCAATTGTGAGATTGTTCTATTGACTTTTTAAACCGTTTATGCTAGTATGTAATATATGAGTAATCGTGCCACTACTAACGTGATTGCGTCATCAAAAAAACAAGACACGTCACTTCTCAGCAAAATCACTATCCATTTCGAATATGACAAGCAGATTAAGGAAGTTCGTGCTAACTACTGCAGGATGAACGAGAAAGTAAAATAACCATCAGAAACCATTTCACCCCTATCCCCAGTAATAAATCTGGGGATATTTCTTTATCCACTACACACTTATGGTTTTCCACTAGATTTTTTAATAGCGTTATGTCAATATATAGACATGATATGTATAAATTGTTTTCACAACAAAACTCGTGTGATAAACTCACGAAAGCATAAAAAGTACCCTCAACTGTGGCGGCGAAGATCTTGCGACAACTGTCATACTACTTTCACTACGTATGAATATCCCTCAATTGATAACACCCCAGTCATCAAGGAAACAACCGAGGAACCTTTCAATATCGGCAGATTGACGCTCAGTATCGCAAAGAGTCTCCAACACAATGACTATTCAGCGAAATATGATAGCTTTCATTTGGCACAGACTGTTCAGAGAAATCTCCTCATTAAGAATACGGCAACAATACCAGTAGATAGTATCACCAAAGAAGTTCACACTGTACTCACTAGATACGACCCTGTGGCAGCCATACAGTACGCCGCCCAGCACAAATTGCTTATTTCGAAGCGCCGCCCTGGTCGTCCTTCGACCGGTTACGTTCTGCCTTCAATCGATCATTGATATCAACAGTTAGTTTCTCGGTAACATCAAACTTATCTAGATATCGTCCCGTCATTAGCTTCGTTTGAGCAGCATACGCCGCCATGGAGCTATACAGAATAGACGTAACTGGCATCAAGATCCACTGTATCAACATCAAGAAAGTACGTCGCTTCTTATAGCGCGCTGGGCGCGGCGGTAAAATCTTAAATGAAGAAAAGATAGCAATCACCATACCAAGCATCGCAATAGTTTGCAATAAACTAATCGTACCTGGTAATTGGTGAGCATCTATGTTTCGTACTGCCTCTGGGTTTAATAGAAGCGGTAACCACGCTCCAAAGGCCGTTACAAGCGCTACGTACGCTAATGTGACATGACCGTCCAATAACCTCAAAAAACGCGTCAGACTTGGCCAGAACGGTGCTCGGCGCTTAGAACTGAACACCCGAGACCCTACATATGCAACGTCAGAGGCGCCATATGCCCAACGACGAAGTTGAACAAACTGTGCCTTTAGTGTCTTTTTGTACGTTTCGGACAAAACCGCATCTTGGTAAATTGGTGCATATATTGGCACTACCCCGTATTTACCATCGAAATGGAAATAACTACGCCAATATTGGTGCCCGTCCTCAACAATTGTCCTGACGCTCCAAAAATCCATTTCCACTAGCGCATCCATCGGTTGCGCATGTGATGCAAAATTCCTTAAAGCATACGGGCGCATTGAACTAACAATATTCCAAAATGAGTTGCCCGTTGCGATCACGCGCATAGGTGCCGGCACGTCCCATATGTTATTAGTAAACAATGCAATCGGCTGATACGATAAGTTCTTGCGATCTTTATAGACAATGTATTCATAGGTGATGTAATCAAAATAGGTGGGGTGTGGTTTGTTATCACAGTCCATCGTGGTAACCAGCACCTGGGAGAAAGCTATCCCAAGGTCGCCCAGATAGCTTTTTAGCCAACGCCCTGCATGCGTGATATTACCACCCTTACCTATCACCTCATGCTCTATGCCCTTTGGATGCTCAACAATATGGAACGAATGGAACGCATCGTTATATTTCTTTTGCAGTGTCTCGGCGGTTTTTTTAATTTCAGCGCCTCCGCGCTCCTCATAGGCAAATACGACAATGAGATGCGACAGATCATAGGTTGTATCTAGTAGTGACTGAACTGCGGGCTCAATAATTTCAATACTCTCATTGTATGCTGGCATAATGATTGCATTATAAATTTGTGAGGGCTTAGGATAGTCTGATGGTTCATCAATGATACTTTGTAGGTTTTTCAGATGGATGGTATGTTCAAACTTCTCACTTTTTGTAGAGAGTAATCGGGCATGAGCAGCTGCTGGATCTTCAAGGTCATGCAACCTCCGAGACCAGTCCACCCGACAGGCTTTCTCCATGTTTGTACGACCAACCAACATATGATAGCTGATACCAAAAATCTTTATGAGAGCCATGGATATCAAGACCAATAGATACACAGAAGCTAGCAATGGATTAAAGATTGATAGCAAAATTAATAGAATGATGACGCCATAGCTCAACATTCCGGGTAGCATCTCCAAAAAACGGTAGAATGGTTTTCGTTTGCCTACAGGTATTTCTAAATCCATGTCATTTATCCAAACGAAGCAATTCGTAATATTGGTAACGCAAATAGCAAGAGGATAGCCGAAAAACCAATCGTTCCCCAAGCTAGAGCCAAACCGAGATGACGACGCTCCAGTTTCACTAACTTAACTGCGAGGATACTGTGCCCCAGAATAGCAACAACTTCCAGCAAAGCATAAAACCACAGTGTGTACCAATAGTCTCTATATAGACTTGTAATACCAAAGGCACTATATTGGGTGATAACCTGTGTTTCACGCGGTTTTATGTGAGCCGCCAAAACGATCACGACGATGACGGCAAAAATGATGTTAAAAATTATCAAACCTGCCAACCAGCGGTCGCTCATAATAGTCTTAATACTCGTCGTTATTTCTTGTTTCATACTACTAATGGAGCCGCTGACCGGATTCGAACCGGTGACCTACGCTTTACGAAAGCGCCGCTCTACCAACTGAGCTACAGC
>CAUTLS010000031.1:0-7733 GCA_963539345.1 uncultured Candidatus Saccharibacteria bacterium
AGCAAAAAACTCACGCACTAACAATGGGATTTTCTTTTCAAATGATCGTCGAAACATATAGTTATCATACCATAAGCGACTTGCCGAAACCAATGCAAGTCGCCGAAATAGCAAAACGGAGCTGCTACGCGCCCACCCGGGGCATGTTGAAAATGTGTTTGTCTTTCAATTGGCAAGCATAGGAGATGCCCCTATGCGTACCAGCTCACTTGTGATTATGCACCAATTGTCACAAAAACACAAGCACTATTTTTGCTTTGTGTATTCTGGCAATACTTTTCCGGCAAGAGCTACTGCCATCAGTACTGCAAAGCCGCACATAATCGACGGAATGCCGGTGATGGTTGATGGATCGATGATATTGACAAATGTCGTTGGCGCAATGAACAGCACATAGCCGATGATCAATGACCACAATGAGCGGCGAATGTGTTTTTTGGCGTTTTTGCCACGGGTGTAAGCGTAGGCAATCGCCACGAACAATAAACCGTAATAATACAATCCGTACCATTCGCTGATGCCTGGCTGATTTTCAAAAATGACATAGTTTCCCAAGCAGACACCAGCGCTAACGCCGTTTACGGCTAGCAAAAAGTAGCTAATGAACACGACCGCTAAGGTATACCCCAGCACTGGAATCCAACGTCGTTTGTCGGCAGAGATTTGATAGACCAAATGAATACCAAGAGGCGGCAACATGGTAATCGCCATGTATCCAAGCTTCGCCCAGCCCACGCTATCAAACAGCACCGTGCCTTCACAAACGTTGTATTCAGCCCACTGAAACAGCGCTAGACAAACGAGCAGTACCACGACGATCCTCGTCACGGGAGTTAGTTTGTAGCGCCACATCGTATGAATCGCTAAAATAATCTCAGTAGCCAAGGTTGCTAACATCACTGGCGGTGAAAAACAGTAGAGCTTTGGTGTTCTGAATTTATCCATATGTGCATTATACACTAGTCTTAGCTAGTCTTGATGTGGTGCTTTCGGTAGAACAGCTTGGCGGACTGCTCAACTTCCCGGTGGCGAGCCTTGCCGCGAACATCAATATCCAGATGCGTACAGACGATATCTCCAGTCACCATAATCTTCACACCCGCCTCACACAGTCGATGCGCCAAATCTTGCCCTTCGTGATAACGAAACGCTGCGTCATAGCCGCCAACCTGTATAAAATCATCAATCAACAGTGCAAAACTTCCCTCAGCGACCCAGTCAACTTGACGATCCGTTGCAACCCGCTCGCCCCAAATCCATGGATAATCCCAGCCTTGCTGTTGCAACATTTGGCGGTCGTCTGCCTGAGTTGCCCGCGTAAATTGCCAGTCGTGCTGCGGGTGCATTTCATGACCATAATTCCAGGCCATCGGCTGACCGTTTGCGTAGAGGATGGTACTACCAAGCATAATATGATTTTCGCCAGCAAACTTTTGACGCAAAATATCGGCAATATTCACCGTCTCAACACGCATGTCACAATCAATAAACCACACTACGCCAGTTTTATGCATATCCAAAAAGCGATTACGATTAGCCCCTGCGCCAATATTTTTCTCACCAAAGATAAAATTTACTGTCGGAAATTTACGGGCGAGGTCTTGCAGTTTTTGCTGGTCGGTGGAATGATCATCAAGCACCGTGATGCTGTCAAAATCCTGTGCTACTAATTGCCTCAAAAGATTTTTCAAAGCCTGAGGCGCGTTATAGTGTGGGATGGCGACGTGAACTTGCATATCGTTTACCTCGTCAGTGAACTAATCACCGAACCCCTGTTCTTCACTATCCGCCTTTTCTTCACGATACTTCTCTGGCTGGGCACGGAAAACTTCTACCCATTTACTGTCATCAACCAGGTCGTTATATTCAATATAATGCCGATTATCAAAGCCGCCTTTTTTCTGCTTTTTGCGCGCCATTTCTTCTTTGACTTGCTCGTCAGAAAAGCCAAACGCCCGGCGCAATGCGTCAACGACTTCCTGCAAATCAGCCAGCTCTTTGAGCGATTCATCACGCTGTTTATCACCCAGTGGAATTTCGTCCGCCTCCTCATGAACTTTGTAGACTAGCTCACGACGAAATTCCTGACTGTCCAGCTCGCGGTACTCTGTATGTACGACCTCCGGATCATCCAGGCAATTTGGCACCACTTTGTCACGCACTAATTTTTGTAAATAAAATCGGACCATCTAATTACCTCCGTTGGTTACTGTTTCAACACCGTCTTCGTACACCACCTCATCAATCGTAATTTCCTGAATATGCTTGTCGTCACAAAATGCAAAAAATCGAACGGTTTTCTGCTGCTGCCAGGCTTGAACTATTTCCGCCCGCACGCCATCAGCAATATCGCCAAATACCCACAGCTCATCAGCACGCGCCACCAGTGTATTATTGGCGCGCCGCACCGTGTCACGCTCCACCGCGTCGAGCAAAAAATAGTCAAAACTGGTAAATGGGTTGATTGGCACAACGCCTTGCTCAAGCGCAAATTTCGTTACGAAAAATCTCATGTAAAAATATTTCTTGGACATCGCCGTAAACACAACCGTGTCGGCGGGTTTGATGGTGAGGGCGCGATGTGATTGCTGTGTCATGGCTATGTCTCCGTTACTGCATAAGTTCTAATAATGTTTGTTCATCAATAATTTTGGTGCCGTATTGTTCGGCTTTTTTCAATTTACTGGCGCCAACTTTACCGCCCGCTACCAAATATGTTGTATCTTTTGCAACAGCAGTTTGGAAAGTGCCGCCAAGATTACGGATTTTTTCAGCAGCAGCATCACGGCCCATCGATTGCAGTGTACCGGTGATGACGAAACTTTGACCAGCCAGGTGGTCGGATTTTTGGCTAAACTGCGGCGTCACGCCAAGGTCAGCAAATTTTTCAAGCAGCTTCACATTATCTTCATCAGCAAACCACGCCACTATTGATTCGGCAACAATTTCGCCCACACCGTCTACTTCGCGTAGCTCATCGATAGTTGCCTGGCTTAATTTTTCGATACTCTCAAACTTACTGGCGAGGTCAATCGCTGTCTGTGTGCCGACATGCCGAATACCAAGACCGAACAGGAATCGCTCCAACGCTGGCTGCTTTTTAGCAGCAATGGCATCAATGAGCTTTTGCGCAGAAATCTCAGCGAAGCGCTCCAACTGCAGTAAATCATCTTTCGTCAACTTGTAAATATCCGCCAAGTCATTAACTAGCCCAGCCTCGACCAGCGCCTCGACATTTTTCTCGCCCAGCGTATCGATGTCCAGTGCACCTTTGGAGGCAAAATGAGCCAAGGCTCGCTTCAAAATCAACGGGCCGCTCAAACCTTTAACCCGGTACACCGCCTCGCCTGCCGGCCGCACAAATTCTAGCTCCGGATATTGGCGCGCCAGCTCTGCCGAGTAATCAATCGGCTTAGCATCTGCCGGGCGCAATTCTTTCAGTACAGTTTGCACCTGCGGGATAATGTCGCCTGCCTTGAAAATCACCACCGTGTCGCCGCGACGCACATCCAGCCGGGCAATCTCGTCGGCGTTATGTAGACTAGCGTGCTGCACTGTCGTACCGGCCACCACTACGGGGTCAAACACCGCTACTGGCGTGGCCGCACCCGTCCGACCGATGGAAATGACGATATCGCGGACGATGGTTGTGGCTTCTTCGGCGGCAAATTTATAGGCCACTGCCGCTCGCGGTGTCTTGCCAACGATGCCGAGCTCGGCAAACTGTCGCCGATCATTGAGCTTGATGACTGCTCCGTCGGTATTAAACTGCAGCAACTGACGCAGCTCATCCAGATGATTAACATAGCTCATCACTTCGTCCAGGCCATAGACAATTTGCGTCTGCCGACTAGTGGTGATACCCAGCTCGTTCATCATCTGGTAACCAAAGGCGATCGTCGGCGTATCCTCCAAGTTGTCGCGAATGATATCATAACCAACAAAATGCAGTGGACGCTCAGCCACCAGCTTTGGGTCAAGCTGGCGAATCGTCCCTGCCGCTAAATTACGCGGATTGGCAAATTCTGGCTGACCGGCCGCTCGCCGACGCTGATTTAATGTTGCAAAGTCAGCCTTGTGCATCACAATTTCACCACGAATCTCCGTCCGACCGCGCAAAAAATGAGCAAATCGCTGATTGGCGCGTAGTGTCAGCGGCACATTTTGAATCGTCCGCACGTTCATGGTCACATCTTCACCGACCAGCCCGTCGCCGCGAGTCACCGCGCGCGTCAGAACACCATCTTCATAGATCAGCGCACAGGCCAAGCCATCCATTTTGATGTCACACAAAAATTCTTCGGTGATATCCTGCCGCACTTTTTTCATGCGCTGTATCCACGCCGCAACCTCTGCCCGGTCAAACACGTCTTGGAGCGAAATCATTCGTGTTTGATGCTGGACCTTGGCGAATTTACTGAGTGCCTTTCCAGCTACCCGCTGGGTTGGGCTATCTGGCGTGATGAGGTCCGGAAACTGCTCTTCCAGCTGTGACAGTTCATGCTTCAGGCTATCAGCCGCCGCCTCGCTCATGATCGATTCGTCGAGCACATGATAGTGATAGCGATAATCATTGATCAGATCTCGCAGTTTGACAATTCGTTGCTCGGCCGCCTGCCTATCAAGCTGGCGCACTGTCATCGGCGACGACCTTTCGGTAAAATAAGTACGTATAGGTAGCTGAAAATACGACAGAAAATGAAGCAACCAGCAGCACCATAATTGGTACCAGCGGGAATGAGGCCGTTTGGTCAATCCAACCCGTCACAAAGGCATCTAGTTTGATGGTCGGGATGAGAATGACTACCCACAGCAGCGCCAGCATGATAGCCAGCCACAGTATGCGAAGCAAGATGCGGATACGACGACCGACCACAATGTCACCAGCCATGCGCACAGCACGCATTGGGTAAGTGCCCGGCAGCGTAACAATAATCATGGCAAACGCCGTGGAAGTGAGCCAATAAAGCGACAGAACTCCCAGCAGTCCCGTAATTGCTGCAGCAATCATCAACAGTGGCGTTTGATTCAAAACATCGGCTGTTTGCAGGGTCGTATAGAGAATCACGCCACCAGCAGCCGGCAATATTTGACACAGGACGATGAACAATAGCACGATGAACGCGACCAGCGGCGCCCCAGCTCGGTACAGACCATCGCGGATGGTTGGTGAATTGCCAGAACTAACTGCTCTTAACAACCAAATGGTAGTCAACCATACCATGATCAGTGCCAACACGCCCAATATTTGCTGCAGGGCGTTATTTGGCTGATTGGTCAACTGGCCGTACACAACGCCGCCGAAAATCGAGAACGTTGCAAATAAATCACTCACCGCTCCCTGCTCGACTGTACCTTCGGCCAAGGCTTTAATCTTTTTGTACGTCTCTTGATCCATCAATCCCGCCAGTACAAACACCACCAGCGCATACACCAGCGCCAGGCCAAAAAACAGACGCTTGTTTGACCAAATCATTTTGACCGCCTGGGTAGTTAACGACCAATAGCCCGGAACGTGCAATGATCTGACATAATCCCTGCGCCGCGTCAGGCGAAAACTACGGTGCGGTCGACGTTTCAAAAAGTTAGCTCTCCGAGTTTTTAGCTGCCGCCAGGTCTTTTTACAATATCGCTGACCCCGCACATAGTAGCTAGAAATAGATTTTTGGTTTGCTCGTGAGCGGCTGGTTGTTACTTTCTTTTTGGAGGCAGATGTACGTTGCTTACTCATGGTCAGGAATCCTTACATTTTTGTCGCGTTGTTTCGCAAACGCGCAATACGATCCTCCAACGGTGGATGGGTACTAAATAATTTTGAAAAAAAGCCGGGGCGTAATGGATTGTTCATAAACAGATTGGCTGTCGATGTGCTTTGGCGCTCCATGGGTCGGCCATATTCTTGCAATTTGCCTAGTGCACTCGCCAACCCTTCTGAGTCTCGAGTCAACAACGCACCAGAAGCGTCGGCCAAATATTCTCGCTGCCGGCTAACTGCTAACTGTGTGATGGTTGCCAAAATCGGTGCCAGAATAACTACTACCAAACCCAATATATATACCGCTGGGTGAACATCACGGTCATCGTCACCACCAAAGAACATCATGCGCAGAGCCAGGTCAGCCAATAGCCCAATAGCACTCACCAAACCGAAAGCAATCATACTAACGCGAATGTCATAGTTACGCACATGACTCATCTCGTGTGCCATGACCGCCTCGAGCTCACGCTTGTCCATAATTTCCAGCAGTCCAGTCGTCGCACCGACGATGGCGTGCTTGGGGTCGCGACCCGTCGCAAAGGCGTTGGGCGCTGGGTCATCAATGATGTAAACTTTCGGCATCGGCATGCCAGCAGCAATCGCCAAATTTTCCACTACCCGCCACAGTTCAGGCGCATCTTTTTTCTCAATCTCCTGCGCGCCAGTCATGGCCATAGCTAATTTTCCAGCCAGATAATACTGAAGCCAGGCGTACAGCATCGAACAACCAAACACAATCCACGCCAGCGAATAGTTCTTAACCGCCATACCGATGAAGACACCGATAATACCAATGATAGCTACGAACACTGCCATGATGATGACGGTGTTACGTTTATTTTGAGAAATCGCACTATACATAGTAGCTATTATAGCAAAAACCGCCCGCCAACGGTAGGCGAGCGGCTGTGTGACTTGCGTGAGGTGTTAGAATTTGACCTCTACTGGGTTTTCAACAGACGCACGGTCTTCAACCTCAAAGAACTCCTTGGCCTGGAAGTTGAACATACCTGCAACGATGTTTGCTGGGAAAGTCTGGATCTTGGTGTTCAAGTCACGAACGCCACCGTTGTAGAAGCGGCGGGAAGCTTGAATCTTGTCTTCAGTGTCGACCAGTTCCTGCTGCAATTGCATGAAGTTTTGGTTAGCCTTCAAGTCTGGGTAAGCCTCAGCTACTGCAAACAGACTCTTCAAGGCGCCTTCAAGCATGTTTTCTGCCTCGGCAGTATCCTTCACACCTTTGGCATCCATGATAGCTGAACGTGCTTCGGTCACCTTTTCAAATACTTCCTTCTCGTGCGTAGCGTAACCCTTCACAGAGTTTACGAGATTTGGGATCAAGTCAGTTCGACGTTTCAATTGAACTGTGATGTCGCTCCATGCTTCTTCAACGCGGTTGCGTAGAGTCACCAAACCATTATAGGTGGCGACGATGAAGCCGATAGCGAGAACCAGGACAACGCCAACGACTATAAGTGCTATGATGATTGAGCTCATTGAATATTCTCCTTATCAATTTATGCTAACCCCTTCATTATACCACAGACATTTTGCTTGTGGTTAGGTTTTTGGGTGATAAAAATGACCCGAAATAACGAGCCATTGTTTGCAATTTGGTGCGCAAGGCGGGAATCGAACCCGCACGACTTTTGGTCAAGGGATTTTAAGTCCCTCGCGTCTACCAATTCCGCCACTCGCGCCCATATTCTGCACTAATGACCGCCCGATGTCCATGTCTACTGACGTTTGACACGATCTGCCATTTGCGCTGGTTTGTATTATACTATATTTATGAAGCAAATTGTACATATTCACGGCGGATCACCTTTTGATTCCTACGAACGCTATCTCTCCGCACTGCGCAATAACCCACTTACATATAAAAGTCTTTTTTACAAAACAAAATGGCGTGACTGGCTGGCTGTTACAATGACAGATTTTGATGTGTTGGTACCTAATATGCCTAATAAACAAA
>CAUTLS010000032.1:0-7728 GCA_963539345.1 uncultured Candidatus Saccharibacteria bacterium
ACCTGTGACCTCACGAATGTGAATCGTGCGCTCTAGCCAACTGAGCTAATTTCCCATACATATATATTATACACTATTATGATGCACCTGCCAAGTAGTGGTCACGAGCCTGTTGTTCGGTGAGGGCGGTCGTGTAGACAGAGCTGTACTGCATGCTGCCGGTAAAATATTTAGGTCCTTGATATTCGCTGCCGTCAGCGTTCTTCCAATACGTCAATTTACCGCAGCCAACTTTCCAGTAGCCGCCGTCTGGTACGTTTTCGCCGGCAGTCATAGATGCATTGGTGTCTACTTTAGCACCGTCAAGATACAATGCTGCACCATTTGGCGACATAGTAGCAACGACGTGATGCCAGCGACTATCAGCATAGTTTACGCCAGCTTGTGACGTGACAAGTTTGATGCCACCGCTATACGCACCGAATACGACTCGCCCATCTTTGTCAATATAGATATGGCGATCACTCTGTCCGCCGCCGTTGTAATCACCTTCATAGAGCGAGCTAAAGCCCATCAGTCGTCCATTGCTTTTCTTGGTAGTGCTAAACCACACCTCCAGGCTAAAGGTGTTCGGCGCAGGATTGACCTTCTGGTCTGCCGATGTTCCGTGAGTGAGGCAGGCATTCACTCCGTTAAATACTGAAATTCGGCGGTCGTCACGCACACAACCAGTGTTTGATACGCTGGCACGGCTAGGCGAGCCATCGCTTGGCGAAGACTTGCCGTTGTTGCCGTTACCAGAGAGGTCCGTCACGACAGGATTAGCCGCATAGTCGCTATTGAGCGCCCAGGCAAAATACGGCTGAGGATTTGGACGGATCTGTGAACGGCTCCAGGTGGCTTCGGAGCATTTAAAGTAAGCGCGAGCTTGAACATGGTTGGTATTGTTTTGTATGGTTGCAGTAAAACCTGCTAGGGAAGACAGCTGTACGGTCAGGAGCACCACTTCAAACAAAATGATGATAGCGAGTAACGCCATGTTACGATGTCGCTCATGGACGAGTTGTAGGCCAGTAATTTCTTCTTCAGGCGGTGGTAATTTTACTAGCAGTGCTATGAACAGCGGCAGTAGACACCACAATAGCGCAAACATCACACCCGTCGGCCCGAGCGATGGCCGTGGTACGTAAATGTAATGCCCCTGCGCGTCGGTTTCGGTGGCCCGCACGATGGCGGTTTGACCAGTATGAACACGGTTGCCATCATCATCACGAATAGGGAAAATACCCGTATTGACAATGTGAAGTCGCACGTCATTTTTCTGGTGCGTAGCGATGCTGAGCATGTCGGCGCGGAGCCACGGATTAAGGATCAATGTGGCCAAGATAACCACCAATGTCCCGCCGATGATACGAACCGGCCAGCGCCAGCGTTCACGCAGTCGCTTGATGCACGAAAGCAAATAGACGATGATCCAGCCAATCAGTAAAATTGGTGCAGCACGCCAAACCCAGCCCCACACTGGCGCAATGACCACTGCCTTGCCGATCACGTCTCGGTTAGCGACCGGCAGAGAATCTTCGACGGCATTGAGGTCGCCCTTGGTGGTGTAGCTATGGTCGTCATTGACCTTAGTCAGACGATGCGTGTATACACTACCGCTGCGATAGAACGTAATGATGTCATCTTTGTTGTAGGATTGCTGCGGCTGCGTAACGATTAGCGTTCCGACTGGTGCGGTTTCGCCCATGCTTGGCGTGGCGATGGTAAAAAAGCGAAAACCAGCTAGGTGTAGCACGAGCACTGAACCTAAACTCAGTAGGCTCAGTGCTGCTATTACCCAAATGCTGGTTTTACTAAATTTCATTGCCCTTTAGTATATCAGATTTATGACTACTATTTGAGGCACTAGGCGCTAAATTGCCAGGTGATTGGCTGTGAAATTTGGCGACCCTGGAAGCTGGCGTCAGTGTTTGCTGGCAGCGCAGCCGTGATGATCAGTGTGACGGTCTCGTTTGGTGCAATTGGGTGGCCAACGACTGTCTTGATGTCTTGGGCTGCCGCCTGTTGGAAGGCTTCTGCGGTGCCAGTCCAAACCTGTGTGCCGTTCGCACGGACAGTAACGGTCATTTTGCTACACAGGTTACCGGTACCAGAGACTGATGCGCCTGGTGCGTTTTCGGTTGTACAAGTGCCGCCCTTGACGGTAAAGGCACTGGCAGCGATGCTACCCTTGTTGGTGATCTTTACGGTTGTATCGGTACTACCGCCTGGAACGAGTGCTTGACCACCATATTTGTTGATGGTTGCACAGGTCGCACTACCAGTACCAGTAGTGGTACAGGTAACTGATCCGTCTTGATTCTTTTCTTCCATCACTAATGTACCAGTTGATGCGGTGTTTACGCTGTTGGTGATAGTTGCAACGACACCCGCAAAGGTTGGCGTCAAGCTAAACGCTACCATCAGCGTCATGATACCACCGACAACCGCCAGGCCGATGCGTTGCCGTTGAAAATAATTATTTGCCTTGCTCATAGTATTATAAACCCTCCTTGACTACCTAAGTGGATGTCTCGCATTATTGTTTGCCTTGGCGCGATTGTAGCACAGGCGTTTTGACATAGTCAATAAGAATTTATGTGTCATTAAAAACTAATGATATTTCAGTGAGACCAGTCCTGCTGGAACAAGCAAAAAGCCACCAATAACAGGTGACAATTATTTATAATCTATACTCTGGTGCGGCAGAAAGGACTTGAACCTTCACGCCCGAAGGCACTAGCTCCTAAGGCTAGCGCGTCTACCAATTCCGCCACTGCCGCATGTGGTGATTGTAGCATATGTGCGGCCAAATTACCACCCAAATGATATTCATTTTCGTTTTCGGTTGTGCTAAAATTAAACGTAAATAAGAAAGGGGAATATGAATAAGGTTGCGACGTATTTGAATGGACATTTGACTGGAGAGGTTTTGGTCAATGATTTGCTATTGGATGCAGCGCAATCAGACGGTAGTGTCCTGGCGCGTCGCCCAGAGATGATCGCTCGGCCATCAAACGTCAATGACATTCGTAAAATCATGCGGTTTTGTTCGCAGTTAGCTGACAAAGGCCACATTCTTTCTGTGGTTGTGCGCGGAGCAGGCACCGACAGCAATGGCGCTGCTACTGGCGGCGGTGTTTCTTTGGACATGCAGGCATATATGTGTCATGCCAAAGGTATCGACCCAAAACAGCAATTAGTCCACATGCAAGCCGGCATGAAGTACAGCGCGGTTCGCGAACTGCTGTCTATGTATAAAAATTTGGCGCTGCCAGAAGTCTCAGCCATCGGTCAAGACGGAACCATCGGCGGGGCAATCGCTTCTGGCGCGGTGGCGTCATCTGTCGGCATAACGACATTGTTCACTGACGCCATCTCTCAGATGGAAATCGTTTTAGCAAATGGTGACGTCATCCAAACTGGCCGCATCAATAAGCGTGAATTAGCAAAGAAAAAAGGCCTATCAACGTTAGAGGGCGAGATCTATCGTCAAGTGGACAACCTACTGGAGGACAACCAACAAATCATCGACGCCATCAAACGCCGTGAAAAAAGCACAGCTGGATTTTGGGGAATTACCAAAGTTAAAGGCGAGGATGGTTCGTTTGACCTGACACCACTGTTTGTGGGTTCTCAGGGTGCGCTGGGTATCATCAGCGAAGTGATCATGAAAGCAGGATACAGCAGCAACGACGCGACAGTCATCACGGCAACATTTGGTGATATGTCTGAAGCGCAAGCGGCAGTTGACGAAGCTCTGAAACACAAAGTCTCCAAAGTTGACATCATCGACGGACGAATCATGGCGCGGGCTGCTAGCGAGGGCAAGAAATTCTCCTGGGCACCACGTGAGGCGTTCAAAGGCGCAGCAGTCATTATCACCATGAGTGAATTTTCTGACAGGGCTCGTGGTCGCGCCGCCAAAAAATTGGCTCGCAAACTAGAGAATATCCATCCAGTTGGCTTAACCATCCACGATATCCAAACCCAAGAAATCGCCTCACTATATACTCCATTGTCATTCATATTGCACTCAACTGAAGAACGCGCAACCTGTCCAGCGGTATTTTCAGGACTATGGCTGCCGTTGGAGCGATTGGACGGCTTTCTGAGCGAACTACGCAAAGTGGAAGCTGAGACCAAGCTGGCGCTGCCAGTTGTTGTGGACGCGGTCAATGGCTACGTTGATTTGCTACCAGTCTTCAACTTACACAAAGTGAGCGAACGTCGAGTACTATTAAAATTAATTCCAGAAATTGCCAAGTTAGTCGCCGAAAGTCGCGGCAATTTTGCGGGCCGCTATGGTGATGGTCGCCTGAAAGCTGGTTTGATGCAAGCAACCGTCTCACCAGACGAAACAGCCATTTATTCTCAGATAAAACACATTTTCGACCCAGCCAACATCTTGATGCCTGACATCAAAAAAGAAGTCCCGGCCAAAGAACTGGCTGACGAGCTCAACTTGTGGTGTCGCACGAAGTCATAGACTCAAATCTCTTGCGTATCAGCCATTGGTGTCGTATAATTAGCTGTGCAATCCAAACCATGCGCGGATGTGGCGGAATTGGTAGACGCGCTAGCTTCAGGTGCTAGTGTTCGCAAGAACGTGGAGGTTCAAGTCCTCTCATCCGTACCAGAGATCATCACCAGCTTCGGCTGGTTTTTTGATGAGCAAAATTCCTGCCATAAACCAATTTACACATATCTCTCATCGCCAACTTCTGAGACGTTATTTAACATGGCCTCAAAGGCCTGAGCATTCTTTTTCCAGACATCACCATCTGTGCTGATGGCGATAAACCGCGCCAGTCCATCATTCTTGCCAACAGTCAGGCGAGCTTTAGTGACGAACTTCGCTCTGCCGACCTCGCAGCTGATTGTCAGGTATATAATCCCCACGGTGTTGCCGTAGTCTTTGTGATCTATGACTTGAGTAGAAGAGGGGTCTGTGGTGCACTCAATGGTGGTGCTATTTTTCAGGGATTGCTCAAGCGTTTTTCTGATGTGCTGTTCTGTCATCAGTGACCTTCGCAACCTGTTGTATATTTGGGTTGAAGCGTTGGCTGGGGCGACAGGCTCACGGCTTTGTGACAGATACACTAATGATTCTGACTTATTGTCTCTGAGCTTTTTATCACCAAAACCTACATAAACGTGATCATCCGTTTCATAACTCAAATTATTGACTCGCTTCCACTGTTTAGGTCGCTGCCAAGAGGTCTGTCCGGTTTTTTCTTGCACAAGATCTTTGACAGAGACAAGTCCGTCCATATACACCAAATAACTAAAGGACAGAAAAGCACTAATGATAGGGTAGAACCAGAATTTTTTGACATAGCTAACTTTACGCATAACGGTTATGTTTATCATAACATAGTATTTGCACTAAGTTTTGGTGATTGCGCTAACTACAAGAAAATCACCCCGGGCTAGGGTGATCTTAGTAATGTAAAATTCAGGGTCTACATGACAGGCAATCGTAAGAGAACAATTGCCTGTCATACAGACTAGAGCTTAGTGGGTGGGGACGCAGAAGACAATCATCACCCCGTCATCAAGCTCCAGCTCATCTGCTAGATACATGAGTTCTAGAAGAGCTGTGTCAATCTCGTCCATGAGGGACTTAAATTGACATAAGTCCTTTTCAGCTAGCTGTGCATACTTTTTAATAAAGTTCTGCACCTCTTGTAAGGACTTTGTAAGGTTATCGACATCATTATAGACATCGAGACCTATCTGCGAATCAGAGAAGTGAATCTTGTCTTCAATCAAAGACTCAGTATAGTTCCTTAAGTCTTCTAATTGAAGGTTTACATTGGCTACCAAGCTAATGAACCTCCTTATGTGACTCTCCAGAACATGGTGACTCCTACAGATGGTCTTGAGGGATTTGCGCCATCTGTCTTCAATGACTGCTGCTATGTCTAGAATTTCGTTGGCAATTTCATTCGACGGCATGAGAAATTCCTCTCCTGATTCTCATCTCTGCGGGCTGCAGCTAAGTATTGCTCTCTTAACAATACAAGATGAGATTTCATCTCTCTTATGACGGTTTTTAAAAAAAGAAATAAAACCTCATCTTGTATTCGATTGCCTGTCAAAGTTCACTTTCGGACAAGGATTTACTCAACTCATCAACGAAAGCTGATTTTCATTATATCACACTTATGCTAAAAAGTCAATGTAAAATAGCAAAGCTTTGTTCTTTGCGTAAGAATTTTGCTAAAATATGAGTAAGATGAATAATCGCATCGACTATATAGAGTTTCCAGACTTTTCTGGTGGTAAACGCTTTCGTTTTCAGGGCCCAACAGGTAACAATATTGCTGTCTGGTCTGAGGGGGCTGACGGCTTAGTGGAGCAGGCAAAATAGTCATGACAAAACCATATACATTTAAATCCGAAGTACGCTTGTTTCCGCAAGTTGGTGGCTGGCATTACGTTGTTGCGCCTCAAGAATTCACTGACGAACTCAAGCCGCTCGCGGTGAGAGGCCTGGTGGCAGTAGAAGCCACGGTTGGCGGTTCATCATGGCAGACGTCGCTACTGCCAATGGGTGACGGCTCGCAGTTTCTGGCGCTGCCCGCAAAAGTCCGTCAGAAAGAGCAGATCACCGTCGGCGATGTGATCGAGGCGTCGTTTGTTGTGAGATAGTGTAGGCGCTTGAAAGCACGCTACATTTTTCATGACGATGAGAAGATCTTTTGTCTCTTTTTCGTAACGTTTGCTACAATAACAGAGATGCAAGATACACGAAACGTAATTGATAAGTTCAAAGGTCGGAGCGAGGCGGAAATTGTGAAGGAGTTGGACGCCAAGGATCACGGCTTGGTGATTGCTCTGGAGAACACCGAGCGGGATTTTAATATGGGGACGATCGTCCGGAGCGCTAATGCGTTTGGTGTGCGGCAGATTTATGTTATCGGCAGGCGGCAATGGAATAAGCGTGGCGCCATGATGACGGATAAATATTTGCACGTGCAGTATGTCGGTTCGACGGCTGAGTTTGTCGAGCTGATGCAGGCTGAGGGTAGGACAATCATCGCGATTGATAATATCCCAGGCAGCGTCAATATGTCAGAGACGACCTTACCAAGGCGTGCGGTGCTAGTGTTTGGCCAGGAAGGACCGGGAATTTCTGAGGAGATGGCGCAAGTGGCAGACGAGATCGTCGCCATCGAACAATTCGGCTCGACTCGCTCCATCAATGTCGGCGCGGCAGCGACTGTAGCGATGTATTGCTGGCTGCAGCAGCATGTGTTAAGGCGACAGTCTGCTGTGGATTAGCTATTACCAGTCCAGCTTTTGCTTCACCGCTGCCAGGTAATAATGATAATAACTATTCGGATCTGGAACGGAAAACGATTCATCCATCTCATCATTCTCACGAACTTCTATATACTTATCGTCGGTATACGGCTTGACGAGGTTGGTGAATTCAAATTCATATTCTCCGGAAATCTGTTTGAGCTCTACACTCTGATTAGTGGGGTCGGGATAATCAGTTATTACTAGCGCGAAGAAGGATCCATTTTTATCAGCAAACAGATGAAATGCCGTATCAGGACAGAGTGGTATAAGCGACGCCAGCTGGCGAACATACGACGCATCATTGATAATTGGAAAAGCCTCATTGATTATTTCCGGAAATAGGATATTTGAATAATTATTCATACAGCAACCTTAATTATATCAAGAAAAGTGGACAGTTTTATGACTTATCCAGGTCTGTTGGCCTAATAT
>CAUTLS010000033.1:0-7538 GCA_963539345.1 uncultured Candidatus Saccharibacteria bacterium
TATTCCTTGCTATACTTATAATACAACCAAATAGGAGGATAATAAAGATGAAGATTTTGTTGACTGGTGGCGCCGGGTATATTGGTTCTCACACTGCCATTGAACTCATCCAAAGCGGACATAATGTCGTCATTATGGACAATCTATCAAACAGCTCAGCGGAAGTGATACGACGCATCGAAGATATTACCAAAACGACTATTCCGTTTGTTAAAGCAGACGTACGTGACAAAGCAGCACTAGAAGAGGTGTTTGCTAACCAACAGATTGACGCGGTGATTCATTTTGCAGGATTTAAAGCTGTTGGCGAATCGGTTGCCAAGCCTCTGGAATATTATGACAATAATCTCGTCTCAAGTTTAGTTCTTCTAGAGACCATGCAAAAACATCATGTTAACAAAATTGTCTTCTCCAGCTCAGCCACCGTCTATGGCACTCCAGAGTCTCTGCCACTAACAGAAGCATCTCCAACCGGTCGCGGTATCACCAATCCATATGGTCAGACTAAGTTTATGATTGAGCAGATTTTGCAAGATGCTGCAGTCGCTAACCCAGAGCTGGAAGTATCTATTTTGCGCTATTTCAACCCAATCGGCGCGCACGCATCGGGAACCATTGGTGAAGATCCAAACGGTATCCCAAACAATCTGCTACCATACGTTGCGCAAGTGGCAGTTGGTAAATTGAATGAAGTTGGTGTGTTCGGTGATGACTATGACACACCTGATGGCACCGGTGTGCGTGACTATATCCACGTAGTCGATTTGGCGCGTGGTCACGTGGCAGCACTAGAACACATGAAGTCAGGCGTGAATATCTATAATCTTGGCACAGGACATGGTACCTCTGTTTTAGAAATCATCAAGGCGTTCTCTCAAGCCTCTGGCCACGACATTCCTTACGTCATCAAGCCTCGTCGCCCTGGTGATTTGGCGGCTTGCTATGCCAACTGCGACAAAGCCCAACGAGAGCTCAACTGGAAAGCTGAGCTATCTGTTGAACAAGCCTGTCAGGACACCTGGAACTGGCAAAGTAACAATCCAAACGGCTACCAGTCATAATACATTCAGTACTTAACCTAAAACCAGCGGCTTCCTACCGCTGGTTTTCTGTACCGAGGACGATGACGATGTCAGCGTTATACTTACTAATGGTCGGTGGGATGGTAGTCACAACATTAGTACCATAGGTCTGCTTCAACTTTTCGATAGTCTTTGGTTTCGTGCC
The DNA here is from genome assembly GCA_963539345.1 of uncultured Candidatus Saccharibacteria bacterium. GTDB lineage: Bacteria > Patescibacteriota > Saccharimonadia > Saccharimonadales > Saccharimonadaceae > Nanosynbacter. Next base: position 1,228 of record CAUTLS010000033.1, read on the forward strand.
GTTACTTAGGTCGTAGATGGTATGTTTTGCTTGGACGCCGCCCGGATAATTACCCACCTGGACCACATTTAACTCTTGCTTGGTTAATTTTGTCTGTTCAGCGGCTGCCACGCCCGCGACACCAGAGCCATTCAAAATCACCAGTCTCGCTTCCTCGTTCATCTCAGCTGTTGGACTGATGCGTTTTTTGACATAATTTTTGATGGCTGTGTAATTGTAGGTTCCAGCGGTCGGCACCACCACACTAGCACCTGCGATATTAGAAGTCGTCAGTAGCTGCACCTTATTTTTCTCGTCAACCAGTGGTATTGAGACAATCTTTTCCGCATTGAACTCCTTCAAAATTTCAATGATGGTCTGCATTTCTTTGGTTTCAAAGTTGGTATTAATGTTATTGCCTAGCGCATCGATAATCCCCATCATGACATTGAAATCTGCTTTGTTGGATGTTTTGGCTTTCTCGACGATGGCTTTGATAATTTTTTGCTGGTTGCGCTCACGGTCAAAGTTACCACCACTCAGTCCAATTCCTCCAGCGCTACCACGGGCACGGCTGAACGCTAGGGCTTGCTCACCATTCATATGAACTGTTTCGCCGTTACGGTAGCGAATCTTTGTAGCCACGTCATACACCATCGATGAGCCGTCGTAGGCCTCGACCTTCACGTCAATCCCGCCAAGTGCATTGACCACCTCGGTAAGCACGCGCCAGTTTGCGTGCACTTTGTAGTGAATTTCCATACCCAATACTTCTTGCGCAGTTTTAGCAATCTCTGCTTGTCCAGCCTGTTCGCTAGCAGTCTGATCTTTGCCACTGTCTTTGGCGTCTTGTTTACCGCAACCATAACTCTCGTTGAGCTTTCCAGCTGTAGTTTTCAGCCAAGACTGACAGGTGTGTTTGACGTAAAGGTCTCGCGGCAGAGACACAGTATAGGCGTCCTTATTATCTTGGTGGTAGGACAATACCATGATTGAGTCAGCCAAATCAGCGCCCTCCCAGCCGTCAGGCGACGTACCAAAGATTAAGACATTCGTGCGGCCATTGTCATCCTGTTTAAGCCGTGTTTTGGTGAATAATCCAAGGATATCTCCGCCGACAACTCGCGACAGATTGTTATATAGTCGCCACGCCTGAAAGCCCAAAAATATCAGCAGTGGAATTAGTATTATCAGTATAATGCGCTTAATGAGTCGTCGCTTTTTGAACTGCTCAAACGACAGCGGTTTTTTGTTCTTTTTCTCACGCTTTTTGTTAAGCTTTTCGAGCTTCTTTTCTGTTTTGAGACGTTTTTGTTCTTTTTTATCTGGTTCTGGTCTAACTGGACGCGGTGGTTGATTATCAATTTCTCGCAGACCAGCTTGTATATCATTATCTTCAGGAAATGGCCGTTGCAATTGCTGTGGTCGTTGAAAATGTTGTGGAGCAACTGGCGTGCGGCGTGGCTGCATACCATCAATAGCCACCGGTCTGCCCACTCGCCTCGGAGCGTCAGCACCGGGTTTATTCCCGACTCGCTCTGGTCGTCGACCAGCAGGAATGAAACCATCAACTGATATATTCGGCTTTTTCATCAACTCTATCTATTATAGCAAACATAAGCATCGCAACAAAATAAATATGAAGTGCGTTTGGTAGCCCCGAAAAGAACATCCACTGGAGGACAAACCCTAGTATAATTGGCCAGGCTAGCGCTTTTTTAGCATGCGTTTTTCGGCATAAAGCCAGCAACAAAGCCAGCAACAATACAACACCAACAATTCCCAATTCCACCCCAACGGACAAGAATTCATTTTGGACAATCTCAAATTCGCCGCTCGTCTTGCCGGACTGTTGGAAAATAGCACGCCCTGCGCCGCCTGCGCCGACCCCAAAAAGAAATTGCGTTGGGCTCTTCGTCCAAACCTCCAAAGCAAGTTGTGACATACCAGTTCGCTCCTCTGTCGACTTCGCGACATAGCCATCAAACACTGCTTTCGGTGGGGAGGCTGGTATTGCCTGTTGTGAGCTGGCTGCTGAGGCATTCTCTTGAGGCGGTTGCTGGGGTGTCAGGTCTGGTAAACTAATCTTTCCTAATGATAGATGGTTGATTGATTTGGTGATTGATTGATAAAACCCGTCAGCTACCCTGGGGTTAAGCTGTGTAAAGGCTCCGTGCCACATCATACCAAAGGCAAAGCTCCCCACTAGCACCGCGATAACCACGGTTACGGACCGTAGCCAGTTGGTCGATGTACGCCAATGTACCAGTACTACCTGCACTAGCACCGCCGCCGTCACTGCATACAGTGCGCCGCGGCTCAGTGTGAGGTATAGCGCCACGAACATCAAACAGAGAGAAATTATGTCATATTTCGTGGCTTTGTTTTGTAGTAGTCGGTAGGAGACTAGTAAAATTGGCGCAATCAACAGGCTCCCAAAAAACTGTGGTTCAATAGCAAAACCACTGGGGCGCACAAACCCAAATCCTCGGGCCACACAGCCACCGCACAACCCCCAGTCAAACCAAGCGCCGTATACAACCTGCACAATTGCCAATAGGCTCATGGCTACTGCGGTCGTGACGGTAATGCTCATCAGTGGACTAACCATTCTCTTGAGTGACGGCAGGCTATATATCACCAAAAAATCGAGAAATAGCACACTCCAGAGGCCACTTACAAGGATTGACCTCAGAGGGTTAACTGACCATATGATACTGAGGAGATTCCAACCCACAAACATAGCTAGTAACCAGACGGCCCTTTGCTGCCAGAGAAATTGTCGACGATTCCAGATTTGCGGCAATCCCACTAGTGCCAAAACTACTGCGTAAATAACAGCGATTGATAGTTCCAAATTCGTACCACTTTGCCGACCAAAAGATATGGTGGGAAAATACGAAAACCACACCGCCACAGGTGCCAACAATACCAACTTCTCCGTGAAGCTGGCTTTTATCAGCCACGATGACAGATGTTGTCGCACGTTAGTTACCAGTTGCATCATTAACTATCCGCTGCAATTCCTGCTTAAATCTCGTGTCTGAAAAAGCTTTCGCTGAGGCTGAGACCTGCTGTTTGTCAAATGCCATACCGTCAAATCGCTGCATTGCCGCCATCAAACTTTCAACTGTCTGCTCGTCAAAGAACGTGCCATTTTTTCCTTCGTGAATATAATCCAACGCCCCGCCTTGTTTCAAAGCGATCACCGGCACGCCAGCGCTCAGCGCTTCAATTGGCGCGATACCAAACGGCTCAATGCTTGGGAAAATAAATCCTTTTGCCCGGGACACCAAGGCGTTCAACTCCTCAGGATTATCAATGCGCGGAATAAAGGTGATGAGTGGACTATCTCCCGCCAGCTGCTGCAAACTGCCATGTTCTGCGCCGTCACCCACTAGCACCAGCCGCTTACCTGACAACAGACACGCCTGAATAGCAATATCTAGACGCTTCCAGTTAACCTGCCGAGAGGTGGTGATGAAAAATTCTTCTTTGGAATTAGCAGTCGAGCCAACAGTAAATTTATCGACTTCTACCGGTGGAAACAACACCTGAGCGGACCGATTATAGTACTTTTTAGTTTCGGCAGCCGAATACGACGAGTTAGCGACCAGCACTGTTGGTCGCTGGGCAAATTTCCAATCAATCTTGCGCAGCGGCCCAACCAATAGCTTAAAAAAGAACCGTACGATGAAGTTCAGTTTACCAAAGCCAGGGTTTTTGACATAGTCATCATACATCCCCCAAAAATACTGCGTCGGCGGACCTTGTAAATAGCAAATTCCTGTCTGATGTGGATAAAGTTTAATACCCTTACTTTCCGCTGTACAAACGGTGATGATAGTGTCATAGTGACGCAACCGACGGTGCAACCGGTTGAAATAGAACGCCCTGGGTACTGCCAAAATCTTCCTAAGGCGAGCAGGAAAGATGTTCACCCAACCAACATATACCTGACAATCATCAAACCAATTTATCTGCTTGCGAGAGTATTGCGAGGTAAATATAGGTGCGTCAGGGAATAGTTCATGGATGGATTTGACTACTTTTTCCGCTCCGCCATAGGTTGTCAGCCAGTCACAGACAATAGCGACGCGCGGCGCTTCCCGACCCTCAGAAGCCATCACCGAGCTCCTCGCTGAAACAGTACCATCCCAAACGTCTTTACTAAAATACGAATATCCAACCACAACGACCAATTCTGTACATAGTACACATCAAGCTGACGTCGCTCCTCAAAGCTAATATCACGCCTCCCAGACACCTGTGCTAGACCAGTCAAGCCGGATTTCACTGCCAAGATGGTGTCTTTGCGTTTGTACTGATTGATTTCCTGAGGAATCAAGGCTCGTGGACCAACCAGTGAAATATCACCTTTGACGACATTCAGTAGTTGTGGTAATTCGTCCAGCGAGGTTGCTCGAAGGAACCGCCCCAACCGAGTGATGCGCGGATCGTTGTCTAGTTGATCGCCATTATCACGGTATTGCTTGATCAGCTCCGGACGACCCATCATCGTAAAGGCTTCTTCAGGAGTGGTGCCGTTGTATTTGGACTTCTGTGAGCGGAACTTATAAATCCTAAATTCGCGGTTAAATCGTGTTAGCCTGGTCTGACGGAAGAACACGGCTTCACGCGGCGCACTCAGCTTCATGATGATGGCAACCAACAGCATGATCGGTGAGAGTAGCAGTAGCGCCACACTACCGACCACGATATCCATCAAGCGCTTCCACACCCGACCAACCCCAAACAGCTGGGTTGCTTGAATTTCTATGATTGGTAGTCCAGCGATGATCTCCACGCTATTCATCCTGGATACCATTCGGTCTTGCTGCGGCACAAACATATAAGTCAGGTGGTTTGACAACGCGTAGTGATAGACTTCTTGAGACCGCGTGATGTCAGTCTGCATGATGATGGCGGGACGAACTGCTTCGGCGGCAGTTTTAAAGTTTTTGAAGGTTTCTACTCCCTTGCCACCATAGCCCGCCACAACGCCGACAACATCATAGCCATAATTGATATGTTTGCCAAAATACTCTGCCAGCTCAACAGTTTTTTCGTTATCACCAACGATCAACACTTTTTGCCGACCAAAGCCACGCAGAATCAAAACACTATTGATCAATTTCACAATCTCACGACCCAAAATCATCAAGATAAAGTTGATGACCACAAAATATACTGCAATGATTCGCACTGGAAACACATCTTCGCCAGTGAAAAATTCATAAGAAATCAGCGCCATCACGCTGATCACAGAGGTCAATAGCACGCGCATATATTCTTTGGGGCGCGACAAAAATATTTCTCGGTTGTATAGCCCAGACAATGCATTGACTATCAGCCACAACGGCAACAAAGCCACGATCAGCACGACAAAGTTACGAATTTGCGGCACAAAATAATACACGCGAGTGTCCAAGTGAGTTCGGTAATAATAAGCTAGCGCAAATGACAGCACCACCATCGCAACATCAGCCAGCAAGAGTAACGCTTTTGAGGTAAACAGGAAATCGCGTTTCATAGTGCTATTTTACCCCTTAATCACTGAAATCCCAAGGCTTTCTTGATGCGATTCACCTGCCTCAACGGAAGGCCGTGGTATAACAGTGATTTGATGTAGGTGTTTGAAACGGTTTTAGTCTTTTGAATACGGCGACGCTTAGTCAGTGATTTTGGCCACAGGCGTATACTTTGCATGAACCCTTTGGCTGCAAATTTAAAGCCGCCTTTTGGTATTTGATACACCATGAACATGAAATATATAAGGGTAAATTTGAACCACATCGGTATGATCATAGGAAATGGTACATTTTTCCAAAATACCTGCGGCAAGTTTTTGAACACTTGATTGATAGTAAAACCAGGGATTTTGGAGCTTGTTGCTGAGTGTTTATGGAAAACTACAGCAGTTTTTTCATACCACACCTTCCAGCCAACCAATTGCATACGCCATGAAATATCAACGTCCTCGTTGTACGCGAAAAAATCCTCGTCAAAGAAGCCAATTTGCTGAAAAACTTTGGTGCGATACAGCGTTGCGCCGCCTGTTGCCCCAAAGAGTAAGCCACTGTCGGGAGCTTGGTCTTTTGGCAAATGCTCCGCCCGTAGCGCTGGAATACCCCAGGTAGAATATTCATCACCTGCGTCATCGATGAACTTGCCAGTAGTATCTAACATCAAGCTAGTGACTGCACCAACCTCTGGTTTTTGCTCAAGAGCGCCCGCCAAATTTTTCAACCAATCTGGCTCTGGAGCCGCATCATTATTCAACAAAGCCACCGCATCAAATCCCTGTTCAATAGCCCAACGAATTCCAATAT
>CAUTLS010000034.1:0-7336 GCA_963539345.1 uncultured Candidatus Saccharibacteria bacterium
CACTTGGTGTATCACTAATATTATCAACACTATACGTAAAATTCCGTGATATTAGCCATATCTGGGATGTGATTTTACAGATATGTTTTTACAGTATCCCAATCATTTATCCACTTAGCCTGGTGTCTAATTTTCACCCAGAAGTCGCAAAAGTTATGATGCTCAATCCTATTGCACAAAGTATTCAAGATGTCCGATACAGCCTTATCGCTCCACAGACGACGCCGACCACTTGGAGTACAATAAATAACATCTGGATTAGTCTAATACCTGTTGTATTAACGGTGGTTGTTGTCATTATTGGTATTATGTATTTCAGAAAAAGCAGCAAAACCTTTGCGGAGAATATGTAATGAGTAAATATGCGCTAGAAGTAAAGAATCTATACAAGAGCTTTAATTTACCAACCGAGCAGGCAAACGGTATCAAGCAGGCATTTTTGAACTGGACTAAGGGTGTCAAGGGTTATAAAAAACAAGAAGTTCTAAAAGATATCTCGTTTACGGTGGAAAAAGGCGACTTTTTTGGCATCGTTGGACGAAACGGTTGTGGGAAATCTACACTGTTAAAGCTGATTTCTGATATTTATTCGCCGGACTCTGGAGAGGTGATTGTTAATGGTAAATTGATTCCGTTCATTGAACTTGGTGTTGGTTTTAACCCAGAATTGACTGGTCGGGAAAACGTCTATTTGAATGGGGCACTACTTGGCTTTTCGCACGATGAAGTTGAAGATATGTACGACGAGATCGTTGATTTTGCCGAACTAGAACAGTTCATGGATCAAAAACTGAAGAACTATTCCAGTGGTATGCAGGTGCGTTTGGCTTTTTCAATCGCCATCCGTGCTAATACCGATATCCTCGTCTTGGACGAGGTATTGGCTGTTGGTGACGAAGCCTTTCAACGCAAGTGCTTTGAATATTTCAAGCAGATCAAAAAACAGAAAAAGACTGTTATCTTGGTTACTCACGACATGGCGTCAGTACGACGGTTTTGCAATAAAGCAATTATGTTAGAATCTGGTAAAATCGTTGCCTCGGGTGATCCAAATGAAGTTGCTAACTTGTATTCTATTGAAAATATAGAGTCAACAACAAAAACTGATAAGAAATCAAAGAAAAATACTGCGTATATTCAAACAAGGGTAGAAAACAAGGTGTTAACACCGAAAGACACGTTGGAAGTTGAAGTAAAATATTTTGTTCCAGAAGATAGGCAAGTGTCATTTGGTATTTCAATTTTGGACGAAGCTTCAAATCGCATCACTTCTGTGATTGATGATGGATTCTTTATCGATGATAATAATGTGGAAATAACCTCCAGTAAAAAAGGCACGCATATTTATAAGTATACTCTGCCATTGGATCTGTTTAACAACCGTGATTTTGAAATTACGGCTACCCTGTTTGCTTATGATAAGAAAAAGGACTCGTATGAGCCAATTGCCTACACAACAGAAGAGGGTATCAGCCAGTTTTATGTGAGAGAAAATAAGCCGAGGGGTGGTTTGTTGAAAAAGCGTGGTTCATGGATGAGTGTGAAAAGTAAGAAGGAGAAAACGTCATGAGTAAACTGTACAAATTCTACACCTACACCAGACAAAATGGGTTAGGTCAGGCTGTCAGGAAAACCCAGGTATATCTGTCGAAAAAGACCGCACCAGTGATCAAGCAACCAATTGAGGTGATGGCTTCAATTGAAGATATCATGAACGCGGACTACATCAATCACCCGTATAAAACACCAAAGAAAAAGTCAAAAAAGAAGTCTTTGAAAATTGGCTGGGTATTGTCTCCTATCTCAAAAGGAAGTGGTGGACAAAATACCATCACCCGCTTTGCTCGATTCTTACAAGAGCAGGGTCACGACGTAACTTTTTACATCTATGAAGGAATCCACCCGCAATCACCAGCCGAAGCCAAGGCGATTTTGTCAGAAAGTTTCAATTTTGACGTTAATGTGAAAAAAGTGTCGCAATACACTGAATCTGACGCGTTGATCGCTACCGGATGGGAGACGGCCTACCCGGTATTTAACATCAACACTAAGGCACACAAGTTTTATTTCGTGCAAGATTTTGAGCCGTACTTTTATGGACTAGGTTCAAAGGCGGTGTTGGCTGAAAACACCTATAAAATGAATTTTTATGGCATCACAGCTGGTCGTTGGCTGACTAAAAAAGTGAGCGAATATGGCATGAAGGCGGATTATTTCGATTTTGGTGCTGATATGAACATCTACCGTTTGGCAGATAAAGCTGATAAACAAAAGAAGATTTGTTTCTATGCCCGCCCAGTGACTGAGCGCCGCGCTTTTGAGTTGGGCGTGATTGCACTAGATAAATTCCACAAAAAACATCCAGAATACACTATTGAGTTCTTTGGTTGGGATGTGTCGAATTATCAAATACCATTTCCATATGTCAACCGCGGTATCTTGTCTCACCAAGACGTGGCTGATCTGTACAAAGAGTCTGAAGCGTGCTTAGTGTTGTCACTTACTAACGTGTCGCTACTGCCGCTCGAGTTACTGGCGGCTGGTTGTATCCCAGTGATGAACGAAGGCGAAAACAACAGCTTGGTTTTGGGTGAAAATAAATACATCCACTACGCCGCGGCTTCACCGATTGAACTGGCTAATGAGTTGTGTAAGGTTGTTGAGATCAAAAATATCAATACCTATGCCAAAAAGGCTTCAGAAAGCGTCAAAGATTTGTCATGGGACGAATCATACAAGAAGGTTGAGCGCATTCTGATTCGTGAGGTGATAGGTGGCTAACAACACGAACAAAATCGACATCACTGTTTTTATCCCAACGTATTTTGGTGAGGACTATTTGGATGATCTGCTAAAAATGGTGTTCAAACAAAAAATTGACAAAACCTATGAAGTTTTGATTTACGACACAAGCTCCACAGATAAGACGCCAAAAATCATCAAAAAATATGCTAAAAAACACCCGAACTTACGGTATAAAACCATCACAAAAGAGGAATATGGTCACGGTAAGACGCGGGCCGCCGCCGCTTATGATGCAAAAGGCGACATCGTGGTTTACCTGTCACAAGACGCTACGCCCGCTCATAAATATTGGCTATATGAGATGACGAAACCGTTTGAATTGTCAGACCGTATCATTGGTGTTATGGGAAAACAAGACCCACGGCCAACCACTTTTCCGCTGCTAAAACGCGAAATCATGGGTGTGTTCAATGGGTTTGGTCCTGATTTTGGAACAACATTGTTCTATAAAGATTCTTTTATCAAAAAGCAGGAAACTTATGATAAAGTAGCGTTTTACTCTGATGTTAACTCGGCTGCTCGCCGTAGTTATCTGACTGGCGAGTTGCCATACCAAGACGTTCCATATGCTGAAGACCAATTATTTGGGCGCGATGTCATCAACGCTGGCTACATGAAAGCTTATGCCTCCAGAGGCAATGTGTTGCATTCTAATGAATTCAAGCTGCGTGAATACAAAATGCGAATGTTTGACGAGACGATGGGGCTTCGTCGTGTGGGTATTGATGTGCCACTACCGACTATTTCTCAGATAACTAAAATGGTCATCATCGGGTGGATTCGCGACACGTTATTTACGCTGCGTGATAAACAATATTCACGGAAAAGAAAGCTATTCTACTTGGTGTTGAATATTTTTTATAATATAGAAAAATGGCGCGGTGTACGCCGGGCAGTGTTGACGAAATTGGACGACCACACGGCGATTGATAAATATTCGTTAGAACACGTTGAAGCAAAATCAAAAAGCTAGTGGTTAATTTGAAAAAATTGGTTTTTTACTGTATCATTATCCCAGGGTAATGACTATGAAACAGAAAAAACTTTCTAAACTATCACGCAAGAAAATTATCAGTATATCACTACTGGCGGCAATTGTTGTTGCTGGCTCGTATGTGGCGGCAGCTTACTATAATAAATGGTTGCCATTTTCAGATCAGGACAAGGCTTTTACGGTTGACGATCAGGGTCGTGGAATAAATCCAAACAAAACCAAAACTGAGAAAAAAGACACTAAAAATGTCGAGGACAATCCAGATAATAAATCAGCTCGACCAAACACTGATGTGACACCGCAGCCAAAGACCGACCCTCAAACAAAAAAACAATCAGTCTACGTGCTGATGACTAGTGTTGAGCAGTCAGTTGATAAGCATACTATCACCGCTAGCGGATTTGTAACGAACGCTGTCGAGCAGGATGGTACATGTACCTATGTATTTACACTGGGCAATCGAGTCGTCAAAAAGACGGCCGGAGTAATTCCTGGTCCAAGCTCAACCTCATGTCAAACGATGCGGGTGAGTAGAGATGAATTAGGAGCTGCTGGTAAGTGGACAGTATCAATCGAGTATAATTCAGGCAGGTCTCACGGTGTAGCTGATAGTATGGCGGTGGTGGTTGAGTAAATGAAGAAGATAGTAGGATTGTTACTAAGCCTAACCTTTGCGGTCATTCTCTCTCAAGGGGCTGGGGCTTCAGGTTTTAACCCTGGGAGGATTATTGACGATGAGATTTTTTATGACTCACGAGCGATGGGTTCTGCGGCAGCAGTGCAGCGGTTTATTGAACAGCACACACCGGCATGTGATACTTGGGGCACTGGGCCTTCTGGTCACGGCAATACCAAAGCACAGTACGCAGCACAGCGTGGCTGGCATGGTCCACCATACGTTTGTTTACAAAATTATCACGAAAATCCAAACAACGGCGAAACCTCCTTTGATCGTGGTGGCGGTGCCTTTCCTGGTGGCATCAATGCTGGTCAAATCATCTGGGATGCTGCGCAACGATATCAAATTAACCCACAAGTATTGTTGGTAACATTGAGAAAAGAATCGGCTGGCCCGTTGTTTGCTGACTCTTGGCCGTTGCGGTCACAGTATAAATATGCCATGGGTTATGGCTGTCCTGACAGTGGTCCAGGCTATTCTGCAAACTGTGATAACGAAAAAGCCGGCTTTTATAAGCAAGTAAATAAAGCCGCTTGGCAATTACGAAAATATCGCAACGAAATTCAAAACTATAACTATCAGCCGGGTCGAGTTAATAGAATTTTATATAACCCAAACCCTGCTTGTGGCTACCGAGATGTATATATTGAAAATTACGCAACTGCCAGTCTATATATCTATACGCCATATGTACCAAATGATGCAGCACTGGCGGCTTATCCTGGCACGGCACACTGTGGAGCATACGGCAACCGCAACTTCTTCTATATGTTTAGGGAGTGGTTTGGTAGCACCCACGTCAACAGTACCTTGCTGAGGTCTCATGATAACGCAACAGTCTACCTGGTGTCGGATAATGTTAAATATCCGGTGCCGAACTATGACATTTTGGCGGCATTATCTCCTTTGGGTGGTGTTGGTTTTGTGTCTCAAGCGTATCTAGATAAAATTCCGACAGGCCAGGTGGCGAATCGATTGATGCGATCACCTGACGGCACAGTGTATTTCTATGATTCTGGTATTAGGCTGGCGTTTACAACCTGTGCCATGGTGGCACAATACGGTATGGACTGCGGCAATAGTATGTTACTGACTGAGGCGCAAGTGAATAAGTTCTATCACGGTCCGCGCATGGGACACGGCTATAAGACAACTAGTGGTAAGCGATTCTATATCCAAAATGGTACGCGCCGTGAGGTCTTGGATGACAAATCATTAGCTTTGCAACAATACGACCAGGGATATAATGTGCTGGGCGAATCAGCCATTCAATATCTGCCATATGGCACGCCAATCGTCAGAGAGGCAGCGGTCGTGAGAAATAGGGATACTGGTCATCAAAAACTGATCAGCAATGGTACGCTACACAACATCAGGCACTCTGAATATGTCGATCAAACTCTGCAATCACTTGGCGGCGGCGTATTGCAACAAGAAAGCATCAACAAATTACCGCAAACCAGCCAAACAGTCGATGATTATGTTAAAAACCCAGCCGGGGAAACCTTCCTTATCACCAATCAAGGTAAAAAGAAAGTCACCAAGCCACAAGACATACCAGTCAGTCCGCTGGCACTATCAGACGAAACAGTCCGCTCGTTGCCTGGATCTGGGGCGTTGGACGATGTTGTAACCCTGAAATCGTCAGATAATGGTACGGTATATGTCATGGAATCACGCCAGAAACGACCGATAGTTGCTATGGAGGATGTATTTGCCATCACTAAGACTGAGCGACCAACTATCGCTTGGCTATCTGGTGAGACTATTCGAAAGATTCCTTCAGGCAACGTGGTCTTTGCACCCGGTAAAATGGTGAAAGCACCCTCTAATGGTACGGTATATGTTTCTGATGGATACGACACACTCATCCCGTTGTCACACTTCGATCAAGCTGCTGATTTGGGTGTCAATGGCGCCATCCGCCAAGTTGATGACAGGGTGGTTGAAGAATACAAAGTCAGCAACCGAGTCTTGTCTCCATATGTCAGTTGCGAGGGTCGCAGTTACTTAGGAATGGGCGGTAAATTATTTGAATTACACCTACCGTCACAAAACCCATATCCACTACAGAGCAAAACATGCGCCATGCTGACCAAAGAAATAAAACTGCCGCAGTTTGTGGGCGATCCAGGTGGTACAATCTATCATCTAAAGAACGGAACTTTGCACCCGATTCGTAGTTGGCAAAAATTTGTTGAGCTGAATAAAGAAAAACTGCCTATCGTTAAGATTTCCTATATCACAGTTAGCCTACTAGCTAAGGGTGAACTCATATAGCAAAACAGCGAACATAAGTGTATAATTAGTGCTATATGAAGACGGTGCGAGAGAAGCTTGATATTATCAAGAAAAAGTTAGTGTTGCTGTGTAGTCAGCCGCATAAAATCTACCTTATAGTTGGGTTAATTGGTGCATTAGGCTTTGCGGTCATCACCCCTCCATTTCAAGGTCCTGATGAGCCGGAGCATTATATTCGTGTGCAATATATCGCGCATGGACATATTATACCGGTTAACCCAAAGAGTACTGGTGCTAGTTTACCAAAGTCTGTTGGTGAGACGCTGAGACTAACGTTCTATGATGATGAGATTCGCGGTTTTTCAGCTAAAAAATATGATTTTAATCGTACCAAACAAGCTGTCAAGAAATCATTGAACCCAAGTGAGCGGTATCAACCGCCTATGGTTTCATACAATTTTCTAACCTATTTACCAGCTGTTCCAGGGGTATTTTTGGCTAACGTCTTTAATCTCAGTCCGGTTATTTCTCTCTATGTTGCACGAATACTATTAGCTTTGGCGTCAGTGGTGATAGTTTATTTTGCTATTAAACTATTACCAGGTAAAAAATATTTA
>CAUTLS010000035.1:0-6996 GCA_963539345.1 uncultured Candidatus Saccharibacteria bacterium
CTCAGGATGTTTGGCCTCGCCCAACAGATAACTAATCATCGGCTGCATGCCAGAACCAGTAAACAGTGTAGTTGGGTCGTTATGCAGCACCAATGGCGCCCGATTCACAACAGCATGACCATTACTCTTATAAAAATCGAGGTATTTTTTGCGGATATCTTGAGCTTTCATATCTGTTAATTATAGCACAACATAAAATCGCCCCAAAACGAGGCGATTTCAAATAACTCAAATGATTATTCAGCTGGTTCTTCTACTGGCTCTTCAGCTGGAGCTTCTTCTTTTGGCTGGTTTTTGCGCAATTTTTCCGGGTTGCGAATAGCCTTGTGCTTGTTAGCAGCTGGTTCTTTAACCCACTTTGGCAACTTGACACCAGCTTCTTTCAACAACTTAATAACACGTGGTGTTGGCTGAGCACCATTGTCCAAATATTTTTGTGCTAATTCAACCTGAATATTTGCTACTTTTGTGTGTGGATTGTAGCTACCAACATAGGCGACAACGCGACCGCTTGATGGGTGGCGCTGCGCTTCCTGTACAGCTAGGCGGTAGACTGGGTAGCCCTTGCGACCCAAACGTTGCAAACGAATTGCTAACATATACTTATCTTATTCCTTCTCTTACACTCTTAGGTTAATTCTTATTCTGTACCAGTGTACACTATTTTACCGCATGCGTCAATCTGTTTGGATAATCCCACCGCCCAAGCATTCCTCGCCATCATATATCACAGCTGATTGACCTGGCGCGACGGCACGCTGTGGCTCAACCAGCTTCACTGCCACTTTCTCGCCAGCGTCGTTCATGTGCGCAACTTCCGCATCAATCAACGGCGCCCGGTGTCGCACCCGAACCTGATAGGTGCCGTCTTTTGGCGGCTGGTTAATCCAGTGAACGTCAGCCAGTGTCAATTGTTTCCGCCACAAATTATCATCATCAATTGAGCGCGACACGTAAACTTCGTTCTTTGCCATGTCTTTACCGACCACATAGTACGGCAAGCCGCCACCGATATCCAACCCATGCCGCTGCCCCAGCGTATAAAATATTGCGCCGTCGTGCCTACCAACAACTACACCTGTTTGTTGATCAATGATATCGCCCGGACTCGTCTCGACATATTCTGACAAAAACTCACGAATTCCCACCTGCCCAACAAAGCAAATACCCATCGATTCCTTTTTACTAGCAGTCCACAACCCCCGCTCTTTGGCCATCTCGCGCACCTCAGCCTTGGTAAAATCACCCAGCGGGAACATGGTCTTTGCGAGTGCCTCCGACGTCACCCGGTAGAGGAAATAGGTTTGGTCTTTATTGTCATCACGAGCTCGCAGCAAGCACCCCTCGCTCGTCCTGGCATAATGCCCCGTCGCAATATACTCCGCACCCGCAGCCAACGACGCCTCCAAAAACAGCTTAAACTTGACCTCTTGATTACACATCACATCAGGATTTGGTGTGCGACCCGCTTGGTATTCGCGGATCATATAGTCAACGACATTTTGCTTGTATTCTTTCTGGAAATCAAACACCTGAAAATCGATCCCCAGCCCCACCGCCACGCGCTTGGCGTCAGCCACATCCTCAGCCCACGGACAGTGCATACCCGGCAAATCTTCTGACCAATTTTTCATATAGACGCCGGTCACGTCGTGACCTTGCTCAACCAATAGTGCTGCCACCACTGACGAATCAACGCCGCCCGACATGCCAACAAACACCCGAGCCATCAGCGTGTTCCTCCGATGGTAAACAAGCCAATTTTGATCAATTCACCAACTGCCAACCACCAACCCCACGGCGTCAGCCACCAGAGATCACCCCAATGCTTATCACGACTGACTGGATGTGACAGTACTTCCACCCCAGGCACCTGCGCCGCAAACTCAGACCGGGCTCGTTGCATGTGATAACCGCTCGTGACTAAGATGATGCGCTTCATCTTGCGAGCAGTGATGACTGATTTTACTTCAACTGCATTCTGTTTTGTCGTCTCAGAATGGTCTTCGATGATGATATTTTTATCTGGTACACCCTGCAACAATGCACGACGCTTCATGGCCTCAGCATTGGACAAGCCCGTCTTATCAGCTGCCGCACCCGACATGATGAGTAGCGACGACCATTTCTGCTTATATAAACGAATTGCTTCGTCAGTCCGCGCATCAGTGTCTCCGCCAGAAACTGCCACGATAGCATCAGCCGTCGCACACTCACCAGAGCCAGGGCCAGAACACTTCGCCAAATCGTCTGGCGCTAGATACATTGTCAAGCCAATGATAATCACCACCACAACAACAGCCAGCCCAATCAATCGATGAATCATTTCATTCTCTCCTGCTCTTTTCGGACTGATTGGATGATCAGTTCGGCCGCTCGGATAACCGCTACTTCATCATTTAACCTTCCAAGGGTGATGCGTAAACTGCCATCAATATCTGAGTTGCTCAAACCAATAGCCGATAGCACATGCGAACGCGTACCGGAGTTGGCGGCACAGGCACTACCCGTCGCCACCATCACACCATGCATTTCCAACAAAAAGACCAGTCGTTCAGCGTCCAAACCCGAAAAAGAAATATTCAAAAAATTCGCCAACGACTTTTTACGATCAGACGAAATGATCATTTCCGGTAGTTCAGCCTTGAGTTTCTGAATCATACCATCACGCAATCCCTGCAGTCGCTTGACTTCAGCTTTACGCCGTTTGGCAGCCAATTCCAAAGCCTCAGCAAAACCAACCACCCCAGCAACATTTTCCGTGCCACTGCGAAGACCCAGCTCCTGTCCACCCCCGACAATGGTTGGTGCAATATGTACACCCGGACGCACCCACAGCAGGCCGACTTGCTTTGGTCCGTAAACTTTTGCCGCGCTGAGCGTCAGCAAGTCAACGCCCAATCGTTTCACTTTTACATCTAACAACGCTGCCGCCTGAGATGCATCGGTATGGAAGTATAGCGGTGTCTCCTCGCCAGCAGACCGACGCCGTTCCCGCTCTGCTTGAATGACGCGAGCAATCTCTTCAATTGGTTGCACATAGCCTAGCTCATGATTTGCCAGGGCGATTGATACAAAACCGACATCTGGCGTAAGAGCTTGCTTCACTGCTTCTGGAGAAATTCTTCCCCTATGATCCGGCTGGATCAACACCGGTTCTCGGTGGCGGCCGGCAGCCGACAAAACTGATGCGTGTTCGATGGTCGCAACTGCGCAGGTTGTCTGCTGCGCCGCTTGAAACGCCAAATTAACCGACTCTGTGGCACCAGCCGTCATCACCAATTCATCCGCAACAACGCCCAGAACCTGGGCGATGCGCGCTTTAGCAGCTTGATAATCACGCTTCACTGCAACACCAGCAGCATACGGACTGGATGGATTGAAAAATTTCTCAGAAAAATAGGGCTGCATCGCCTCAACCACCAACGGGTCCATCGGCGTTGCCGCCGCATGATCAAGATATATCAAATTATCATTCACTGTTATCTATTATACCACTTGCAGAGGCTTGCCTGTGTCTGGATCTTGTTTATATAATTTGCGCGAAACACACTCATAATACTCTTTCACCGCCAAGACAAAGTTGTGTAATTCCTCGCCTTCCAAATAGCTGTATTGATAGTTTGGCTGAACCTTCAACACGCCCTTTTCCTGAATCTCATATTTGGTTGTCAATTCTTGCACTTTGCCGTCAGCGCCAACCACTTCTTCATACCAAATCCACGTTTTCTCATCCAAGTTGAAAAATTCTCGGCGCTGCACATGCTCGGGCTTGTCACCAAAAATCGTTGCACCAATTTGGCTTTCCATCTGAATCAATTGCCGCTCGGTCAGTGGTTTAGCTGGTCGGTCCTTGCGGCGAACTCGCATCAATGGCTTGACTGATTCGTCTGCAAAAACGAGGCTTGCAGCTTTTTTAAGAATCTTACTCATATACCGAACCTCCTTATGCCGCTAACTCAAAATCAGTCTTAGTTATAACATCACTCTGTCGCATTTCAGTCAGGCGCTTACCGATATCGCTGGAATATCGCACTGCTTCAACGGGATCTTTGGGGTGTTTAGGGAATTCAATCAATAATGTCTGTGGAGCTTCCATTGACTTGGCTAAGCTTGATGCTTCACTCTCGCCTGTACTGCCACGCATAGCAGCACTTGATAGTGAACGAGCATCAGCAGTTTGATGCGCAGCAAGCTCGTCAACACGACCGACAGGAGTAGTCTCAAAATTCAGCGTCTTTGCCTTTTCCAAGGCAGCTTCCAACGCCGCATTAACTTCTTTGTCGTACGTACCCGTGTTGTTCTCTCGCATATTTCTCCACTTTTACAAGCCAAAAAGTTTTACCGTGTTATCGGTTGCTGCTTTTTCGAGGTCGTGAAGCGCCAGCTCGCGCTCCGCCGCCCAATACTTTGCCACCAACTCCACATATTCTGGCTTATTCATCTTACCACGAAATGGCTTTGGTGTCAAGAATGGCGCATCAGTTTCTAGTAATAATCGCTCCAGCGGGACAGAAGCAAACAATTCTCGCTGCGTTTGGTCTTTGGTAAACGTGCTAATGCCATTCAAACCAACATACAGCCCGCGGGCAAATCCCTTCTCCAAATTGCGACGCGTATCAGTGAAGCTATGCAGAACACCGCGTACGCCATGGAAATTATCAAAAATCGGCCAAAAGTCATCCCACACCGACGGCTGGTCGGGCGCGCCATCGCGAATATGAAAACTAACCGGCAGATCATAATCCACCGCCAACTGCAGCTGCGCCTCCAGCGCCTGGATCTGCACATCGCGCGGGCTGTGATTGTAATAATAATCAAGCCCGATCTCGCCAATCGCCACAATTGGTGAATTATCCTCTCTACTTTTAAGCAGTTGCTCCACCTCACCCCAGCCATCTTTGCTGTCGTGCGGATGAATGCCAACTGCCGCCCAAGTATAGTCGCGATTCGCGGCAAATTCCACTGCTTGATGACTACTGCGCTGGTCAGTGCCAACACAAATCATGCCGATGCCCGCTGCGATTGACTGCTGGTATAGCTCCTCACGATTGTCCGTGAAGAACTCAGTGTCGTGCACATGGCAATGCGAATCGATCAAACGCAAATCTGTCGCCGTGTGATGCTCCGCTACTGAATTCATAGTTATTTTCCTTGGGTTTCTACTTTTGGCGCACGTGGATCAGGCGTGTGGAGATATTTGCGTGGAAATAGTGGCGTCAACTGTGACGGCACGACGCCACTGGCAAACATCTCATGAATCTTCTCAGCAGTTTGTGGCATGAATGGGCGAAGCATGTCAGACACTTGTAGCAATGTACCGCAAGCATACGCTAAAATCTCGCCTAGGTGTGCTTCAGCTTCTGGGTCTTTGGCCCGTTTTTTGGCAACTTGCCACGGCTGGACGCGCTCGATGTACTGGTTCAATGAACGGATGATTTGCCAAATCTCATCCATGGCTTGGTTGAAGGCAAAGCTTTCCATGGAGTGGCGATACGGTCCCATGTCGTGTTCAGCTTGTGGCGCATCGCCAATGACACCTGCCTGATATGACTGCACCATCTTAGCCACGCGCTGCACCAAATTACCGAGATCATTGCCCAGCTCACCGTTGTACGCGGCTTCAAATTTCTCCCACGTAAAATCGCCGTCGTCCTGAGTTGGCACGTGACGCAGGAAATAATAGCGAAAGGCCTCGACACCGTAGTGCGGGATGATATCAGCTGGACCGACACCATTACCGAGGCTCTTACTCATCTTGGCGCCGCCAACGTTGATAAATCCATGTACCAACAGCACTTTCGGCAGCGGTAAATCCAGTGCCATCAGCACCGCCGGCCAAATCCCAGCGTGGAAGCGAAGGATATCCTTACCAATCACCTGCACATTTGCTGGCCAAAATGCCTGCCATTCCTCTGAGCGATCAGGATAGCCAATGACCGTTATGTAATTACTCAGCGCATCCAACCAAACGTACATCACCTGCGTATCATCGCCCGGCACTGGCACACCCCAGCTAAGGTTTTTGCGCGGACGCGAAATTGACACGTCTTTCAGGCCATCCTTCATCAATTCCAAAAACTCTTTTTTACGGAATTCTGGCACAATTTTCATTTTGCCCGATTCAATTGCCTGGCGAATGTTCTCCGAAAAGGCACTGGTTTTGAAATAATAATTTTCCTCACTCAGCCGTTGATATGGCGTCTGGTGGTCAGGGCAAATGCCATTATTTTCAGCTGCTTCTTTGTCAGTGACGAATGCCTCACAACCTTGGCAGTACCAGCCTTCGTACGTACTTTTGTAAATATAGCCAGCATCAGCAAGTTTTTGCCAAATGTATTGCACCGCACCAACATGATGCGGGTCGGTTGTGCGGATAAAATCCGTCGCCGAAATATTCAACTCGGCAATCATGTTTTGGAAATTGCCATGCATTTGATCAACATAGGCTTGCGGTGTTTGGTTCTGGCTGGCAGCCTTGGCAGCAATTTTATTGCCATGTTCATCCACGCCCGTCTGGAAACGCACCTCGCGGCCGTTTTGCCGCTGATACCGCGTCCACACATCCGCCAGCATATAGTCCATGGCGTGTCCGATGTGCGGCAAGCCGTTGACATAAGGAATAGCAGTAGTGATATAGGCGTGTTGTTTAGTCATGCTACTCATTGTATCATCATCTGGAACAATTTTCACCGATATGCGTTCGCCAAGGGCTTATCCACGCATCATTACTACCGCCGCAATTCGTCCCGCCGTATCACCCGATGAGTGCGAAAAGTAATGCAGATCATCTGCAGTGTCAATTGGTGAGACGACAATATTATCAGCAGGAACGCCCGCTTGGATGGCCAACGAACGATTGAACCCTTGCATGTCCAGATAAATCCCGTCAGCTGTTTGACGGCAGAAATTGTGCCAATTCGTATCATTTGTATGATCAAAATAATCCATACGATAATTTTTCTGCGTGATGCTTGGCGACATCCAAATTTGTAA
>CAUTLS010000036.1:0-6990 GCA_963539345.1 uncultured Candidatus Saccharibacteria bacterium
CGCCCAGACCAAGGACCTCCCAGGCATGAGACAGGACCTGGATCAGCAGCGCGCTCGTCGTAGCGCCCATCAGGGCGCTGCCCGACACGATCGGCTTGGGCGCGCCGACCAGGGCTTCCAGGTCCAAGCTCGTCTGGCCCGCCTGAGCGATCTGGCGAGCCTTTTCCATCAGGACGGCGAGCTCGGCCTCATCATGAGCCGAGCCAACGTGCTTAACCATGCGCCTACCGCGACTCTTGAACACGACCTTGACCGCCGTCGCCCCGGAAGACGTCACATAAGTGTTGATCGAAGGCGTCACCCACCAACCCTACACACCCCGAATTAGTGCCCGAACCAACTCAGCCACCCGCACAATCCCAACGAAACCCCACCACCAACACCTTCAACCAACAAAAAAGTCAGGAGTCAGGACAAAGGCTCGGATCGTTCCCATCCACACGGATCGCAACCGCATAATTCCAAGGTTCTCGTTCATGCGGTTCGGGGGCTGGGGAGTCCTTTGTCACCGATCTGGACACCAATGGGCCGACTCCCCTCGAAGAGTCCGGCGCAGCGGACCTACCAGGCCGCCCCAATCAGCACGCCGAGGTCGCGGTGAAGACAAGGCCTACCTGGACCCCCTCCGGAGCGGGAGGCAGAGGTGGATCGTACTCATCGTTCCAATCCCGAGGGCTCACAGGACTCCGATCTGCCAGCACCCCGGCAGTGGAACCGAGCCTCAGCCAAGTCTCGTGCCCCCGGACAGGCTGAAAGGTGGCAAAAATGCTTGCTCGCAGTTCTCCAGCAGGCTCACCAGTATTACGGCGGCCCTCAGGCAGATAGCGGCTGGAATGAGCAAACGGCGTTAGCCCCTCCACGCATCAGCACTGCGGAGGCCCAACGACGTCGGGATCCGAGATCTGTACACCTGGGCAGCATCAATTCGAACAACTGGCTACCCCTGCTCGCCTTCCGCAAGCGTCTCATCGCGGATGAGGTGGCTCCGGAATCGAGCACGCCTAGCGTAGCGCCTACTGCGGGGGTGAGCGAGACCACGACGGCCCGCGGTATCCGCAATACGGCCTGCCGTCCGATCGACGCAACGAAGAAGCAGCAGATCCTCGATCTGGCCCGCACGGGCATGTCTGTCAGCCAGATCGCTGCACAGGTCGGCGTCTCAGAGACCACTGTCTGTGCCACCTGCCGCCAGGTCACACAGCCACCCCACCGCAAGCGACGATTCACTAGCGACGATCTCCAGCGTGCCCAGCAGCTCCATGCTCAGGGTCGTACCTACATCGAGATCGGCTTAAGACTTGGCCTCGGACAAGATACGGCCAAGAAGCATCTGGCGATGAATATATGAGCGGTCAAAGCAGCAAGATAAAAGTCATACTATCTATCAGAGCATACCCAGGGTAGTCACGAATCGGCCACCAATTTCAGTGGCGACCTAGATTACAATACGTCCCTCATGTAATAGAGCTTCTGATTGATTCTGTAGTACAATGAGTCTCATGGAAGTCAACTCACTACTGTCGGCGACTAAACAAGCAGTTGATGCGTATATCATGGATCGTATTTACGAACGGGTAGCGCAGGCTTCAGTGGTGCATCCGCGTTACGAGCGGTTGTGGCGAGAGATCGCGCGCATTTACCAGGCAGGCGGCAAGCGAATGCGCCCGTATTTGACAGTGGTGGGGTATGGCGAGTTGGATAAAGCGATCGTGCCAGTTGCGGCGGTGCAAGAATTATTGCATGTGGCCATGTTAGTGCACGATGATATTCTTGACCAAGACGCGTTGCGGCACAGCCAAGCTACCGTCAACGGCGCGTACGAAACTGACTATGCCTCGCTATTGCCGGCGCAGCAGACCACCCATTATGCCAATAGTGTGGCGCTACTGGCGGGTGATGCGCTGCTATCTGAAGCGTATCGCTCGGTGCAGTTAGCGCCGTTCTCATCATTAGTAATTCGCCAGTTATCGGAGCGATTGTCGCAGTCAGTGTTTGAGGCAATTGGCGGCGAATTGATTGACGTTGAAGCGGGTTTTATCATGACTGAAAAGTTTGATCCGATGACTATTTACCGCTACAAAACAGCTAGCTACAGCCTGGTGGGTCCGCTTGCATCTGGTGCATTGTGCGCTGAGGTTGATGAAACGACGCGGGGAATTCTACAAGAATTTGGCGCGCAATGCGGCATTGCTTTTCAACTGCAGGATGATTTGATTGGAATGTTTGGTGATGAAGCGACGACAGGCAAATCGGCCGACACGGATGTGCGCGAAGGTAAGCGAACAGTGCTGATCGCCGAACATCAAGCTATGATGAGTGACGAGCAGGCGACTCGCTTCGCTGAGTGGTTCGGCGTGCGTGATGCACCGGGCCAAGCGCTTCGCCAATTAAAGCAGGATATTGACTCTTCCGGTGCGCGCGAAAAAACCGAAGCTATTACTCAGCAGTATTTTGCTCAGGCGCGGGCTACACTCGCCAAGCTACAACATGGTTTTCGGCGTGACGAGTTAGAGCAATTTGTCGATCACCTGCAAGGAAGGCGTTACTGATGGAACTATATCGGCAAGTAAGCTACGAGCTGGCAGAGCGATTAACGCGGCGATATTCGACCTCGTTTTCGATGAGCAGCCGGCTGTTCGCGTCACGCATTCGGCCGCATATTTACGCAGTCTATGGCATGGTGCGGCTAGCGGATGAAATTGTCGATACGTACCGTGGCGATGATGCGATGGCTCAGCTCGACAACTTTGAAGCAGTGGTTTACCAGGCGTGCAAGCAGGGCTATTCAACCAATCCAATCGTTCATGCTTTTGCTCTCACGGCCCAAAAGTACGGCATCGAGCGAGAGCTAATTTCCCCATTTTTTGCGAGTATGCGGATGGATATTACGGCCATGGAATATGATGAAGCGGCATACCGACGCTATATTTACGGCTCGGCGGAAGTGGTGGGTTTGATGTGTCTCAAGGTGTTCGTTGAAGGCGATGTGGCTCAGTATGAACAGCTGCGTGATGGTGCCAGCCGCTTGGGTGCGGCCTACCAAAAAGTGAATTTTTTGCGTGACATGAAGGCAGATCACGAAGTTTTGGGGCGGGTGTATTTTCCGGGCGTTGATTACCCGTCGTTTAGTGATGCCAGCAAGCGGACCATCGAAGCGGATATTGCGGCAGATTTTGCCATAGCCAAAGCGAGTGTGCAGCAACTTCCGTCAACTGCCCGCCGAGCAGTGCATACTAGTGTAATATATTATGAAGCACTGTTTCAGCGGCTGCAGAATGCATCAGCTGCCGATCTTAAAGCGCGGCGCATTCGGGTGCCGAACAGTGTGAAGTCTGTACTATTCGCGCGAGGAGCGGTGGGATTATGAAAAAGAAGGCGGTGATTATCGGCGCGGGATATGGCGGGTTGGCACTGGCAAATTTGCTGGCGAAAGCGGGACATGAGGTGGCGATATACGAAAAAAATCCGTCAGCCGGTGGCCGGATTCAGGTGGTCAAGCAAAACGGATTTACCTTCGATCTTGGCCCGTCATGGTATTTGATGCCAGAGATTTTTGAGCAGTATTATCAATTGTTTGGTCGATCAGCCAAAACAGAACTCGACTTGGTGCGATTTTCGCCAGGCTACAAAGTGTGGAGCGAAGGCTATGAGCCACTGATCATTCAGGGTGATGTTGACAAAGACATGACAACCTTTGAAGCCATTGAGCCTGGTGCGGGTAAAAAATTGCGGCGCTATGTGGCACGCAGCAGCCAGGTATATGAGGTGGCGGTGAAGCACGCGCTATATAACAATTTCACGCAGTTTAGTGATGTATTGCAGTGGCCGCTCCTGCGTCAACTACCAACCATGTTGCCACTGGCGTGGCGAACACTGGACGCGCATGTTAGCCGCCGGTTTCGGAATCTTCGGCTCAAACAATTGCTGGAATATCATATGGTATTTTTAGGTTCCAGCCCGTTTCAAGCCCCGGCCGTCTACAGTCTGATGAGTCATCTCGATTTTCGTAGCGGTGTGTATTATCCGCGGCGTGGCATGTTGGAATTGGTGAACAGCATGGAGCGGTTGGGAAGAAGTTTGGGTGCGGTATATCACTATAACTCACCGGTGAAGCAGATTGTGCTGGATAGTCATCAAGCCACGGGTATTGAGCTAGTGAACGGCGAGCGCATCGCGGCAGACTTGGTGATTTCGGCAGCCGATATTCATCACACCGAAACCAAATTATTACCACCAGCTGCTCGAAGCTACTCCGAAAAGTACTGGCAAAAACGCCAGCCGGGGCCAGGCGCGCTGCTAGTCTCGCTAGGCATCAAAGGAAAACTGTCGAATTTACACCATCACAACCTCTACTTTGTGAAAAATTGGCGCGAAAACTTTGCGGCGATTTATGAAACTGGTACCGTGCCAGAGCATGCCTCACTTTACGTCTGCAACCCATCCAAAACCCACCCTGAATTGGCGCCGATAGGGCATGAGAATTTGTTTGTGTTGCTGCCATTGCCAGCGGGCGTGACGCTGACGCCAGAACAAGAATTGGTTTGTACGGACAAGATTATCAAGATTCTTGGTGAGATGACCAGAGAGCCAGACTTACCCAGGCGCATTGTCTCCCAGCTCATCTATGGTCCAGAGAAGTTTGGCGAGCAATTTAATGCCTGGCAATACAACGCTTTTGGTGGTGAATCGCACTTGCTTCGTCAGAGTGTCATGTTTCGCACGCGTAATCGCAGCAAAAAAGTACCGAATCTGTATTATGTGGGTGCGGGAACATTGCCTGGGATTGGCCTACCGATGTGCCTGATTAGTGCGCAGCTGACCTATAAGCGCATCACAAGAAATCACCGCCACGGCCCTCTTGCTAAGGAGGATGTATGAACTGGCTGTATCTAGCGGGAATCATTTTTAGTTTTATAGGGATGGTGGTGCTGGATTCGCGGCACAGGCTGGCTTACTGGCATGATGCTCGCCGTGCAGTACTGACAGTGCTAATTATGACCAGCGTGTTCATTGTGTGGGATATTTGTGGCATCTCGCTCGGCATTTTTTATAGCGGCCATTCCCCGTACATGTCGGGTATCTACCTTTTCTCAGAGTTTCCACTAGAAGAACTACTCTTTCTGCTGTTTTTGAGCTATTTTAGCCTGGTGGTTTACCGCGCGGGAGTGAAGCGATGGCAACATATATAGTGCTTAATATGCTTTTTTTGGCGTCAGCGCTGGGTCTACTGGCATGGCGGAGATTATTGGCATTTAGCCGTCCAGTGTGCCTGACGCTGGCGGTGCTGCTGGTGATGACGATTCTGTTTGACTCGCTACTGATTTACCTCGGCATTGTTGCCTATTCTCTAGATAAAATTTCGGGCATGAGCGTTGGGTTAGCGCCAATTGAAGATTTTTTTTATCCACTATTGGCTGGCCTGGCTGTACCAGCGATTTGGGAGGGTTTGGATCGTGAAGAAAACGATTAAGGTATTATTCATGACTTCACGACCGCTGTCTTGGGTAAACACGGCCTACCCGTTTGCGACGGGCTATTTGGTTATGGGCGGGGCGATCGATGTGCGGCTTATTATCGGTACATTGTTTTTTCTCATTCCGTACAATCTGCTGATGTATGGCATTAATGACGTGTGTGACTACGAATCAGACATGCGCAATCCTCGTAAGGGTGGCGTCGAAGGGGCGGTGACGCCGCGAAGATATCACCAGGTAATCGTGTGGCTGGCGGTATTATTATGCCTTCCATTTGTGCTGACGTTGGTAATTATGGGCAACTGGCAAAGTGGGTTGGTGTTAACAGTTGTGTTGTTTTTTGTGGTGGCTTATAGTGCCACGGGGCTGCGATTTAAGGAAGTGCCACTGCTGGATTCGGTGACCTCGAGCCTGCATTTTGTCGGTCCGCTACTCTACGCATATTCATTGGTTGGCACGACGCAGGCGGGGTGGCTAGCAGCTTCAGCGTTCTTTTGTTGGGGTATGGCCAGCCAGGCGTTCGGTGCAGTGCAAGATATTGTTCCAGACCGGGAAGCAGAAATTTGCTCTATCGCCACTTTTTTTGGTGCGCGGGTCACAGTCTGGCTAGCGATGCTGCTTTATGTCGCGGCGATCGGGTTGGTAGCGTGCCTAGGTGTGGCGGCATGGCCAGTGTTGGCTGCGGGCGGCTTATATATCATCAATCTGCTGCCCTTTGTGCAAATTCGTGACGAACGATCGGCGGAGGCGCGAACCGGATGGCGACGCTTTTTATGGCTAAACTATTTTACCGGAGCGGTAGTGACAATGACTTTATTGAAGGTTGTGTGGGGCGTGTCATGAAGATGCGTGATCGACGTGCTGGTGACCATCGCCCACTCACGAGCCCCACAACACGAACAACGCCCACCCTGGTGGGTGAGCGTTGTTCATCATCTGGAACCACATCCCGGCCTGTTTCGACTGGGGTGGGTTCGGGTAAGAGCTTGCTGGTGCACCTGGGCAGCATCAATCCGAACAACTGGCTACCCCTGCTCGCCTTCCGCAAGCGTCTCATCGAGGGTGAGGTTGCTCCGGAGTCGAGCACGGCTAGCGTAGCGCCTACGTCGGAAGCAAGCGAGACCACTGCAGCCCGCGGTATCCGCAAGACGGCCTGCCGTCCGATCAGCGCGGCGAAGAAGCAGCAGATCCTGAGCCTTGAGCCTACCGGCATGTCGGCCCGCGAGATCGCTGCCCAGGTCGGTGTCACTGAGTCCACCGTCCGCGCTACGTGCCGCCAGGCCACGCAACCACCCCGTCGCAAGCGACGCTTCACGGACGACGACCTCCGGCGTGCTCAGCAGCTCTACGCCCAGGGCCGCACCTACATCGAGATCGGGCTGGAGCTTGGCTTCGGCCGGGATACGGTGAGCAAGCATCTGGTAGCGGCACAGGCTTGACTGATGGCTGGGGGAGTGGAGGCAGACAGAGTCAGTACGCCACTACTTGTCTTCTCTCGTTGCCGCCGCAGGTTGGG
>CAUTLS010000037.1:0-6800 GCA_963539345.1 uncultured Candidatus Saccharibacteria bacterium
CGCATGTTCATTCCCCTGTTGATATTTCAAAGAAAATGACAGAGAATGAAAATAAGTAGTTAAGTAATAATTATAAGGAGAATATCAACCATGGAAGCATTAGCTTTTGCCTTAACTTACGCAATCCCAGCAGCCTTCGCAGCAATTGGCGCTGCAATGATCGGTGCCGCAGCGATGAACGCCGCAGGTCGCAACCCAGAGAAAATTAACGACTTGCGTACCATGATGATTCTTGGTATTTCATTCATCGACGCCTTGGCAATTATCGGTTTCGTGGCTGCCATCGTCGGTAAGGTTATGTAATTTAGAGGTAAATTGTGGAAAGATTGGTAACACAATTTGCGAGTGCTGAAGCTCACGCAGCTGATAAGGCTGATTTGTTTGGCTCGTTGGGGATCGACTGGAAGTTGTTGGTCCTGCAGTCAGTGGCATTCTTGATATTACTGTTTGTGTTGAGTAAATGGGTGTATCCGCCACTAGCAGCGATGCTGGACAAGCGTGAAAAAGACCTTCGAACGGCTGAAAAAGCTGCCAAATCAGCGCGTGAAAATGCTGACAAGACTGAAAAAATGATCAACGCATCGATGCGCAAAGCGCGAGCAGAAGCACGCGACATCGTTGCGTCGGCGAGGAACGAGGCGGCGGAAATCGTTGAAGCTGCGGCTAAGAAAGCTGAAACACGAGCCGATGGCATCATCGAGGCGGCTCGGACAGAAATTGCTGGTGAAGTTGCGGCTGCGCGCCAAGCGTTGCATAACGAAACATTGCAATTGGTGGCTGAGGCAACCGGCACCTTGGTGAACGAGAAATTGGACGCTAAAAAAGACGGCAAATTGATCGAGAAAGCTTTGAAGGAGGCGCGCTAATGCCTGCACGAACGTCGCGTCGTAAATTGGCTCGGTATGTGGCTGAACGATTGTTGAACAACGATACGAAAGTTATTGACGAAGTAGCGGCGCTACTCAGCCATGAAAATCGTCAGCATGAAGTCGATTTGTTGGTGCGTGATATTCAGACAGAACTGGCGGAGCGTGGCTTAACGGTGGCGACGGTTGAATCAGCGCGAGCATTGACGGATGAGGCGCGTTCGGCTATCATGACGCTACTCAAGAAGTCCCAGACGGTTGTTCAATTGAGCGAAGTTGTTCGCCCAGAACTCATCGGCGGCTTCAAGCTACGGACGCCAACCGCAACGCTGGACGCGACGATTGCCAAGAAATTAAACGACTTGCGGGCGAAGAAAATCTAGGAGGAAAAATGAGCAAGATTGATGTGACAGAACTAGCCAAAAGCCTGCGGGAAAAAATCGCGCAGCTGGAGGCGACGGAAGGACTAGAGGATGCTGGTGTCGTCATCCGCGTCGGCGACGGCGTGGCATGGGTGCATGGCCTCAGTAAAGCTGGCTACAGCGAAGTATTAGAAATTGAAACTGATGGCGGCACAGTGGAAGCGTTTGCGCTGAACTTGATGGAAGATGAAATTGGTGCGGTGATCCTCGGCGGTGAAGAAAAAGTCAAGGCTGGCGCCAGCGTTCGCCGCAAGGGTGCGGTGCTGGACGTGCCAGTTGGCGAGGAGCTGCTCGGCCGCGTGGTTGACCCGCTCGGTCGGCCGCTGGATGGCGGACCAGCTATCAAGACTAAGAAACGTGGGCTTATTGAGCGACCAGCCATCGGCGTGATGGGCCGTAAGTCGGTGCACGAGCCGCTGATGACTGGTATCATGTCAATTGACGCCATGTTCCCGATTGGTCGCGGGCAGCGTGAGCTGATCATCGGCGACCGCCAGACGGGAAAGACGGCGATTGCCATCGACACCATGATCAACCAGGCGCGGCAAAAGACCGGCGTGGTCAACGTTTACGTGGCGATTGGACAGAAATTATCAAAGATTGCCCGGCTGGTTGACCGCCTCAAAGAAGAAGGCGTGATGGAGCAAACCATCGTGGTGGCGACCAGCCCGTCGGACGCGGCTTCCCTGCTGTATCTGGCACCATATGCTGGTACCGCCATGGGTGAATATTTCCGTGACAATGGCGGCCACGCGCTGATGATTTATGACGATTTGACCAAGCACGCGGTAGCGTACCGTCAGATGTCGCTCTTGCTCCGTCGTCCACCAGGACGTGAGGCCTACCCGGGTGATGTGTTCTACCTACACTCTCGCCTACTGGAACGTTCAGCCAAGCTGTCAGATGAATTGGGCGCTGGTTCACTGACTGCCTTGCCGATCATCGAGACGCAGGCTGGTGACATCTCAGCATACATCCCGACCAACGTTATTTCCATCACCGACGGTCAGATTTTCCTGGAAACCGACTTGTTTTATCAAGGTATTCGCCCAGCTATCTCTGCTGGTCTATCGGTCTCCCGTGTCGGTGGTGCTGCTCAGACCAAGGCGGTTAAATCAGTTGGTGGTAACTTGAAGCTCGGTCTTTCACAGTTCCGTGAATTGGCGTCGTTTGCCCAGTTTGGCTCGGACCTGGATGATGCGACCAAGGCACAAATCGACCGCGGTCAGCGATTGACTGAGCTTTTGAAGCAGCCACAATACCAACCAATGAGTGTCTGGGAGCAATTTGTCAGCATTCACGCAGTAACCAGTGGCGCCTTTGACAATGTGCCAGTCGCTAAGATCAAGGAAGCACAAGCTGGTCTGCTGACCCAACTTTGGAACAACGCCAAAGATACTATGCGCGAGCTAAACAAGGGCGCCAAACCGACTGATGAGCAACTCCGGATTATCGACGAGGCAACCCAAGTGGCGGCGAAAGGATTTGAGGAGTAATCCATGCCGAGTACTCGTGCGCTGAAAAATCGCATTCGCTCGGTGGACTCGACCAAGCAGATCACTAAGGCGATGCAGTTGGTGGCGGCCAGTAAAATGCGCCGTTCGCAAGAGGCGGACAAGGCTTCAGCTCCCTACACTATGGCGGCTGAGGAACTATTGGCCTACCTAGCCAGTCAAGGTGTAACTGATAATCACCCACTGTTTAAGCGCCGCAAAATCACTAAGCGTTTGATCATCGTCATCGCCAGCGACAAAGGCCTGGCTGGTGCGTATAACACCAACGTCTTGAAGAAATATCTGGAGTTACTGAAGCGTGATGACGAGCGCGGCATTGAGAATCTGACTTTGACAGTTGGCCGCCGGGCTTCGCAGTTCGCCTCGCGCCTGAAAGACACTGAAGTGGTCGGTAGTTATGATAATTTGCCAGACCAACCGACGGGGCTGACCTTTCACACGATTTTAAACACCGCCATTAGCATGTTTGAGAACGGCGAGGTTGATGCGGTGACATTGGTGTACACGCGATTTGTCAATAGCATGGTGCAGACCGCAGAGCTGTCACGGTTATTGCCAGCAGGAACCAAAGCATTAATTGACCCAAGTGAAGTTTCAAACACGGTTTCTGACGCCAAGTACGAGCCAAGCATCCCAGAGGTACTGGACGCCGTCGCCTACCGTTTGACGGGCGCGCGACTGTTTCAAGCGCTACTGGATGCTCGTGCTAGTGAGCACTCCATGCGAATGATGGCCATGAAAAATGCAACGGATAATGCGTCTGACCTGGTGGATGATCTGACACTGGCGATGAACAAGGCTCGTCAGGGTGCGATTACTCAGGAATTGGCAGAAATTTCCGGTGGCGTGGAGGCGATGGAACAATGAAAATCCTAGTTTCAGCATCAATGCATCATGCGGATAAGTTCGCTGCGCTGCATGAGTCGTTGGAGGCGGCAGGTCATCAAGCTACATTGCCGCAGACTGAGGAAGGCCTGACGAAGCGGCAGTATATTGATGAACACATGAGCCGACTACAAGACAGTGAGGCTTTGCTGCTGGCGAATTTTGATGACGAACGTGGCGATGGCTATATTGGTGCGTCGTGTTTCTTTGAGGCTGGCTGGGCGTTTGCACTTGGTAAGCCGGTGTACACGTTGCAGCCGATTGACGCAACATCGCCTTTTGCTGAAGATTTGATGGCAATTGACTGTCAGGTGATAAACGGAGATATGAGCAAGATTAAAGGAGGAATTGATGAGTAAAACACTAGGAAAAATTATTCAAATCGTTGGCGTGGTGGTCGATGTGGAGTTTCCGCGCGACGTTAAATTGCCGGCGATTTATGACGCGTTACATGTCAAGAATGGCAAAGAGACGTTGGTGCTGGAAGTAGCACAGCACCTCGACGAGCACACCGTGCGGACAATTGCTTTGTCGTCGACTGACGGGTTGGCTCGCGGTGCGGACGTGGTGGCGACTGGTGCGCCGATTTCTGTGCCGGTGGGTGCTGAGACCCAGGGACGCATGTTTAACGTGGTTGGTGAAGCGATTGACGAAAAGCCACAACCAAAGGGTAAAACCGCACCGATTCACCGCCCTGCTCCAGACCTGAGCGAGCAGTCGAACAAGACGGAGATTTTGGAAACTGGTATCAAGGTTGTCGACCTCATCGCCCCGCTAGCCAAGGGTGGTAAAGCCGGTCTATTCGCCGGTGCTGGTGTTGGTAAAACCGTCCTGATCACCGAGCTGATCAACAACATCGCCAAGTTCCACTCTGGTAACTCGGTCTTTGCTGGTGTTGGTGAGCGTACTCGTGAAGGAAATGACCTGTACTACGAAATGGAAGAAGCCGGCGTGCTGGACAAGACTTCGTTGGTGTTTGGTCAGATGAACGAGCCACCTGGAGCGCGTCTGCGCGTGGCGCTCTCGGGTCTGGCGATGGCCGAAGCTTTTCGTGACGAAGGTAAAGACGTGCTGCTGTTTATCGACAATATTTACCGCTACACGCAGGCTGGTGCTGAGGTGTCGGCGTTGCTGGGCCGTCTGCCAAGCGCCGTGGGCTATCAGCCAAACTTGCAGCAAGAAATGGGTGCGTTGCAGGAGCGCATCACTTCAACGAAAAAGGGTTCGATTACCTCTGTTCAAGCGGTCTATGTGCCAGCTGACGACTTGACCGACCCAGCGCCAGCGACAACCTTCGCCCATCTGGACGCGACCATCGTGATGAACCGTGCCTTGACGGAAATTGGTATTTACCCTGCCGTTGACGTGTTGGATTCCAGCTCTAATTCGCTCGACCCAGAAATTGTCGGTGAGGAACACTACCGTGTGGCGCGCGAAGTGCAGCGAGTGCTGCAGCAGTACAAAGAATTGCAGGACATTATCGCCATCCTCGGCATGGAAGAATTGTCGGACGACCAGAAGCAAATCGTTGCTCGGGCTCGCCGCATCCAGCGCTTCCTGGCGCAGCCATTCCACGTGGCTGAGAAATTTACTGGCAACCCTGGCGTGTACGTCAAGTTAGAGGACACCATTCGTGACGCATCTGACATCTTGGCTGGTAAATACGACGACAAGCCAGAAAGCTGGTTCTACATGGTACAAGGAACCTTGGCTGACCAGGTAGCTCGCGACGCTGAAAGCGCAAAGCAACCAGAGGCAAAGAAGGACTAGCCCGATGAATTTGAAGCTAGTAACGCTCGGTGGTGTCAAGCTGGATGAGATGGTCTACTCGGTGACCATTCCGACGATTGACGGTGAGATTTCGGTGCTGCCGAGTCACGAACCGCTGGTGACGGTGGCGAGGGACGGCGTCATCACTGTCCGTCGCACCAAGGAGACGCAGGAAGAAGAATTTTTTGCTATCTCTGGCGGTGTGGTGGAAATTGATCAAACAGGCGTGCGGATCTTGGTTGATGAAGCTGATCATGGTGACGACATCATTGAAGCGGAAACTCAGGCGGCGCTAGAGCGAGCTATTGCAGCCCGAGACAACGCCGACGACCAAATAGAGCGCGAGAAAGCTAAGCAGCTTATCGACCGACACTTAGTGCGGCTAAAGGTGGCTGATCTGCAGCGGCATAAGCGGCGACGCTAATTACATCGCCACCAAGGGCCCTGACATCAGGCTCCTTGGGTTATGTCTTGTTTGAGATTTTCGATCGACGTTTGCATAATACTAGCGGTATCGTGGGGAAATAGATTAGAGATATCTTCTTCGTATGGCTTAATAAAATGCTCAATGATAAGTTCGGGAATTAACATTTGCTGACCGTCATTATTGGATTGACCGCTCATTGAATAAACACAGCACTCAATATCTCGTCCGAATTGACCGATTGATGATGGGTCGTCTTTGTCTGTCGATAGAAATTTTTCAGTGTCAATACACCACGGTTCAGTATTGATAGTAAATGCAAAGTTCTTTATTTGTGCGTCGTTCATTGTATATGGCTCTGGGAGGCTGTGAAAATAGTGCATAGTAGAGAATGCAGTACGGGCGATAAGTCGTGCTTTTTCCTCAGGTAGTGTCGTTTCGCGGTATGCATCAACTAGGCTGTCGCAGCTACGTACACCCTGTATAAAATCACTAATAACAGCCACCTCACCATTTTCGAGATGAGCAATGCCTCTTGGTTCAAAAGTGCGAATTGCTCGAGGATGTTGTAGGCCATTAATGGCTTGCATTGTGGTAATGTCTTTCACGGCTGTACGAGAGGTAAGATATGGCTTGATCGCCCAAGGCTGAGTTACGAGGGGTATGTCTGAGCAATACAATGTTGCGTCATAAAACCCAACCTTATTAATGCTGTTACGACGACCTTCTGCGTAATCATCACGAGGCGTTAGTTCTATGTCGAGCTGCTCTAACGGTATGCCGAGTCGGTCAGTGCCGAATAGAGCGATACTCCCTCGAGGTAGTCGAGTTACTTGTTTTGATAGATTATGCACATCACCGATGGTGATTGGTGTTGTGAGCGAATATCCTTCGAACTGGCGCATATTTTGTATTATAT
>CAUTLS010000038.1:0-6798 GCA_963539345.1 uncultured Candidatus Saccharibacteria bacterium
GTCATAACTAAAGTCACCATTACCGTCAAAATCATCCAATATTCGTTCAATTAGCGCCGGCAAGCCGGCAGACTGATAGTCCTGCCATTCTGTAAATCCATATTCTTCTAAAATTTGATCAGCCCGGTGCCAAAAACGATCAGCTCGCTGCTGTTGATCGACCGGCATATCACCAATAAAGTAGATATTACCCGCTCCCTGACTATCCGCCAAACCAGTCTGCATATCACCACTAACATACGAGTCCGGTGCTAACAAATTAGGCCTCACGGCTCTCCTTCCCATACTCGAGAAACATTCACTCAGTCCTTTAATCTGTGCTCCAAACTCTTTTTTACGACGCTGGCGGTTATATGCAAAGCTCAAGCCACCGGTTGCTATTCCTGCCGCCACTCCAGATAAGCTGACCGTTGGAGCAAAGTTAAACCATTCTAGCGCCCCGCCAGCAGCACCCGCCAGTGTCGCTCCTCTAACTCCAGCTAAGCCCATATCAATGGATAATTTTCTCCTATATTCTTGCCCCAGGAGGTCATCAATCTTTGTTAGCACACTCCCGACACCCACTCGGTAACGAGACATGCCACTCCATATCGTCACCGGGTTTTGTCCCAGCTGGATATATTGAGCATATCCAACTGGCTCTTTGGTAGTCGGGTTAGTTACCTCTTGGCTGCCAGAAAAAATTGGGACACCACATCGCATCCCAACAAAATTCTTCAAATCATCACTGTGTTTTTCTACTATTTTAGTATATCGGAGCGGTACGTTTAAGTCGTCTAGATACTTCGTCATGTCCAAAGTTTTCTGCCACACCCGAATAACATCACTGCATATGTTCGTCATCTGGAGGGCCCACCGGGGCTTGAACCCGGGACACCCTGCTTAAAAGGCAGGTGCTCTAACCAACTGAGCTATGGGCCCATCAAGAATGAACTTTTTCATTCTAGCACATAACACGCAGTATATCAATGCTTCTTTGGGCCGGGCTTGGACTTTGTTTTGACAGTGTGCAGTAAGAATAAATCCACTAGCCCCATCCCCAAGCCCGCGGTAATAATATATTGGCGCCAGGCGGTCAGTTGCTGTACTACTGTTTGCGCCGCACCGTCAACCACAAGGTATTTTGCCAAGACACTAACCAGCAGCGCCGCCACCAATACCGTTACCACAGCCGCCGCCACCAGCTTTTCATGTTTCTTGTGATATTTTGGACCACCAACCATCAACATTCCCATGGGTACGAGCAGCAATATTAGCGCCGCCACCACGCCATCAGGCAGCCATGGTAGATTGATACCCACGCCACCCAAAATGACGCGCACAGCTTCCATCCACAATTCCACAAAAATATACCCAGCAGCAGCCGCCAGGGCCAGTGGACCGATGCGCCTACCTGTCACCAACACCACCACGAAAATCACCACCAGAACCGCCAAGAGCAACACTGCTACATTCATTGCGTCGCCTCGGTCGTAAATTCTACTTTGGCGCCTTTGACGATGCTCGATTTTTTAGCTACACCAGCAGCCACTTCCAAAACGTAGCGTGCCGGCACTTTGGGTTTATATATTTCATACGGCTCAGCATCAGGCTGCACCTCATGCTCAATGTGTACTACTTTTTTGTCTTTATCTAACCAGATGATATCGAGCGGAAAACTCATGTTGCGCATCACCATTTCCCACTTGTCATCACCCTCAAATTTAAACAGCATCGCTTGGTTTTCCGTCAGACCAGACCGATCACTCAGACCCTTATACCGCTGCTCAGCCGTTTCCGCAATTTCAGCCTGCAATGTCGCCTGGCCAGCCCTGACCACGACTGGGCGAGGCTTATTGACATCGCACAGCAAAGTATAGGCACCGTAAGCGATCATCACAATGATCATAATCATGATACATCGAGAAATGAAATGATGCCCCTTACGAGCTGTCTGCATAAGCTCCATAGCTCAATTATAACACTTATGTTTTATATATAAACCACGGGCTAATCAGGAAAACAAACCGCGCTTTTTGGAGGTGTTAAATTGTTCCAAAAGTTCACGTTGTTTTTTGCTCAATTTGGTTGGCGTATCAACGATGATACCAACGATATGTGGGCCACGAGCGTCATTTCTCAGGTGTGGCACACCATGTCCTGACAGTTTAAAATCAGTACCGCTTTGGGTACCAGCTGGAACTTTCATGCGCACTACACCGTCCACCGTTTCAACATCAATTTCCGTACCCAATGCCGCATCAACCATAGAAACATGCTCTTCCGAAAGAATGATATCGCCTTCACGAGTAAACTTTTTGTGAGCTTTGACTCTTATCTGAACATACAAATCTCCCCGCTCACCATCCTGGACCGCTTCGCCGTGCCCGCGCAAACGAATTGCTGCACCATCATCAATACCTGCTGGAATTTTGACCGTAATCTCGCGGTTCTTACGCGTCGTTCCCTTGCCGTGGCAAACTGAACATTTCTTTTCAGGGATTTTACCTCGACCATTACAAGTTGGGCAGGTGATAGCTTGTTGAATTTGCCCAAAGATGGAATTCATCACCCGCATCTGCTGGCCAGACCCTTTACAATCATCACACGTCTTCAAACTATATCCAGGCTCAACACCCTCGCCTTTACAGTGTTCACATTCATCATCCATCGTCAGGCTGATTTTTTTCTCAACACCAAAAATAGCTTCTTCAAACGTCAAAGCCACTGTCGTTTCTATGTCACGACCGCGCCGTGGACCGCCTTGCCGCCCAGCGCCACCACCAAAGAACTGACTAAAGATGTCGCCAAAGCCACCGCCAAAATCAAAGTTGACACCTTCTGCACCAAAACCGCCAAAGCCTTCAAACGGATTGCCGCCAAAGCCACCGCCCGAAGCTCCGCCGACACCGGCATGACCAAATTGGTCGTATCGCTGTCGCTTTTGCTTGTCTTTCAGAACTTCATAGGCTTCATTGACCTCTTTGAACTTCTCTTCATCGCCGCCTTCTTTGTCAGGATGATATTTCACTGCAGCTTTACGAAAAGCCTTTTTGATTTCATCTTCAGAAGCGGTTTTAGACACGCCTAACACTTCATAATAATCACGTTTGGTCATGTATTCTATTGTACGGTTCGTTAGCACTCGTGTCAATAGAGTGCTAGTTAGATAGCCAATTTACATAATCTTTTGACTTTTTGTATATTCTGTGATATATAGAGAAGCATAGGCTTTGTAAAAACATAAATACAAGTCGAAGCGAGGATACTATGGTACAAACAACAGCAGTCTTAGAACGGCAAAATACCAACCTTAGCACAGCTCCACCGAGCTTTGAAGAGCTGGAGAAAAAGTTTTACTCGCTTGAAGAAGAAAAACAAATTGAAAGTTTAATGCCGCTGGCTAAAAAACTGGCCGAAGAGCCAAAGCTAGCTGAACAGTTTGGTGTGTTCAAATGGCTAACTATAGGTGATTATGACCGCGAACAACGAAATGCTGGTAGACACCCTTGGCCAGAGCTAGAAATTAATGGTGAAAAACGTATATATTCAGTGCCGATCATCGCTGGTGTTGTCCGCTGGGAAGACCGTGACGGAGAACCTCAGTACAGC
Source organism: uncultured Candidatus Saccharibacteria bacterium (assembly GCA_963539345.1). Classification (GTDB taxonomy): domain Bacteria; phylum Patescibacteriota; class Saccharimonadia; order Saccharimonadales; family Saccharimonadaceae; genus Nanosynbacter. The sequence continues at coordinate 3,592 of CAUTLS010000038.1, forward strand.
GCCCTCTCGGTCATGAAAGACAACTGGCGCGGCGACCCTGATGCCTGGCTGATAACAGAATTTGACTTTGAAACTGCAGAGACCAAACGGCTTGAAACACTCGGCACCACGGTTGATGCCGCCAATCAAGCCAACATTGCCATCAAGCCGAGGAATTATCACAACATGCCGCCATTAAGCCGTCCATCAATTGACAAAACGCCAATGCATCAGCTGGAAAGGATTGCCGTTACGCTAGATCCTACCTACCATTCAGTACACGCAGAGTATCACGAGCCCTATCAAGACCGACGCGAAGTTATGGACATTGAGCTGCTCTGGGAAGCAATGTCTCGTGAGATTGGCGAGCGAGTTGACGACCTATTCCCAGAGTCTGATGATATGGAGACCGCTCCATCAACGAGCGCTCCCAAAAAACTTGCTGCCTACACACTCCAGCAGGTTATGAAAAAATAATTCAGCAGAATTTCATCAAATTCGTGATTTGGCTGCGCATAGTGCCGCGTGCAATTCACGAGCATCGCTATACCGACCCTCCCACGGTCCAGTAGCGATTGCCATTATTTCTCGCAGATCTTTTTGCTGAGCCAGCGCAGGTTTGATGCGGTATTCTGGGAAATCACTGCCTGATTCCCAAATCAAATCATGCGTTAGCTCATGAAACACTATACCGATGGCATACACATCAAATCGGTAATCAATGAGCGAACCCAATTCGGCAATCTCTGGCGCATGCTCCCTGTTCCAGCTTGAATGCGGTCTGGTCTGTACATACGGAGATCTAACCTGGTTATAATCAAACAGTGTCAGTATCGGCCGGCCCTCAGTCTCATCGTAGAAGATATTCGTTGATCGGATATCATGATGCACTAAACCTCGTTCGTGAAGGTAGCCGGCAGCCTCTGTCACCTGTACCATCATATCGAGCACTGTCCTGGCGCCAATCTCACCATCATTAATCTTTTGTTGTACAATATGTTTCTGCTTATCTAATGTAGCGCCCATGATCGGGTATATTTCGTGGAGCGGCTCTCCCTGCGCTGTCCGAATAGCCAGCGGCGCCAGGAGATGTTTTGGTTGCTCGTCCATCAATTGTTGCATCAGTTCGACCTGGGGGCTAGCTGCGCATGCCAGTATATGTCTGCCTACCTTATGAACTCTCCCTTGCTCATCAACTGTAAAACACGAAGAATATGTATCAAACTGGTGCATAATTACTTATATAGCAATTCGCTGACAGCGGCGCAAGCATAAGCCTAGCCCAGACAATACAAAACTACCCCTTGAGAGGGGTAGTTTATGTCACGAGTCGAGGCCGAGATTATTTCTCGTCAACCACCTCACCCTCGACCGGCTCATCTTTGTCGGATTTTTTATCACCCGTAGATTCATCAGCCTTGTTGTCCTCAGCAGCTTGCTGGTACATTTTGGCACCGATTGGCATGATGGCATCCTGCAGAGCCTTGATTGCCGCTTCTAGCTCATCTTTGTCATCAGCATCTTTGTGCTTTTCTGCCTCCTTGACCGCTTCGTCAATCGCTTTCTTGTCGTCCTCAGAAATCTTATCTTTGAACTCATCCGGCATTTTCTTTGCCTGATAGATGGCGTTTTCTAGCTGGTTTTTAGCGTCAACGGTTTCGCGCTTTTTCTTGTCCTCATCAGCGTGGAGTTCGGCTTCTTTCTGGGCTTTTTCGATATCTTCCTTGCTCATGTTGCCAGAGTTTTGGATGGTAATCGATTGCTCCTTGCCAGTGCCTTTGTCTTTGGCGGTCACATTAAGGATGCCGTTGGCGTCGATATTGAAGGTCACTTCAATCTGCGGCACACCGCGTGGTGCTGGCGCGATGCCATCGAGCTCAAACTGCCCCAGGCTCTTGTTATCTTTAGCAAATTCGCGCTCACCCTGCAAGACATGGATTTCTACTTTTGGCTGATTGTCAGCGGCCGTCGAGAATACTTCACTCTTGCTGGTCGGCACGGTGGTGTTACGCTCGATCAGCTTGGTCGACACACCGCCCATCGTCTCAATACCAAGACTCAATGGCGTCACGTCTAGCAGCAGCACATCCTTGACGTCACCAGCCAGCACGCCACCTTGAATAGCTGCACCAACCGCCACCACCTCGTCTGGGTTAACGCCTTGCATTGGGTCTTTACCGAACAACTTCTTCACCCGCTCAACCACTGCCGGCATGCGGGTCATACCACCGACCATAACGATTTCATTGACGTCAGATTTGGATAATTTAGCGTCTTTGAGTGCTTTTTCAACTGGCACATCGAGGCGATCTAACAAATCCTTCACCAAATCTTCCAGTTTAGCCCGTGTCAGGCTCAACTCAAAGTGCTTTGGCCCGTCAGCATCAGCGGTGATAAATGGAATGTTAACTTCGTATTCAGTGACTGTCGACAACTCCTTCTTGGCCTTTTCGGCTTCGTCCTTTAGGCGCTGCATAGCTGCATTGTCTTTGCGCAGGTCGATGCCTTCTTTAGACTTAAAGTCATCCAGGAAGTAGTTAACGATGACGTTATCGAAGTCCTCACCACCGAGGTGGGTGTCACCATTGGTCGCTTTCACCTCGAACACGCCGTCGCCGAGTTCCAGGATGGAGACATCGAAAGTACCACCACCAAGGTCGAACACCACGATGGTTTCGTCATTTTTACCTTTTTCCAGACCGTACGCCAAAGCTGCCGCCGTTGGCTCATTGATGATGCGCTTGACTTCCAGACCAGCAATTTTACCAGCGTCCTTGGTAGCTTGGCGCTGCGAATCGTCAAAGTAGGCCGGCACCGTGATGACCGCTTCAGTGACTTTCTCACCGAGGAAGGCTTCAGCATCAGCTTTGATTTTACTGAGGATCATAGCTGAAACTTCTTCTGGCGTGTATTCTTTGTCGCCCATTTCCACGGCCACACCAGTACCTTTTTTAACAATCTGGTACGGCATAATATCGAGATCTTTTTGAACTTCCTTGTCAGTAAACTTACGGCCGATCAACCGCTTGACACCGTAAATGGTGTTCTTTGGATTGGTCACCCGCTGGCGCTGCGCCACTTGCCCGACCAAGCGCTCACCCTTTTTATTAATCGCCACCACTGATGGCGTGGTACGGTTACCCTCAGCATTAGCGATAACTTCCGGCTTGCCTGCCAGCATATACGCAAAGGCGCTGTTGGTTGTACCGAGGTCAATTCCGATAATTT
>CAUTLS010000039.1:0-6351 GCA_963539345.1 uncultured Candidatus Saccharibacteria bacterium
CTTTTATATCGAGTGCCAACTATTTCAGTATAAATAATTAGCACTCGCGTGTCAAGAGTGCTAATTATGTATTTAGTGTCTTTATTACATCTTTTTGCGAATGAACCAAACTCCGGCACCACCAGCTGTTACCGCTACTACTGTTACAGCGATGACGCTAGCACCAGTGTCTGCCAAGTAGCCGCCCTTATTGGTCGCCTGAGTATTCTTGCCAGTACCGTTGGTTGTCGCACCGCCAGGGTTCGTAGGTCCGGCAGGATTACCAGTACCACCACCAACGCCAGGGTTAGTTTGCTGTTGACGCTCGTAGACACCGACTGGGTCTACGATAGTGCCGTTTGCAGCCTTATCTTCATCACCAAAGCCACCGTCCGTCAGATCATACGTCACTGTCGTGTGTTTACCGTCAGCAGTCATGCCAAATGTAACGCGGCTGGTGATATCTTCTTTGATGGCGCCATTACTTATCTTAGCCACAGCTAACTGACTATGATCAGCGTAGTATTTACTCAGGGTCAGCGTCACGCGCGTTGTGTAGCCAACCTTGGCAGTCTGGCCAGTACAGTTAATCGTAAAGCCAACGATGTCACGCAAGACACGACCGTCATAATCATTCGGAGCAGCTGCCACTGCGGCTGAAGCAATGTTGTAGCACTGGGTGCCAGCTGTAGCAACAGTCACCGTACCACCACCTGGCTGCGCAACAGTCGCTGAAGTGGTTGGCGTGGTTGGCGTTGGCGCTGGATTGACAACAACAGCGTTCAATTTTGCTTGCAGCGCTGCTTTTTTAGCAGGATCTTGCACCTTATTCACTAAGACCTTAGCGGCATCAACGGCACTTTGTGTTTTATCAGCTTCTGCCTTGGCAACTGCAGCCTGAGCAGCGTCTTGAGCGTCTTGCTCTTTTTGCTTGGCGCTAGCCACTGCACTGTTGAGGTTAGCGATCGCTGATTGAAGGTCTGACGCAGATGGATTTGCCTGGTTCAAGATGGCCTTAGCAGCGGCAAGAGTTGAAGCAACTGTCGGATCAGATTTGATGTATGATGGTGTCGCTTCTGCAGCAGTGATGGCTGCTTGCAAGCTTGCTTTATCAATTTTCAGTGCATCGAGCTTGCCCTGCAAAGCTGTGCGCGCATTGTCCAGCTCAGACACTGAGGCATTCGCGTTATTTATAACTGCTTCAGCTGCCGTGACCTGCGCCTGAAGAGCGGCAATAGTACTACTACTCATGCCGGCAACAGTGGCTGGATCTTTAGCTTTAGCGATCAATGCAGTGAGGGTTGAGCGAGCACCAGAAATAGTGTTGGTTACCGCATCGAGCCTTACCTGGAAGGCAGCCTTCTTGCCTGCGTCACCTACTGCATCAACTTTGGCTTTAGCGGCAGCAACATCAGATGGACGCTTGGTCGATTCAGCATTTGCTACTGCTGCTTCAGCCGCGGTAACTTTCTGCTCCTCTTCACTTGGACCAACCGGTGCATTGTTAGCAGTCGTGTAGATGGCGCCACCGTATGCTGCTGCAGCGATTTTCGAGCCGTCGGCAGAGCTGGCAATTGCTGCCCAGTTTGGCACACCAGCAGACGTCTGAGCCACCCAGGTTGCACCACCGTCATTTGAGCTGTAAATGTATCCACCGCCACCAGCAGTTGCTGAAAGTTTTTGACCATCGTCAGAAATAGTAACCGCAGTCCAGTTATGAAGTCCATCAGCCGCTCGCTCAGTCCAGGTTGCACCAGCGTTGGCGGAAGTGTAAATCCTGCCACCAGTTGCTGTTGCTACTAATTTATTGCCATCGGCGGAACTAGCAACTGCTGACCATTTACGAGAGCCTGAGTTTGCCTGTGCAGTCCAAGTTACGCCAGCGTCGGATGAGGTAAAGACTGTGTCATCCTCAACCGTTGCCACCAACTTATTGCCATCGGCGGAACTAGCAACTGCTGACCATTTACGAGAGCCTGAGTTTGCCTGTGCAGTCCAAGTTACGCCAGCGTCGGATGAGGTAAAGACTGTGCTGTCTTTGGCCACAGCTACTAACCTGTTGCCATCGGCGGAACTAGCGATTGCCGTCCAGTTGTGAGACCCAGGGACACCACGTGCGGTCCAGTTTGCGCCAGCGTCGGATGAGGTAAAGATATAACCACCCCAGTCGTATAGTGCAGCCAGTTTATTACCGTCAGCAGAGCTGGCAACTGCTAGCCAGTTGCGGTCGCCGGCCCCAGGGTGCTCAGTCCAGTTCGCGCCAGCATCGGATGAGGTGTGAATCTTACCGCCCCATGCTGCTGCAACCAATTTACTGCCGTCAGTAGACCCGGCGATTGAGGACCAATTTTGAGAACCTGCCGCATCACGCTTAGACCATGCTGCACCCGTCTTTGGTACAGGTGTCTCAGCCGGCTGTGTGCCCGCACCCTTTTGGAATACACGAACGTAGTCGATCAACATGGTTTGCTTCGGGAAGCTATCTGAAGGAGAGATTGGTTTCTGATCCGCATCTGCCTCCACGTAGTCGTTTATGATAAAGCGCCATCCCTCATCAAACGTCTTTTTAATCAATGATGCGTCAGCTAATTTTGTCAGAGGAGCAGCTGGTGTACGTTCAATCTCCTTGCTGTCAGTAGGACTGGCGTGATAATGATACGCGGTGATTGGCTTGTCGTCCACAAAATATTTAACCGTCTCGCCGTCATACTCAACCGCCCACGTGTGCCATTCATAGGCCAATGTACCTGGCTTGGAGCCTGCTCGGTGTTCATCGCTGTGGATAATCCTCCTGGTTCGCCAACCATTTTTCCAATTGCCAGAAACGCCATGATGGTAACAGGTAGCATGGGTGCTTGACCAGGTATATGCTGGTGTGTAGGAGTACCATTCAATGATGTCTAGCTCGCCGTATGGGTCATTGGCATTAGGATTATCATTACAATTCTTTAATGAGACACCATTAACCATCCACAGCGATGGTCGTGTACCATTTTTTCCATTCCAGTTAAATTTGGCACGAATCTCAGCGCGGAAAGGTTTTGTACCATCCACCACCTTAGTCTTATTTGTCACCCGACCGCTAAGGTATCGTGTCATCTTACCACTTGGACATGGCGTTTCGCTAGCATTAGAGTCATTCAATGGTTCATCAAGATTTGCAACACAGTGGCGCTGCGTTTTGATCTCTAGATAATCATTGTTGACAACCTTGACGTTGCTCGGATTGTAGGCTAGGTGATTATTGCCATAATTATCTTTATTTTGTTTGAATACGTCCCAGCTATCAGGCACTGAGGTGCCTTTAAACTCCTCGCTCCACACAACGCCCCATTGACTTGCATTGGTACTACCGTTGTACAGTAAAGCTAACAATAAGATACCACCAGCTGATACTAGTGCTACGAATAATCGTTTCGCCATCCCCTTTTTCTCCCTGTGTTTATGTTAAAAACTCTTGCCAAAAATTATAGCGCTAATACGTTCTGATTGCAAGCATTGTTGTAAATAAAACTACTGATGTCTGGGGTGGAATACAGTAAATTATCGCCGCGTGACTTTGACCATTGCGTCACGAATTACCGTGCCGTCAAGGGTATAACCAGCACGTAGCTCTTCAGCAACAACCTCTTTTTCTCCGTCAGCTGCTTCATCAAACTGCACCGCCTGATGTAGCTCAGGATTAAACAACGTCCCTGGTTTGGCATCAATTTTTTCTAAGCCAATTTCTTTGAGCTGCTTGTCGAGCTGTTTGCCCAAACCAGCCACACCCTTCGCCCAAGCATTATCCGCTAATTCTTCTGGTACATTAGCAATCGCTCGCTCAATTGTGTCAATCACTGGTAACAGTTTCATCACTGACTTGGCCTGACCCATGCTGTGGGCTGACTGCTTTTCCGCCTCGACGCGCTTGCGATAATTCTCAAAATCAGCCCGCGTCCGCTGCAAGTCCAGGGTCAACTCATCAATAGTATGTTGCAAATCATCAATCTTCTTGTGTTTCGTCATATTCCTCCTCTATCCTTACACTTCCTCTAACATCGCACCCGTTCGCCTCACCAGCTCCATCGTTCGACGGTAATTCTGCCGAGTCGGACCAATCACGCCGATGTAACTGCGATCACTAAACGATGAACGAAACTTACTGATGATCAGGGTCGCGCCGCTGGCTTTACCGATTGGGTTCTCACTACCAATGAACACGTTGAGCGGTTCATTGGGCGCAGCTTCAACTAGCCAGGGCTCAATATTGTCAATCAGTCTGGCGATGGCCTGAACGTGATTGCCTTCAATAAACTCTGGCTGAGAAAATAGCTGCGTCATACCATTCATGTACAGATGATCACCAAACGAGGCAAAACCAAAATTGCCCGTCAGCTCAACCAGGCTGTCAACCGCGCTGCGGATGGCCCTGTCAGATTTATCAACGTGCGAATTAACATGTGCCTCGATCGCCCTCGCACTGCGATCGATACCACTTGGTAGTTCAGTCATTTGAGCGGCAGTGATACCATTGACATAAAACCGATAGCCTTTGTCAGTCGGGATGCGACCGGCACTGGTGTGTGGTGCCTCAATAAATCCCATCTCCTCGAGCTTGGCCATTTCGCTGCGGATGGTAGCGCTGGACACACCAAACAATTTGGCGAGCGTCACACTACCAACTGGTGCCGCAATTTCAGCGTACTGTTCGATAATGGCGGCTAAGATAGCCTGCTGGCGTTCAGTCATGGCTATATTATAGCGTACATCTGGCACTCATACAAGTAGAGTGCTAAATCGTCTTCTGCTTGGTACGACGCGCAGTGGTACGAGTGTGAGTGAACTGCCTGGCTGCGTCAGACGATAGCATCAGGATGATCGTGATATTGATGCCGATGAACGCCAGGGTGCCAACGCTTGTCCAGGTAATTTTGCCGATAGTCAAGGTGAATGAAGTCGCCAACACTGACAGGCTCGACAATATCATCAAGAGTAATCGGTCTTTGTTCGAGCCGCGGAACGTACCTCGTGACAGCACAGCTGTTACTAAGATCCAACCCGCGCTCAAACTCAGCACTCCTCGAATCGTCCACTCCGCTCCTGTGGCGGCCACAGAAGTGTCCAAGCCCTCAACGATAAAGTCCTGGGTTGTCTGATGCAACAATTCGTCAAACAACAGAAAATCAAACAAGGCGCCCATCAGGACAATCGCTATAGCCAAGACGGTAAACAAAATACCAAACGATATTTGCGGCGGTCGGCGATTCCATAATTGTTGCAACACCGTATCGTGCTCTTCTGTAGGAATCACATATTCATGCGCAGTTGCATCCAAAATAACCCCTGCTCTTTCGGCAATTGTCTGCTGATTTGCTACAACTGCCGCCAGTTCCAAGACCGGCAAGTCACCATCCGTCTGAATACTGTCGCCCCCACCATTGCGCGAGTGATAACCCGTCGAAAAGTCTTTCAAATTTGTCACTGCCACCTGCGGTGTGTGCTCAGTGACGGTCTTCACAATATAGTCACGCTCGATGTCAGTATTTTCATCAATTTTATGAGTAACTTGTAGGGTAAACAACGACAGCCCGACGCTTTTGTCATATGTCCCCGCTGCCAGCCAATCAACCTGATGCCCACCAGGCAACAACCAACCCTGAGGGCAGCGCCAAAACCGCACATGATGACGCTTACCAGGACTACCGTCGACCTCCTGCTGATAGGCAAAGTCTTGACGGCGACCAAACAGGAATAACGATGATACAGGAGCTGAGGCATAGCTCCTGCCAGTCAGCGTAAAAAAGATAATTTTCCAAGCTGACCGAACGGTGATTTCATCAGCAATCGTCCAGCCAGCATCAATCATCGCTTGATGCAACTGTGCTTCTGAACCTCTGAGCGCCACATTGACTGGGTCACCCAATAATCCGTCAGCAGTCCGCGTACGGCCAATGAAATAGTTTGGCACATACAAACTACTTAAAATACGGTGTAGCCGAGGCAATGCCAGATACGCCATGATAACCCAAAATAGCGCAAAAAACGCTACCAGCCACCAACCGCCAGAATACCAGCCCTCGCGCCAAACCAACCAACCGAACCAAAATGAGGCCAAACCGGCCAACAAGAAAAATACTTGATCAATCAGCGCAGACAATGACCATGGCGAACGACGCAGGGCCGAAGCTCGTTTTTGGATATGGTCAGAAACCTGATGACGATAACTCATACGATACTATTATACTGTCGAATATTTTCTAAAAGCCTCCTTGCGGCCAAACGGGCTTCATCATCTTGCCGATTAAACAAGTCGCCACGTTCGATGATATCATGACAGACACGAACCGCTCGATCAAGGTCATCATTAATAATAACATGATAATACGGTAC
>CAUTLS010000040.1:0-6331 GCA_963539345.1 uncultured Candidatus Saccharibacteria bacterium
TGGGCTCGGAGATGTGTATAAGAGACAGTCGTGTCACCGCCCTGTCCAGTGTCTCGTGAGAGACGGTATCCGTCAGAGTAGTACTGGGTACTGTGCTCACGACCGCCGTCACGGCGAGCGAAGATTCCGCTAGCCCCAACAGCTCATCGTAATTCATCATACTCATCCTCAATCTCCTGATCCAAAATCTCTTCAATCACATCTTCCAGTGTGATAATGCCCAGCTCCTTCTCATCATTCATCACCACAAACAAGTGATTACGCGTTTGGATAAATCGACTCAGCACCGTGTCCAGCCGCGACCGTGCATCGATGTCGTGAATCTTGTCTCGGTACAATTGACTAATCGGCAGCGGCAGATCACGCCCCACCACATCTTTGACATACAAAACCCCTACCAACCGTTCATCGTCACGCACCGGGATCCGCGAATGCCCAGCGTGCTTGATCTGCGCCAGCAGGGTCGCATCCAGTTCATCGTCCAACTCCACCGTAAATACCTCACTCATCGGCGTTACCAAATCACCAGCCGTCTTTTTACTAAATTGCAGTGCCCCTGCCGCGATCCGACTTTCGTCATAATCAACTGGGCTGTCCGACCGCTCGGCATGCTCGTGAATAATCTGTTCCAATTCTTGGTGTGAGTACAGCTGTGGTGCTTCCTTGCCCACCCAACGGTTCAGTAGCTTCGACATTGGATGAGCCAGTGGCCAAAATAATACATAAATCACATCCAGCAGCCAGAAAAAATAGCGCGTGATCTGATAGCCGCGCTGCGTAAAAATCGCCTGCGGTAAAATCTCGCCAAACATCGTGATCAGTAATGTGGCAATCAGCCCACCAACCACGCCATTCGTCATATTGCCCAGCAAAATCGACATCGCCGTATTCACGCCGACGTTGCCCAGCAAAATACAAAAGATCAGATAATAACCGTCTTTGCGATAGCGATACACCCGTGCAGCGATTGCGTCGCCCTGCCGAGCTTTACGTTTCAAATCATCTGGCCGCGCCATCATCAACCCGATGTTCAAACCTGAAAATGACCCTGACAACACCAACAGAACGGCCGCCACTACCAACAATAAAATGTCATGCATAACTTACCAGCCGCCGCCTCCGCCGCCGCCTCCGCCGCCGCCAGCGAAACCACCACCAGTGGAACCGCCAGAGGTCGATGAATAATCACTGGCGCTACTGGCCACGCTTGACAGACTATTCATCCCAGCTGCAAACGCCGCCGCATTGAACGTACCCTGACCACTGTACCAATCCGGCTGCTCACCAACCTGCTCATAGTACTGACCCAGCTGTTTACTCCACTCTTTTTCCTGTCCAAACAGCACCGCATACGGCAATACCCGCTCATACAATTTCACCAATTGTTTCTCATCGGTCGCATCAACCTTCACTTTTTCTGCACCCTCAGGACTCTGTAACATCTGTAGGCGCTCAGCTTCAGCCACGCCAATATACATTTTAAGTCCTGCCAAATATCGCCTGAGCGCCAAGCCCTCGTCAGTCAGCGACCAGCCAAATGACAAGGCAAATACTATCCCCGCCACGAGCAGCAACATCGGCGACAATAACAACACACCGACAACACAAACCCACAGTGCCCACCTCTGCACAATTCGCTTATTCGCCAGTTTTTGCTCACACAAGGCATATTTACCACGAGCCAAATTCTTCAAATTTGTATCATCATCTCTTGTCCGTGCCGCATATGACAAATTGTTCTGCAACTTTTTCAGATTCAGCCGCTGACCTGGCTTTGGCATTGACGAACCAAACATATCCCGAATAACCTCAGATTCCTCGGTTCTCAGCTCTTTCAAATCTTTCACAATTTCAATTTCGTACTGCGCCGACCGCAAAAACGACGCCTTTTCCACTTCGTACAATTTGATGTAGTGCCGCACTGCCAAATCCAACAACTGTGCCACCTTGGCTGACCCTTTAATCGCCATGGCCTCGTAATTTTTCAAAATATACGCTGAGGTCATCACACTCGCCTGGTTTGGCGGCAAATATTCTGGCGGAATTGGCTTGAGCTCACTATATCTACCAAACAGCCGTCGGTAGCGCCAGGCCAACAACAACATCAATATAATTGCCAAACTACTTGCTATCGTCTGCACTGTTGCCCAAATTTTTATCAACTTTTCACTCAACGTCTCTTGATATCTAGTAAACGTACCGCTGGTAAAGCCAACCGCCATCGTTATGCCCTCCTGACGGTCCAGTCGATTCACATTTGTAATAATTTCACTCTTATCACCGCTGATATTACACCGTTTAGTTGAACCATGCGCACCAGTATAACAAAACGCTTCGCCCGCTCGCGCCGCCTGAAGCGACTCATCAAGTTTCACGGACACGCGTACATTTTCCATCGGCACGCGCCACTCATTGCCGATGACATCCCAGTAGAACTCATCGCGGCCTGTATTGTCATAGTGCTTGGTTACATCACGCTGAGTAAACTTGATGACGTAGGTTTTTTCACCTTGAACGTAAATATCTTTCTTGCCAATCCTTAGCTCATCACCATTCCACGTATGCTCCAGCGAGGCGCCCTGTTCATCAGTTACCGACTGCAACGAAAAGTTCGTCGGATGATTATCATACTTCTTCACAAATATCGGCGCAATACCGTGATTTTGATTCGGCAGAAAATGAGCAGTAATCCGCCATGTTGCCGCCAACGTCGAACGATTCTCGCTGTCGCGGCCCAATAAATACTCCGCATCAAATTTAGTGATGGTAAAATTGTCCGTCTGCGCCGCAAACGCCGACTGACCAGATCCAATCAACAGAGATCCAGCGATTAGTATCCCCAATATAAGTCGCTTCATACTCTAATTATAACAAACCCAGTCCAGGCGACAATTACAGCTTCACTTGCGGATAAATTGCCCGCGTTGTCTCGTCAATCTCATGACGCAGTTGTGGAAATGGCACGCCCTCGCGAGCTGTCACACCTTCAAAAATCCAAAATACCCGCTCAGAGTAACCCCAACCACAAGCTGGCGGCATACCGTATTCCAGCATCTCCACAAAGTCGATGTCCAGCATCATCGCCTCGTCATCGCCCGCGTCACGCATCTGCTGCTGCTCAACAAAGCGGTTCAGCTGGTCAATCGGGTCATTCAACTCAGAAAAGCCATTGCCCAATTCCGACCCAGCGATCACCGGCTGGAAACGCTCCACTGTCTGTGGATTGTCAGGATTGGTTTTGGATAGCGGACTGATGAACTTCGGTGTATTCACTAGCCACACCGGCCCAGCCACGCCTTTACGGATATTCTTCCACAGTTTATCGATGCCGCGCGGGATGGAATCGGTCTTTTCTACCTCTAGGCCATGTTCTTTCAGCTTAGCAGCGACTTCCTCAATCGTCGTATTATACACATCAATTCCATAATGCTTGTTGACCACCTCAGCGTAATCCCAAACTTCCCACTCGCCACTCATATCCACCGTGAATTGACCCAGCTGAAACTGCAGCGTGCCAAATGTCTCCTGCAGTACATTTTTATACATCGCCTCCATAAAACGCATACCCTGCTTCCAATCCCAATACGCGGCGTACCACTCCATGGCGATATGCTCCGGCAAATGCTCATCGGAATAATTCTCATTGCGAAAACGCGGCCCGAGATCATACACCTTCTCGAACCCAGCACCGATCAACCGCTTCAGCGGCAGTTCGTGAGAAATACGCAAGTAAAACTGCTGATTATCCAGTGCGTCCATATGCGTCACAAACGGGTTAGCATCAGCGCCACCAGTCGTATGCTCCAACACCGGTACATTTACCTCAGTAAACCCATGGCTGTTTAGATAATCACGCGTCGCCTGCCAGAACTTACTGCGGCGAACAAATCGCTGGCGCACCTCAGGGTTGACGTTCATGTCAACGTAGCGGCGACGAAAACGCTCTTCTTTGTTTTCCAGCTTCTCCGGCATTGGCCTGAGCGACTTGGTTAATAACCGTAGCTCATGCACGCCAACCGACTTCTCGCCAGTCTGCGTTGTCGTCATCACGCCGCGCGCCTCGACAAAATCACCCGTGTCCAAAAGCTTCAACTGCTTCATACCCAACACGCCGCGGCTGGCATCCAATTCCGCTACATCATCGCGCTGCAAATACAACTGCACTTCACCAGACTGGTCGCGTAGTTTGATGAACGCCAGCTTACCAAAACTGCGGATTGAAACGATGCGACCTGCCACGACCACTTCCCGGCCTGCCAGCTCATCATAATGCGCCAAAACCTCAGCACACATATGTGTCCGCTCTGACTTTGCCGGGTATGGATCAACGCCTAGTTCTCGCAGCGTTTCTAATTTTCGTAATCGTTCATTTCGATAATCTTGTAATGTAGCCATAGTTATCTACATTATAACAGAGAGGATATCGTATAGACAATCTCACCTTTAGGCGTAGAAATCGTCACTTCATCACCAACTTTCTTGCCCATCAATGCCTGTCCAATTGGCGACTCGTCAGAGATTTTACCCTCCATTGGGTCTGCCTCAACAGGGCCAACCACCGTGTAGGTAACCGTTCTGTCGCTATTTTTCAGCTCAACCGCGCTGCCCAGACCAACAACGGTTGCATCAGCAGCCTTGATGATTGAAGCATGTTGCAAAATATCTTCAATCTCGATAACACGAGTCTCCAGTAGTCCCTGCTCTTCACGAGCGGCATCATATTCAGCATTTTCGCTCAGGTCACCAAAGCTTCGTGCTTCTGCAATTTTTTCCGCAATTTCTCCCCGACGACTTTTGAGCTCCTCTAGCTCTCTTTCCAGTTCTTTCCGACCTGAATCAGTGATCTGATATTTCTTATTCATATACTCTCCTTCTACTATATATAGTGGTGCAAAATCAAAAACACGCTATATCTAGCGTATCGATATAATCATCGTGTAAGTACTATGATTGTATCAATACTACCAGACACTGTCAACTAATCAACGAAAAATGCTACCAATTCGTCATAACTCTTGGTGACAGTCTCACCACTCTGACGGCTGGTTAGCTCAAACTCACCACTGTCAATTCCTCGGTCACTGATGGTCACGCGCCACGGCATACCCATCAGCTCAGCGTCAGCAAACTTCACACCTGGACGCTCAGCTCTGTCGTCATACAGCACTTCTACACCAGCCTTCATCAAGGTACTATATAGCTGATTTGCCAATTCACTGCCGCGCTCGCCGATTGCTACCAACTGCAGCTTAAACGGCGCGATGTTCTCAGTCCATACCAAGCCTTTCTCATCAGCGAACTTTTCAACAATCACGCCCATGACACGCGTGATGCCGATGCCATAGCTTCCCATGTATGCATAGTGTTGCTGGCCATCTTCACCAGTGAAGACTAGTTTCATCTCCTCTGATTTTTGCGTGCCAAAATTGAAGATATTACCAACTTCAGCTGTTTTAACCTTCTCGAGTTCGCTACGGTCAACGCCCAACTCAGCAACTGCCTCATCAATCACTTCCTCATTTACCGCAATGTTCTTGCCACGGTGCAAGTAGACATAGTCCTCGCCCGCCTCACAAATCGTCTGAAATTCGTGACTGAATTTGGTAAATGCCCCGCCGCTCGCAAAGGTTACATACGTATCCTGTCCAATCCCCAACCGATCATAGCACCGCTTATACGCCGCGATAACCGCCTCATAATACACATCCAAATCCTCTCGGGTAGCGTGCACCGAATACATGTCTTTCATGACAAATTCGCGTCCGCGCATGATACCACTTTTAGCACGCAGCTCGTTACGCAGCTTGTTTTGGAACTGATAAACACTGATCGGTAAGTCCTTGTAGCTCTTGAGATAATTCCGCAACAACTCGATGATAGGCTCTTCGTGCGTCCAGCCAAAGCCCACCTCAGTACCATCTTGCAGATGAGACTTAAACCAAACATCAACCAATTCATCGTCCCACCGCCCTGTCTCTGTCCACAGTTCCTTGCGCTGCAAGCTGCTCATAATAAGCTCTTGGCTATCAATCGCATTCATCTCTTCCCGTACAATACGCTTGATGTTCTCCAGCACGCGCAGTCCTAGTGGGGTGTACGAATACACGCCAGCCATCGTTTTGTGGACATAACCGGCCTGAATCAACAACTGAGCATTCTTTGCCATCTCGTCACTTGGCGCAGTTTTGCTGGTTTTGGTAAATAATTGGCTCATTCTCATACGTCAAACTCCTTTACGTAAATAATATTCCAACAGCACTATGAATAGCAATTGGATTGATAAACAATAGATAAAACGCCAGACTATTTTTGATGGCATGCAGTACTACGC
>CAUTLS010000041.1:0-6168 GCA_963539345.1 uncultured Candidatus Saccharibacteria bacterium
TTGATGGCTAACGCTTTCTTTTGGTCAGGGCTAAGTTCTTCATAGCAATCCTCCAGTTGATCATTAATGATGTCTAAGAATTCTCCTAGGTCACCGTCATATTGTGACAAAGCTTCAAAGTTTGTTGTGATATCTTCCACCATTTCTGCAATGACTTCCTTTTCGGTAGCTTGCTCCCCAGTAGTGACGTCTTCTTCAGCGGCGGCTTCTGGAGTTGTAGTTTTTGGGAGACGACTGGAAATATCATAAACCCGGGCTAATGGTTCTGGCTGTGACTCCCCAGCGTCCGTATCAAGTCGTCGAAACACAATACGACCAGCTTCTCGCATTTTCCTCCTGTTGAGATACGGAGCGAGAGGAATAATTTTAGCTTCTTTGCTAGCATGAGAATCTTTTTCCATAACTTGTATTATACCACAAAAAATCATATATTTCAATACCCTTACGGTATGGCGTGTGGTACAATAGCCCAATGATAGCCGACATTCACATCACCGAGAAGAGTTTTGGCGACAAGACGTTGATGCGCGACGTCAAGTTTAGTGTGGATGACGGCGAAAAGGTCGGCGTGGTCGGCCGCAATGGCGTCGGCAAATCGACGCTGTTTGGCATATTGGCGGGCATGGACAGTGATTATACTGGCGAGGTGATTTTTCGCCGCGGCATCACGGTGGCTAGTACGGCGCAGGAGCATCATGGTTTGGGCAATCAGACGGTGCTGAGCTACATTTTGTCGGGGCTGCCGGAATATTCGGCCTTAAAGAAGATTATTGATGAATATCCTGAAACCATGGGCGATAATATGCGCAAAATCGAGGAGTATACCCAGGCGCTGGAGCGATTTGACCAGAAAGGGTTTTACCAGATTGAGGAGAAGATTGAGCGGGAGCTTGATAATTTTCAACTGAGCGGGTGCGGCGAGCGGCCGCTTGGTTCCCTGTCGGGCGGTCAGAAGCGGCTGGTGGAGATCGTGAAGATCATGCATTCGGAGGCACATTTGGCGCTGATTGACGAGCCGACCAACCACATGGATTATGTGGCCAAGCAGCAATTCATCGACTGGATGAGTTCGCAGCCGCGCCAGGCGATGCTGATTATCACCCATGACCGCGATGTGCTGGGCCGGGTGGATCGGATTGTCGAGCTTAAAGACGGCCGAGCGATCAGCTACCGCGGTAATTATGATGCTTACCTCAAGCAGAATGCTCAGGCGACGGCGGCGGGTATGAATAATTTTGAGCAGGTTGAGAAGCGGATAACTAACCTCAAACAAAAGGCGCTGGATTATCAGCGGCTCAAGGAAAAGTCGCGAAACCCGGGCACTATCCAAAAGTTCAAGCGGCTGGAAAATGAAGCGCGAGCCGAGCTAGCGGAATTATCAGAGATGGACAAGCCGACCTTTTGGATTGATAAGGAGTCGGCTGGGCAGCTTGATTATAAGTCGGCTGAACGTTACGGCAAGTTCAAGGCGCGCAATATTCGGCTGTCGATGAAGGACGCGGCTAGTCGTAGTCAGCACGTGCTGGTGCGAGTTGAGGACGCGGCGGTTGGTGTTGGCGAGCGGATATTGTTTGAGGGCGTGAATATTGATTTGCGCGAGGGTGAAGCGGTGGAGCTGCGCGGTCGTAATGGTGCTGGCAAGACGACGCTGATTCGGATGTTGTTAAATAGTAGGGCGGCAGTCACTTCACCGTCCCCCGCCAGAGCACACTCTTCACTCAAATCTCCACCGGAGATTTTTCGCGAGCGTTCGGCTGAAACGTCCGCTACTCGCGAACGTTCCACAGTCTCTGGCGTAGAAGGTGTCGCACCTGCCGCTCCTATCCTCTACTCCGGCAACCTCTTCCTCGATCCGCAGGTGCGGGTGGGTGTGTATGAGCAAGAGATTGATGAGCGGTATTTGGTGGATCCGCTGGAGGTAGCGATTGAGAAATTATACCTTAGCCGCGACTTACCGATTTCTGATACCAAAATCCGCCAATTGCTAGCCGATTATCTGTTCACCGAAGCGGACCGAATGACACCACTGGCGCGCCTGTCGGGTGGCCAGAAAGCCCGCTTTCAGATCATTGCCATGCTGGCGAATGACCCGCAGCTGCTGATTTTAGACGAGCCGACTAACCACCTTGACCTGCCAAGCATCGAGGAGTTAGAGACGGCGCTGACGAAATATTCTGGCGCCATCCTCTACGTCAGCCACGATAATTATTTCCGCCAAGCAATTGGCGGTGAGGTTGTGCAAATTGGTGCAGAATAAAAATCCCGCCACTGTCAGGCGGGATAATTCGTATTCAGATTTTTAATCAGCCAACAAGCCGTTCTTGCGCAGCAAGTCTTGTAGTTTTGGTCGATCAAAACCAAGCACCAACTCGCCGTTAATGTCAGTCACTGGTACGCCTTGGAAGTTGCCACCATTTTTTGCTAATAGTTCTTCTTTGGCTGCAGGTTCTGCTTCAATGTCTTTTTTGATGAAGTCAATTCCCAGTTTTTCCAACCATTCCATTTCAGTGTGGCAAAATGCGCACCAACTGGTGCTGTAGACGGTTACTTTGGCGCTGTGGTTGGTTGCTGTATCTTCGCTCATATATTCCCCTCAACTTTCTTTACGTAAGTCTATTATAGCATATTGTACATGCTTATCGACAAGTGTATAATGATGAGTAATCATGGGTGCGGACAACAAAAAAACAGGATTTACCCTACCAACAGTTCTCATCACCTCAGTAATTATGCTGACCTTACTTTTGGTGGCCATGCAGCTGGCTGCCTCATATGCGGCGGCGTTACGGGACCGGTATTATAACCAATTGGCGCGCGAAGCTGCTGAAAGTGGTCTGGCATATGCTGTGTCTTGTTTGCGCAGCAACGGTATGATTTCGCCATGGGGATCAAAAAATCTAGCTCCAGAAACAAACTGTGCGGGTGATCCAGAGCCTGGTCAGTCAAATACTGTGATGCATGAGGGCAATATTCGAACGCGGTTTACTGTCCCTCCTCTTGGCTCAACCGGTGGTGAGGTCCAGCAGGCCTACGCTACAGGTTATGTTGAGTTGTTACGACCAAGCGGTGGTGTCTGGAAAACGTATACCCGAGTGTTGTCGTTGGCCACTGGAGCACAAACACGTGTCGACACCTTGGCGTTTGGATATGAGGGTGATATGCACGGCATACAGCACAAAGTATTCTTTGCGACAATTGACTCTGCTGGACGCGTCCGGTCAGTTGGGGCGAACGACCGCGGTCAATTGGGCGCTGGATTGGTTTCGACAGCTCAGCCAACGCCAGTGAGATTTAATATATCCCAGCGCGCAGTTTCAGTGCACACCAACTTTGTCTCTGTCGGTGGAAACTTGATGATTCGAGATGAGAACGGTGCGGTGTATGGTGCGGGCAAAAATGATCGCGGTCAATTGGGCGCTGGCTATATGAGTCCGACCGTCTCAACACCAGTGAGGTTTGGCTTGCCGGTTGGGGTTAAAGCAGTTACTGTCAACTCAGGTTGGGCAAACTTTGTACTGGGGAATGATAAAAATATCTATGCTGCTGGTGAATGTACCTACGGCCTATTGGGCACTGGTGATTATACCGTCACTCCGGCGTATGCGACCGCCTGTAGTAACAGGTCTACTCCAAAGCGTGTTGCCTTGCCTTTCCCGAACCCTGGTAATCCAGGAACGATTCCGACTGCTCACTTGGTGCAGGACCGATATAACGCTTATGTCATCATGCAGAATGGTGCTGTGTACGGTTGGGGTGCAAATGATTATTATCAGTTGGGTCGCGCCAATATATCAAGTTCATCAACGCCAGTAAGAATTGGTGACTTTGGTAATCCCGGTAAACCACGCGCCATGCAGCTGGCCTTTGACGGAGGTACCCTATATATCTTGGCGAATGATGGTAAGGTTTATGGCGTGGGTGGCTCAAACCACTTGGAGGTTGGTAAGGACAATCTAGTGTTCCGCTGGCGGTTCTTAGAGGGCCGTTGCATGGAGGCAGTCGGTCCTACTACGGTAGCTCCTCGTAGTTGCAACGATAGTTCTCAGCAGCAATTTGAATATACACCGCAGGAGCAGATCAAGATAAACGGTAAATGTGTGGAAAATACTGCCGGTGACTTGGTGAACATTCGTTTGGCAAATTGTAATCCTTCAGCCGCTATTCAGCGCTGGCGCATGGTCTCCTATGGTTCGGATCGTATTTTCCGCCGAGGTGCCAGTAACCACTGCCTAGCGGCTAATGCTTCGGGTACAGGAATGGCGATAGCTGCTGCCTGTCCGCCGAGTAATAAGCATATATTCTTCAGGCTTCAGACGCCAAAGATTCGAGATCTTGGCGTCCCGGGTTTTGTACAGCAGATTTCTACGGACGAGTTGTTTGCATCGTATCGTACGTCTGACGGGCGCGTCTACAGTACTGGTAGTAACTACCATGGTGTGTTTGGTAACAGCGCCAACCACGCAAATGGGGCTACTAATTGGCGAAACCCAACCCCAGTACAATTCATGCTGCCAGCTGGTGTGAAAGCGGTTGATATCTGGTCAACGGCATACGCAGGGCGTGTCAGTAACCTGTTTGTGGTGGGTGACGACGGTAAGGTGTATGGTGCTGGCTCAAATGAAAATGGTCAGCTGGGTACTGGTGATAAAGTCAGTCGCAATACACCGACACCAATGCAGTTGTTTGGCAGTAGCCCAACTGCCCCTCGTGCTAAGCACGTGGAAAGTGGTGGGGGTACGACTGTGATCTTTACGACTGATAATCGCGTCTATACTGTCGGTAACAATAACCGAGGACAGCTCGGTGATGGTACGACGACTGATTCGACGGTGCCAATTTTGGGTCGTTACACGAATGTGCCAATCCAAGAACATCTCGTCTTCTAGTGGCTCTAGCGTGACGTGAGGTGCCAGCCGCCGCACCAATGGCATTTGTAAGTTGCCAGAGACAGGTGTGGGTCGGTCAGTTGTCGGTTGGTTATTTCCCTTTCGGCTTGTTGTTGGGTTGAAAAGCGGCGTTTTTGATGGCAATTGTTGAGCTCATGTACAGTAGTTAGCGGCTGTCTATTTTTCTGGACTGGTTGAGATCTTGGATAATTTTTCCTCGGCATATTGTCAAATAGTATAGCAGATTGATATAGTATAGGTAATGGCTGAAAAACCTAAGGTTCAGAGCGACCAAAAAACAGATGTAGATGCCACTGCGGTTATGATGAAAACCATCATCGGGACAACGTGGCGCATGTTTGTGCCGAGCATCGGTCTGATGTTGGTGGGGCTGTGGGCTGATCTGGTGCTACACACGAAACCGTGGTTGATGGTTGCAGGGATTATCGTGGGTCTGGCGGCGTCAGCAGGATTGATTTATCAGCAAATACGATTTATAAAACAGAGAGAGGCCAATCAATGATACACCAGTTTGCAAGCAGTCTGCATATTTCAGTAAAGGCAGACGAAATAGTACAAGTTGGCGGCATTTCAGTCACGAACTCTCACCTGCTGGGTACTTTGGGATTATTGGTTTTGGTATGGATTATGCTGCGAACACGCGCGGCAGCACTGGGTAAAAAGAAGCCTAACTTTGTGACACGTTTGGTTAACTGGACGTTTGATGGTTTGTATGGCACGGTCAAACAGGTTATCCAAGATGATGTTTGGGCGGCGCGAGTGGCACCATTGACCATCACGATATTTTTCTTTGTGATAGCACAGTACTGGCTGGGGCTGCTGCCTTTTGTTGGCCCAGTAACTATTGGCGAGCACGGCACTCCCCTGTTTCGTGGCGGCGTGGCTGATTTAAACATGACGTTTGGGCTGGCTATCATCACCATCATTGCGGCGCAAATTTATGCGTTCCGCTACTTGGGATTCCGCGGCAACATGGGGCGATATTTCGTCAATCCACTGAAAGATCCAATCATGTCATTTGTTGGTATTTTGGAGTTGGTAGCAGAGTTCTCGCGCTTGCTGGGACTGAGTTTCCGTTTGTTTGGTAATGTGCTGGCGGGCGAAGTACTGCTGATCATGATCGCCTATCTAACAAAGTACGCTTCACCGGCGATGCTACAGCCGTTCTATCTGTTCGAGTTATTTATCGGCGGTATTCAAGCATATATTTTCTTTATGTTGTCAACGGTATTTATCTCCCTAGGACTCACTCCTCACGGTG
>CAUTLS010000042.1:0-6115 GCA_963539345.1 uncultured Candidatus Saccharibacteria bacterium
AGAGACAGGACCCTATATTATTTGCCATATTAAAGCTATTCACGTTTTTTTCTCCTTTTTTTCTTTTTTTGTGATATATGGTGTAATTATACAACATAATTTGGAGGGTAGAAAGTGGTTTTTTATGAAAATTTCAAAAGCTTTTTTAATGTATCGTGTTAACGTACTCATTCCGCGTGGATTTGCACAATCTACTTTGGATAATTACGAATATACTTGTCGCTCTTTGGTTCGTTTTTTTGGTGACATTTCTCTGCGTCGTGTTCGTGTTGATGATATTTCTGAATGGCGTGCTTACATTGCTACTAATGTTTGTAGTGATACTGTTGGCATGCGTGCTTCTCATTTGCGGCAAGTCTTGAAGTATTTACATAAGCATAAATATCGTGTCATGGATTATTCAGATATTATTTTGCCAAAGCGTTTGAAAACAAAAACAAAGTTTTTAACTGAGAGTGAACTTGATGAGTTTATTAATGTTGTTGGTCGTCAGTGTCGTGGTTACTCTTCCGTCAATCGTCTTCGTAATATAGCTATTATTCGTTTATTGGCTACGTCTGGTATTCGTGTTGGTGAATTGTGTGCATTAAATAGAGGCGATATTCGTGATGGATCTTTTGAGGTTATAGGTAAGTCTAAAGATCCGCGCCTTTGTTTTATTAATACAGATACTCAAGCCGCTATTGATGATTATTTATCTACTCGTTCTGACGATTCGCCTGCTCTGTTTTTAACAAATCAAGGTCCTCGTAGTAGGATAACACCATATTCTGTTCGTCATATATTTTTCTTTGCCTGTTTGAATTCCAAATTTGAAAATGTAACTCCTCATACAATACGTCATAGTTTCGCTACAAAGGCTTTAAATCGTGGCGTTGATATAAGATATGTTAATGAAATGCTTGGTCATCAAAGTCTAAATACAACAAAAAGGTATACTCATTGTGTTAATACAAAATTACAACAACTTCATGCAAAAGCTATGCTATAATGGTAGTAGAGTTGATCTATCGAAGTGATAGAGCGTCGGTTTCCGGTACCGAAGGTTGCAGGTTCGACTCCTGTGCGGGGTACCACACACGATACTCACACCTCTGCAAACAGACTGCAGAGGTTTTTTGATACCGCAGCATCTAGCTAATCTGACGGTCGCTCGGGGCCTCACCTACTGCCGCGCGAATTTGCTCAGCAGTGATGATGGTTGTACTGCCTGGCGCAACTGTGCCCGCTAACAGCTGCTTGGCAACAGTATTTTCGACAGCGCGCTGCACAACGCGTCGCATAGGTCGCGCACCAAGGCGTGGATCGTATCCAGCATCAACGAGTAGTTGCTTGCCCTCGGGCTCGACGGCAACTTGAATTTTCTGAGGCTCAAGCGTACGGTTAACTCCCGCCAAAATCAAGTCGATAACTTGCAATAGTTCAGCTTTGCCTAGCGGGCGGAATAGGACAATTTCATCAAATCGGTTCAGAAACTCGGGACGGAACAAATTGGCGTTGATCAGTTCATTGATGAAAGTTTGTTCAAATTGCTCCAGCTGATAGCCACGCTCGATGTATTCACGGATGCGGTCAGCACCAGCATTTGACGTAGCAATGACGATGCAGTCGCGAAAACTCACTTCTCGGTTTTTCTCATCACGCAGAATACCTTCATCCAGCAGCTGCAGCAGCGTCGTCAGCACTTGCGGATGCGCCTTTTCTATCTCATCGAGCAGCACTACCGAGAACGGCGCTTTTTGCACCTGAGCCGTCAAGCTCAGCGGATCATTTGCGCCGTCAGCGATCAAACGAGCAACGTCCTCGGCGCGAACAAATTCGTTTAGGTCCAGTCGCACCAAATTACCCTCGCCCCCAAAGTACACTTCTGCCAAGGCCTTTGACAATTCAGTTTTACCAACACCAGTTGGCCCCAAAAACAGGAAAGTGCCGATGGGGCGGTCGAGGTTTCTCACGCCAGCTCGCGCTCGACGGATGGCGTCGGATACTACTGACACGGCACGTGATTGGTTGATCATGCGCTGGTGAATCAATGATTCAAGGTTTAACAATTTTTCACGTTCATCGCCACCAGAAGCCGCAGCGATCTTGATGCCCATGGTTTTTTCCGCTGCATCGTCAACTGACTGCGCAGTGATGAGACCGCCTTTGGAGATGCTGGCGGTTGATTCCAATACTTTCAGCGCTCGCCCTGGCATAGCCAAATCTTGGACGTAGCGGTCACCAACTCGATACGCTTCATTGAGCGCCTGCAACATGTACGTCACGCTAAACTGATGTTCAAAGGAAATCAATTGGTCGCGCATAATTTTCATGGTTTCAGCACGATCCGTCGGCTGGACTGCTAGCGTATTTAACGCATGAGCCAGCTGGGTGTTACGTTGAGAAATTTGCAAAAATCGCTGCTGATCTAGAGACAAAATGATACGCAGGCGACCGGCTTCTAAAACGGGCAATAGCAAATTGCTCATATCCACCGAACCAACGCTCTCTTCAAAAAACAGCTGAGCATTCTCCAAGCACAAAATAACATTTTTTGAGGCAAACGCTTCATTGAGTAGTCTCGTTACTAACTGCTCCAATTCACCACGACCACCTGCCACAGAAATCAACGCCGACGCGTCCAGCAAGAACACTTGCTGATATAGCAAATTGGACGGCACTTCCTTATGCCCATCGATCAGCATTTCTGCAAACGCCGCGATGAGCGTACTTTTGCCGACGCCATCTGGACCAACCAAGGCAACATTTTGACGACCGCCCGTATTGAAAATCTGTAGCATTTGATCCAACACGTCAGTATGCGCATCCAAACGCGTCATGATCGTCCCGCCCGACACTTGCTGACTCAGGTTTTGAGCAAATCGGCTGAGCAGCGGCGTATAACCAAACGACCAATCTCGCGCTATACCGCCAGTGCGCAGCGGCTTTTCTTTGAAATCTTCAACCAGTGCCTTTAGCCGCTCATACCAGCGAATTCCCTCCAGCACATCCTGAAAATCCAGCTTCAAACTTGCCAAAATAGCGTCATGGCTCGGGAACACTTTAACGATGGCTGCTGCGACGACCGCGCCCGTCACTTTGGGGCTATTGGTTTCCTGCCAGATGTCAATCGCCGCTTGCCAGATAGCGTCGGTCATCCGTGGATCATCGGACGCAATGTTACTCAGGAAGTTCGGCGTCAGCCCAAGGCGCACCGCCAAAAATTGACCAGCCCGAGTTTTTGAAATAGCCATCACTAATTCTTGTGGCGTTGGGTTTTTGCTCAATTGGCCCAACAAATCTGCAGCCATGACATCATCAAGCGTCGTCGGATGTTTGCTCACTTCAGCGGTTTTGAGATCACCTTGCCACCAAATCGTCAGCATCACAAATGGACCGCTCATGCCCACCAACAACCAACCGATTGGCCCGTGATGAATCACTGACCAGCAGCCCAACAAGATCATCGCTAGACTACACAGACCCAACAACAAATGCCAAACATCACCAAAACGAACCGAAAATCGCGCCTTTTGCGACCGCTGGCTGTCATAGCGAATTATCGGCTCAATATTCATGATGCTACTCCCATCTGCCAAAATATGATGCCTATCAGTGGCGCCAGTGGTAGCAGCAGCCAAGCCGCAATGATCAGCACGCTCCACAACATTCTAACCAGAAGGCAAATAAGCCCAACTGCTATCAAGATTGTCCGCAAAAATGCGCCAAACACCCTGGAAAATGACCTGTCGAGGAACGCTCGAAATTGCTCCGGCAATCCACCTTGGACCACACCAGCAGATATTTGCCGAAATGGATTAAATAAGGTCTTGAGCAGCAAGCCAATTGAGAAAAAATCAGCTGTTTTTAATAGACCAACATAGACTTGCCTGACGTGCTTATATAGTCCAGTTCCATACCACCACTGAAAGATTCCCACCAAAAACATATTATCAGTATATCACGACTCGCGCGGTTGGTGCTATAATATCTCTATATGATTCGACACATAGTGACAACCGCCATCGGCAAAGCTGTCCGTGGCGGCATGAGATTACGCGGCGGCGGCTCGGCCCTGCCAGGCCTGGTGGTAGAAAAAATTGACTCAGGCTTCATCCCTCGCGCGCTGCAAGATTTGCCTTACGGCGTGGTCGTAGTGTCAGGAACCAACGGCAAAACCACCACAACAAAAATCGTCGTTGAGTTATTGGAGGCCACAGGCCTGAAGGTCTTCACCAACCGCACTGGTAGTAATTTTTCTCGTGGCGTGGCGGCAGCACTATTGGGTGCTGTCAACCAGCGAGGAAAATTGGACGCTGACATCGCAGTCCTAGAACTAGACGAGGCCTGGGCTGTTAAGTTTGTGCAGAAAGTGCGGCCAAAATATTCTCTCCTGCTCAACGTCATGCGTGATCAGCTGGACCGATTTGGTGAAATAGACACGGCAGCCGGTTTTTTGGAAAAGATTGCGGTAGCCACCACCGAGCGTGTAGTTTTGAACCGTGACGATCCACGGGTCTTTCGCATCCATGAAAAAACCTCAGCGGCAGCAACGTATTTTGGTTTGACGACTGACCTGTTGCGACTGATGCCGACCGATGATTCCCTGAAGACTGGTGATGCTGTAGCCAATGAATCGGTACCTGCAGAAGTGGTACTCACAGCTGTAGAGCAACAGGGCGCTAAGTTCTTGATAGATGGCACACGTCACAGAACTGAGGTCGCGCTTAGTGGTGTATATAACCTGTTGAATGCGGCGGCGGCCTTGGCACTCGTTCGAACCATCGTGCCAGAGGCGTCAATTCCTGTCTTGTTAGCTGCTCTGTCAAAGGTCAAACCAGCGTTTGGTCGCGGCGAGACCATCACCTACAATGGTACGTCAATTGATTTACTACTAGTGAAAAATCCCAGCGGCTTTCGACTCAGTCTGCTGTCTTTTGCTAAACGACAACGCCAGACCATGATCGCCATCAATGATAATTATGCGGACGGTCGCGACATGAGCTGGCTGTGGGATGTTGATTTTTCTGTACTGGAAAATGTCAGCATCGTTAGCGGTGTCCGAGCCTACGACATGGCACTGCGGCTAAGCTATGACGAAGTGGCCGTTGGTACTGTCGAACAGGACTTAGCAAAGGCGCTGGATGAATTTTTAGCACACGAGCCGACGGCGCCAAAACAGATTTTTTGTAGCTACACCGCCATGACCACCCTGCGACGGTTGTTGAGCGAAAAAACAGATGTGGAGGATATCTCATGACAACGATCACCATCATCCAACTATACCCTAAAGATATGAACCTCTACGGCGACTGGGGCAACACTTTGGTGCTCAAAAAAAGGCTGGAGTGGCGAGGCTTTAGTGTCGAAATCATTGACCATAATCCAGGAGACACAACTGACTTTTCAACTGGAGATATCTTTGTCGGTGGCGGCGGACAAGACGCTGGGCAGTTGGCCATTCAAGACGACTTGCTGTCACGCGGTGAGGAATTGAAAACTCTGGCAAATGACGGCGTTCCCATGTTGCTTATTTGTGGTATGTATCAGTTGTTTGGACGACAATTTATTACCAATGACGGTTCTGTCATCCGCGGCATTGGCGTACTGCCCGTGGAAACGACTGCCGGAGAGGAACGACTCATCGGCAACATCACCCTGGAAAGTGAAGAGTTTGGCGCCATTGTTGGCTACGAAAATCACAGCGGCCAGACATTTTTGGACGACACAGTTCAGCCACTGGGCAAGGTGGTACGCGGCGCTGGCAACAACAATACTGACGGTACTGAAGGGGTCAGGCTTCATAACACCATAGCGACCTACCTGCACGGATCGTTACTACCAAAGAATCCAAAAATAGCTGATTTTTTGATAGCTAAAGCTTTGGAGCGCCGCGGGATACCGACTGAAAACCTCAGATCACTTGAGATTGACGCCTTGGCGCATACGGCACAAAACATTGCCACTGAGCGGCCGAGATAAACAGTTACGATAATCCACCAAGATTAGTCTCTAGCTGTTATGTCAATTGAAAAATCCACGCCATACTTCCATGGCGTGGATCTGATATTACTTCGATGGTCGGGGTGAAAGGACTCGAACCTTCGACCTCACGGTCCCAAACCGCGCGCGC
>CAUTLS010000043.1:0-5983 GCA_963539345.1 uncultured Candidatus Saccharibacteria bacterium
CTTATGCGGGAAACCGCGCCAATTTACAGCCAGTAGCTGACCAGATCAATTTCGTAGAAGGCGATATCTGCGATGCCGAATTGATGGATAAATTGGTGGCTGAAAATGACATTGTGGTGCATTTCGCCGCCGAAAGTCACAACGACAATTCCCTGCGCAATCCCTGGCCGTTTGTCGAAACCAACGTCATCGGCACCTACACCATTCTCGAGGCCGTCCGCAAGCACGGTAAGCGTTTACATCATATCTCGACTGATGAAGTGTTTGGCGATTTGGAACTCGACGACCCAAATCGCTTCACCGAAGACACACCGTATAATCCATCCAGCCCCTACTCCAGCACCAAAGCTTCCAGCGACATGCTGGTGCGCGCTTGGATCCGCAGCTTCGGCATCAAAGCGACGATTTCCAATTGTTCAAACAATTACGGCCCATACCAGCACATCGAAAAGTTCATTCCACGCCAAATCACCAATATTTTGAGCGATATCAAGCCAAAACTGTACGGCACTGGCGAACAGGTCCGTGACTGGATTCACGTTGATGACCACAACGCTGCCGTTCATCTCATCTTAGAAAAAGGCGAACTAGGCGAAACCTACATCATCGGCGCTGACAACGACCATGTCAATAACAAGATGGTGATTGAACTGATTTGCGAGCTGATGGGCAAAGGTAAAGATTGGTACGATCACGTCAATGACCGCCCAGGCCACGACATGCGCTACGCCATGGACTCCAGCAAATTGCGCCGTGAACTCGGTTGGCAGCCTGAGTACACCGATAACCAAACTGGTATGCGCGATGGACTACTACAAACCATTGAATGGTACCGCGAGCACGAGGATTGGTGGAAAGCCCAAAAAGAAGCGGTTGAGGCAGCCTACGCAAAACAGGGACAATAATCATGACTGATACGCCGTCAAAAACGAAAGTCAGCAGTAAAATCGTCTACCAAAATCCTTGGATCACCATGCACGAAGACCAAACTGTTAGTCCAGACGGAAACACTGGGGTTTATGGTTACATGGAGTCGCGAGACTCGTGCATGGTTGTAGTGTTAGACGACCAAGAGCGCTTGTACTTGGTGCGCGGTTTTCGCTATCCGTCGCAAAGCTTTGGTTGGGAGTTACCTGGCGG
The DNA here is from genome assembly GCA_963539345.1 of uncultured Candidatus Saccharibacteria bacterium. Lineage (GTDB taxonomy): Bacteria > Patescibacteriota > Saccharimonadia > Saccharimonadales > Saccharimonadaceae > Nanosynbacter. The sequence goes on from CAUTLS010000043.1 coordinate 1,141, forward strand.
TGGGGGTGACAATGAAGATCTACTAGAAGCGTCAAAGCGCGAACTCGAGGAAGAAACCGGCATCATCGCTCGATCTTGGCAAAAACTAGACGAAGCGTACGTCTGCAATGGCCTAATGACGGAGAAAATGGCCGTTTGCCTAGCTCGAGAACTAAGCTTCACTGGCCAGCGCGAACAAAGCGATGAAGTGTTTAGCGATATGCGGTTTTTCACGCTTGATGAGATAGACGATTTGATTCGAAACGGCGAAATTAATGATTGCCAAACCCTAGCGGGACTACACTATTATCAACTATGGCGAAAGGATACTATATGAGCTTCGATCCAAGCGGCTACAACGAACTAACCGTCACCGAATCCCCCATCCCTGGGCTGTTTGTAGTAAAACTGCCCGTCCATGGCGACAACCGCGGCTGGTTCAAAGAAAATTACCAAAAAGAAAAGATGGAAGCACTGGGACTACCGTCATTCACCATCGTACAAAATAACATCAGCTTCAATGACAAAGCTGGCGCTACCCGCGGTCTGCACGCCGAGCCGTGGAATAAGTTCATCTCCACTGCCAACGGCCGCGTATTCGGCGCATGGTGCGACCTTCGTCAAGGTGACAGCTTCGGCCGAGTCTTCACGCACGAGATTAACCCTGGCACAGCAATTTTCGTGCCCAAAGGCGTTGCCAATGGCTATCAAGCGCTCGACGACAACATTGCCTACACCTACCTGGTCGACGCGCACTGGTCGCCAGACGCCACATACACCTTTGTCAATCTGTTTGATCCAGCACTTGGTATCGACTGGCCCATCAGCCAGGACCAAGCAATTATTTCCGAAAAAGACGCTGCTCACCCGTTACTTACAAACGTAATACCAATGGAGGTGTAATATGGATTCAAGTAATATCTTTATCGTCGGAGCGAACGGCCAGCTAGGACGAGCACTTCGTCGGCAATATCCAGAAGCTCAGTTCGCCGACATAGACGAGATGGATATCACTGACCGCCAATCAGTTGAGTCATTCGATTGGTCAGGAATATCAATCGTTTTAAACGCAGCAGCCTTTACTAACGTTGACGGCGCGGAAACACCAGAGGGTCGCGTAGCAGCCTGGAAGGTTAACGCCTCAGCGGTTGCAAACCTAACTCGAGTTTGCCGCACTCACAACATGACTTTAGTGCATATTTCTAGTGATTACGTATTTGACGGGACGAAAGAACCTCATTTTGAAAATGAAGACTTCAGCCCACTGAGTGTTTATGGTGCATCAAAAGCGGCTGGAGATTTGTTGGTTGAACAACTCGATACGTTTTATTTGCTGCGCACCACTTGGGTGATTGGCGAAGGTAAAAACTTCGTCCGCACTATGCTGGGATTGGCAGAGAAAAATATTTCACCAACTGTTGTTCACGACCAAATTGGCCGATTAACCTTTACTCGTGAATTAGTGAGAATTATTGACCACCTACTGTCAACTCAAGCGCCATTCGGAACATATAACGCTACCAACGACGGACCATTAGAAAGCTGGGCGGATATCACTAGGCGGATTTTTGAGTTAGTTGGGCGCAATGACCTGACCGTTACCAACACAACGACAGCTGAATATTTTGCCGACAAAGATGGCATCGCCCCTCGACCACTAGGTAGTGATATGAGTCTTGATAAATTACATTCTACCGGGTTCGCTAGTCATGATTGGACACATGATCTAAAAGATTATATACTGATCTAAAAGGAGTTTTTATGAAGGGAATAATTTTAGCAGGTGGATCTGGGACGCGCCTTTGGCCAATTACCCAAGCGATTAGTAAACAATTAATGCCAATTTATGATAAGCCGATGATTTATTATCCGCTTACCACACTGATGCAGGCAGGAATTCGCGACATTTTGATAATTACAACACCAGACGACCAAGCTGGCTTTCAGCGACTCCTTGGCGATGGCTCACAATGGGGTATTACCCTCGAATATGCCGTTCAGCCCAATCCAGATGGCCTCGCACAAGCTTTCATTATCGGTGAAGAATTCATCGGTAACGACAAGGTGGCGTTAGTCCTAGGAGATAATATCTTCCACGGTGAGCGCCTGGATGAGTCTCTACAGGAGTGTACCAATCCTGACGGCGGTACGGTATTTGCCTACAAAGTTTCCGACCCAGAACGATACGGCGTTGTCGAGTTTGATGAGCAAAACCAAGCTATCTCCATCGAAGAAAAGCCAGCCGAGCCAAAGTCAAACTTTGCTGTTGTTGGTTTGTATTTCTACGATAATGACGTGGTCGAAATCGCCAAGAACGTCAAACCATCCGACCGCGGTGAGCTAGAAATTACCTCCATCAATGCTGAATATCTCCGCCGCGGCAAATTGCAAGTCCAGACTCTAGATAATGGTGATGTTTGGCTAGACACCGGGACGATTGACAGCCTGACCGATGCCTCTGATTTTGTTCGTGTCATCCAAAAACGGACTGGTCGCATCATTGGTAGTCCGGAAAAAACTGCCTTTAAAAATGGCTGGATCAACCGAGAACAGCTTGACACACTCGCTGAACCACTGAAAAAATCTGGATATAGTAACTATTTCACAAGGTTGTTATAATATAACTAACATGAAACGAGTTTGTGTTATCATACCTGCCTACAATGAAGGCGCGGTCATTCAGGATGTTATCAAGAAATCCAAGAAAGTTTTTTCAAAGGCACACAAGTCCTACGCTATTGATATTGTGCTTGTTAATGATGGGTCAAAAGACGACACACTTAAGCAAGCACAAAAAGGTGGTGCGATCATCATTGATCACATCCTAAACTCTGGTGCTGGCGGCGCTACCCTGACTGGGCTTACTTACGCACGACAATACGGCTACGATATCGCTGCCACCATGGATGCTGATGGGCAACACGACCCAGAGGATGTTCTAGTGGGAATCAGGCAGAGTGACACCTCTGATACCGACTTACTCATCGGTAGCCGACTCATCAACAGTGAGGGTATGTCTAGGACTAAGGTTTTAGGAAATAAAGGTCTCAGCTTCATCACTTATGCTCTGTTTGGTATCAATGTCACTGATTCACAGTCCGGTCTACGAGTTTACTCGCGAAAGGCAATTGACAACCTTGACTGGAAATCAACTGGCTATGAATTTTGCTCAGAAATGATTTGGCGTGCTAAACAAGCAGGTATGATTATTTCCGAATACCCGATTAAAGCAATCTATACTAACTACTCCCGTGCCAAAGGTCAAAACAATTGGAACGCTATTAACATCGTCAAACGACTATTCAAGCAACGACTAACGGAGCTATTCGAATGAGATATCTTATCCTTGTACTACTTAACGTGCCCATTATTCTGGCAGCACTAATCAATATCATCACTCAATACAAACTACGCAAGGTCAGCACGGCACGCTTTCGTCATCAGCTCATTATCTGGCTGGTTATCATGGTTGTTTTGGTGGGTTCATTCCCGATGTATAATATCTCACTTGGACATCCGCCGCTGGATTCATCAGAACTCAGCCTATTTGATATCCTGCAAACTACCGCTATCATCCTCCTGTTCTACATCGCTAACACGCAGCGCCAACGTATCGACCAAAATGAGCGTAGACTGCGCGATTTACATCAAGAATTATCGATCAGATTGTCTAAAAAATAGGTGTATTATCTAGCCTGTAATCATTCTTATTTTTGAGTCATCACCCCAAACTGCCGGCGAATCATACGGCCTGTCCGGAAACGCTCCATACTGCAATTTGATATGATAGTGATTGTCTTGTATGTATTGTTCAACCCGCTCAGCTAGACTAACTGGTTTACCAGAACAAATATTGATTATTCCCGTTACCTTATCTTGAGTGATAGTCGCTAATACTTGATCTGAAAATTCATCAATATGCAAAAAATCATATTTATTTTTGCCTGTCGTGAAAGGAAATTCGGTTTTACCGTCAGCAGCAGCTTGTGCGATTTTGGAAAATATCGAGTGGCCGCCAATATCATCGCCATAGATATAAAAACCACGCAGCCAATATAAGGTAATGTCGCTATCTTTTGCGAGCAGCATCATACTTTGCCGCAAGGCATTTTTGGCAACGCCGTATTGGGACAGCGGATCACATGGCGTCTGTTCATCAATTACGCCTTCCCAGTACCCAACCTCATGCATACTACCCATCACCGCCACATTCTTGCCGCCACCGTTGATATATGACCGCAAGAACTCGTAGTGATGAGAGAGATTTTTCATATGTTCTGGTGAATTATGCTGAAAACCATCTCGCCAGGCTAAATGCAGTAAAACATCAGGTTTTTGTAACGCTTCAAATATATTGTCGTGTTGAGCAAAAATATCGATATCACTCGATCTATCAATAGCTACCACCTCATGGCCATTCTTTTTAGCTAGCGCAGCAATGTGACGCCCGATATATCCACTTGCTCCAGTGATAGCAATTTTCACCCGTTACTCCGCTCACTGAGTCGATATACTGATGAGATGATTTTAGCTATTGGTTTAGGCCAAAACTTTGACAAGATCATATACTCTTCTCTGGCACGGGCATTGTCGCCGATCGCTTTGGTGGTAATTGAACCTTCGTGAATACGATGACCCATTAGCGATTTTTTGATATACCCAAAGCCATAGGTATTTTTCGACAATTTTTCCCATGCCCAATAATCAAACGTTGCTATCAAATCAGATTCAAAAACCGGGAGCTTGTAGTGACCTTTTACAAAAGTCACAGCTGGACAACAAATTGGATCACCAAAAGACAACAGCAGCCTCTTGGTAAATCGACTTTTTTTGGAAATCGCCAGTGGCCAGCAGAGTATATTTT
>CAUTLS010000044.1:0-5751 GCA_963539345.1 uncultured Candidatus Saccharibacteria bacterium
GTGATACACCAAGTGCCAATATAAACAACTGAATAATGCTCAATGGCGCCAAAAGAGCTCTCCACGTAAAGTCTACTCCAGAGATAAGTCCAAATATTAGCACCACAATCAAGTTGATCGACAGACTGATGAGCGCGCTGGACATTGACGAGATGATGATAATGTATTTTGGAAAATTAATTTTACGCAGTAAGTCACCCCTACTAACGATGGCGTTCATACCGACTGAGGTAGCTTCGGTAAAAAATCCCCAAAGAGCAATACCTAAGAGTAAGACAATTGGATAGGTTTTTGTGCCGTCGGTAAACTTCAAAAATTTCACAAACACCAAATACATCACCAAAAATAGCAACAGTGGCTTCAGTACTGACCATAAGATTCCTAAAAATGAACCTTGATAGCGCAATTTAAAATCAGTTTTGACTAATTCGAGTAAAATTACTCTGTTTCGTTTATTGAACAACTCCTGCATATACCAAGTCCGATTATACCGCTTTTTAATCTTTTAGGCTAATCACAAGCCGTCGATCGCGACCTTCGCCCTCTGAGTGAGTTTCTATATCATCGAAATCGTGTGCGGCGTGATGTACCGTCCAGCGGTCAGCCGCGTTGAGATCTAATGTTTTAGATTTACCGGTGTCTCGGACTTCCTGGAACCAAGCGCGAGCTTTCTCAGCAAGTTTTTCAGCGTGCTGCTGCTTGTAGTCAGCAATATCCAGATTGACTCGTTCCACTGCCGCATTGCTGTTGCGAAGCAGTGCTGAGAGTAAGTGTTGGATACTGCGCAACGTCTCAGCACCGCGACCAATCAGTAGGCTATTGTATTGCGTTGATGGAATCTTTACGATCAAAATATCGTCTTCGATGGACACTTCAGCCGTTATATTTAGGTCGAAAAAGGCCATCAAATCCTCAACATATTTCTTGATGTAATCGATTGTTTGCTGCTGATCCATGATTATTCCTCCTTATTCCTTGGCCTTGATCCGGGTGATTTTTGCCTCAGTTGCTGTCGCTGCACGCCTACTTGCTTGAGATTTTTTGGAGTTTTTCTTTGACTTGTTTGGTGTTTTAGAAATAGTCTCCATCTCATCACTATCCCCCTTTAAGATGATGGCATTTTGCGCATATGCTGCAACGTTTGAGACGGTTAGATACAGTGCCAGGGCGCCCGGCAGGTTGATAATCACGAAGAACATAAAGATTGGCATAAATTTCATCATCTTGCGCATCACGATAGCATTGATCTCTGACTGATCTGCCTCTTTGCCTTCAGCAGCTTCTTGCATGATATCGCGCAGTCGCTTCTTACTGTCGCTCGCTGGAGAAATTTGTTTAGTGGTCAAAAACTGCATCACCGCCGCCAACACAGCCAAAATCAATAAACTCCAGGTAACACCGCTGTTACTGACGGCGTGCTGTGTGAGGTCAACCATATCCAAAAAGTTCTGATTGAGTTGATCTGGGTGAGCTACTAGGTTAGACACAACCGGCAGTTGTTCGATAAAATCATATGCGTATTTAGCGAGGTCGCCGGTATGAACCCGGCTAGACACAAAAATCTGCACCACTCGGTAAATACCGATCAATACTGGCAGCTGGATCAATAGCACGCCAATTGAACCAAACATACTAATGTTGTGCTCTTTGTACAGCTCCATCATCGCAAGCGCTCGCGCCTGGCGGTCATTCTTGTATTTGGCGTTAATCTTCGCCAGTTGCGGCTGCATTTTGCGCATCGCCTTTGTCTGGTGTAGCTGCTTTTTAACCATTGGCCACAACAGAAGACGGATGATGATAGTAAAGAGGATAATACTAACACCAAAGTCTGGAATTAAGCCATAAATGGCCATTAAAATATTAAAAATTGGCTGTACAATCAGAACATCAAAAAAACTCATGCCTCACATTATATCAAAAAATGTGTCATTTATACAGATTAGCCTGAGAGAATAGTCGTTTAACTTCGTTTTGAATACTCTTATATTCCATGTGTAAAAAATCAGCCGTAACAATGATCAGCGCTATATCATGATTATCTTTAAGCATCGGCAGCTCAGCTCGAATCACCTCGTACACCCGTCGACGCACCCTATTACGGCGAACGGCTGATTTGAGGACTTTTTTACTGATCACCACAGCAAATCGACTGTGTTTCCGGCGCGGATTGGTGATATATTTTACTGTCATTACACGAGACCGCACAGCATCACCATTTTGATATAAATACCGTAAACTGCCGTGACCGTGAAACCTGTGATAATGCGTTAACATTCTCCTAGTATACCAAATACCACTCCGATATACATCAGGAGTGGTATCAGATCATCGAGCGCACTAAGTATTATTTACAGTGCAATCCGTGCACGACCTTTTAGGCGGCGTCGCTTCAAAACAGCGCGACCAGCCTTTGTAGAAACGCGTGCTCGAAAACCGTGCGTACGGGCACGATGACGTTTGTGTGGTTGAAATGTTCGCTTTGGCATACTGGGTGATAGTTTAGCGTTTTTTTGGTTTTTTTGCAAGTATCAATTGTAGTTTTCCACTGCTCGGTCTGTTTTATCCACAATTATAACAGAGGTGGTGCGTGCCTGTGGAAAAGTTCACCTCTATTTTCAGTTTCTCTTCCATGAGATGTCTATGCTTGTGGAAAACTCTGTCTTTTTGCTATAGTACAGAGTAGATTATGTGTGAGGGGTTATAACATGAAAGAACAAGCAATCTGGCAGGGGGTGTTGGGTCAGTTAGAGTTGACTATTCCGTCTTCTTCATTCTCTGCATGGTTCACAAAAACAAAATTAGAACTAGTTTCTGACAAAGAGGCAGTTATTATTGTGCCAAATATTTTCGTAGAGGCACAGCTAGAGAAAAAGTTTCATACCGATATTCAAGAAGCTTTAAAATCAAACGGTTTTGAAGGAGTGGTGCGATATCGGATCGGTTCTGGTTCACGAAAAAAAACCGTCAACCGGGATCAGCCAGAAGAGACTGCTCGCCCGACAGAACGTCGCATCATCGCCCCAACGCAAAAAAACAATAGCAATCTCAATCCGCGCTATACCTTTGATAACTTTATCGTTGGATCGAGCAACGACCTGGCTTACGCTGCGTGCCAAGCGGTCGCCTCACACCCTGGCCTCAAATACAATCCACTCTATTTGTATGGCGGTTCAGGTCTTGGTAAAACCCACCTCATGCAAGCAGTTGGCAATGAAATTATCAAACAACAGCCGTCAGCCCGGGTGCTATACACGACAACTGAAGCCTTTGTAAACGAATTCTTGGATTATATTCGTTTCAAGAAAAAGGGTTTTTCTGATAAATACCGCAATGTTGACGTGCTAATTGTTGATGATATGCAGTTTATTGCCGGCAAAGAAAAAACCCAGGATGAATTTTTTCACACCTTCAATGACCTCCATCAAAACAACAAACAAATTATCATCAGCTCTGATAAACCACCTAAAAGCATCCCCACCCTCACCGACCGACTGCGCAGCCGTTTCGAATGGGGTATGGCGATTGATATTCAAATGCCTGACTATGAAACGCGGTGCGCCATCGTCAAAGCAAAAGCTAGCCTCAGTGGTACTGAATTAGAATCAGGGGTGGTTGAATATCTGGCAGCTAATTTCAAAACAAATATTCGTGAGCTTGAGGGTGCACTCAATCGCCTCCTAGCTTATGCTGACATGCAAGGCTTTGTGCCAGACGTAGCGGCAGCCGAAAGTGTTCTGGGAGATATGAAACGCGTTCGCCCGCAACACATCACCGCCAAACAGATTATCGATCGGACGGCGCGCTATTTTAACCTGGATCCAAAAGATATGTGTTCAGCCAGGCGCGATAAATTCATCGTCCAGCCGCGACAAATTGCCATGTATCTGTTGCGTAGCGAATTGAAAATGAGTTTTCCAAAAATCGCTCAAGAACTTGGCCGTAAAGACCACACCACAGCCATGCACTCTGTCGAAAAAATCACCAAAGAAAGTTTAACCAACCAGCTAGTGCGTGAACAAATCAACGATGTCAAGGATAAACTATATGTGCAAAATTAGTGGAAAACCTGTGCACGACCTATGGAATTCTATCTGCAGTCTGCGACTAAGCTTGTGGCAAAGTCTGGCGGGCTCCGTACGACTGTGGGTTAACTCAGCCTTATCCACTGCCTTGTACCAAGTTGATCCACAAAGCTATCCACAGGTTTTTTCGCCCACTTACCTCTGTCTGAACACTTGTTTTACTCAGTTTCCACAGCACCTATTATTACTAACACCAGATAAAAAATAAGAAAGGTTATATAATAGTCACTATGAAGCTCTCAGTCACACAAGAAAATTTCGCAAAAGCACTCAGTAATATCGGAAGGGTGGCTTCTGGTCGTGTCGAACTTCCTATTTTGAATAATATTTTACTTCGCACCGACGGAGGGAGATTGTTGATTGCAGCTACCAATTTGGAAATTGCTTCCACTCAGTATATTGGTGCAAAAATACAATCACCAGGTTCGATCACTATCCCGGCACGATTGATCTCAGAATTTATCTCAACCCTGCCAAGCGGTACTATCGACCTGGAGACCAAAGACGATCACTTACACATCACTTCTGGTAAATTTAAATCAGTCATCAACGGCGTTATTGCTGATGAATTTCCAGAACTACCAACTATCAATGAAGATACGGCAGTGCGCTACGAAATCGCCACTGATGATCTGAAGAAAGCGGTGTCGCAAACTATTTTGGCGGCCAGCTCTGATATGGCTCGGGCAGTGTTGACTGGGGTGTACTGGCATACGTTTGAAAATGAGTTATATCTGGCGGCGACCGACGGTTACCGATTGGCTGAGCGAAAACTCATGAAAGCAGATGGTGAAGTTGCAGCTATCATTCCAACGTCTGCTCTACAGGAAGTCATTCGTAGTTTGAGCGACGCCACAGAAACCATCGTGATATTGTTTGGTGATGATCAAGTTTGTTTCCAGACACCAGAACTGGAAATTATTAGCCGCCTAATTGATGGAAAATTTCCAGATTATCGCCAGCTGATTCCTCAGCAGTCACAAACGGAAATCATCGTTTCGCGCGCCGACCTCAGTCGCATCACCAAAGTTGCTAGTTTGTTTGCCCGTGAGTCAGGCGGCGGCGTTACTATCAATGCTTCAGCTGAAAATAACATCATCTCCATCCATTCTATCGCCTCAGAACTTGGTGAAAATACCTCAGAAGCTACCGCTAAGATTTCCGCTGATGGTCAGATTACGCTCAATTCTCGGTACTTGACTGAGGCGTTAAATGTCACCGACGGAGATGAAGTGTCGTTTGCTTTCAGTGGTAAACTCTCCCCTTGTATCATCCAGTCTACGGCAAAAAAATGTGATTATATCCACATCATTATGCCACTAAAAAGTTAGGTTAATAATCACGGAACTTATAACACCATGATGGTCGTCCGTCGCCACATGGTACAGCGGCTCGACTATCTTTTTCTTTCTTGGTCGGTATGATGTAATTATTTACCTTCATGTCGTAGTTATCTGGCGTCGCGCCAAGTTTAGCTAATTTCTCTAATATTTGACTCAGGAGAGCCTCGCCATTGCGTCCAGCCATAGTGATACAGATACCAATTTTATGCGATTTCTTGATATCCGTGCGATACGGCTGGCAAGAAAATACTCGATAGTCTCTGTCCTCAAATGGTAAGTGTTGCAATATCGGGTTGGCCTTATCAATCTCTTTACCAACCCTATTC
>CAUTLS010000045.1:0-5669 GCA_963539345.1 uncultured Candidatus Saccharibacteria bacterium
TAATAGCTTATATTGTAGTTATTATTCTCGGTGTTGTATTCAATCAAGCCTTAATTTTAATAATGGCTGCAACAGTTACCGCGGTAGTATTTCTGCCGACTAGACGACTAGGTCTTATGGGTCGACTATTTATTACTCTTTCGGTTTATATAAGTATTAATACTTTGTTGGCTTTTGTACCATGGGTACTCAAGGTGCCGATGTCAATATGGCTCTTTGCCTGGACTGTCGGTGGATTTAATCTAGGTCTTGTTGTATTTTGTCGTTTCACTCCTCCCAGCAGATGGTTCCCATTAAGCGAGATTATTAGTTCTCTAGTGAGCCTTACTGTATTTATCCTGATGCTGACGCAATCTTTTTCTAGTTTTCAGAGCGCCGATCTTTTAAGAGTGGCTAACGGCTCAGGGGTAGATAATATATCTCATCTTAGTTTTATAGACACCATCGAGAGGCAAAAGGGCTATGTCTATGGTTCAAGAGGTAACCAGTTGCCGATTAACTCTATGCTAGGCTCTGCTGCCAACAATTACCCTCAGGGCTATCATATAAATGCTTGGGTTTTTAATGAGGCTGTACAACCGTTTATGAGTAGGTTTACTGACATTAATAAAAAGCTAGTTAGTTTTTTATTATATTCGATAATTAACTATGTATTTTTAGTGTTTGCGTTTATCTTTCTAGCAACGAAACTGGTTAAATTAGATAATAAGAAAAAGCCATGGATGTCAGCTATTATTGTTATCTCCTGTACGATATACACATTATTAGGTTTGATGTTTTCTGCGTTTACTGACGGTTTCATGCCACAAATTATGAGTCTCCATTTGCTGCTTTTGGTTATAGCCTTACTATTTTTATATTGCAAGGAAAGCGATATTACACAAAAGTATACCTACGGGCTATTAGCAACCTTTTCTGTTATTGGTGTTGGTCTATCCTATTTTTTCCTACTTCCAGTTGCGTTGGGTATATTTATCTTTACTTTAGTGGCTGATTATTTTTGTAGTAATCAAAAAGCAAAGTTGTCAAAACTTTTGCTGGGCAGTCTTTTGTTTATTGTCAGTTTTAGCTTTGTACAGGGGGCTATTTATGTATTACTTGAGAGGGTGACATCAGATAAAATTAATGATCGGGGTGGGGTGTTGATTTTTGATGTATTCTATGTGCTAAGTTGGGCGGTGTTTGCTGTGGCATATTTGTGGCATAATCATAAGAAGCGAACAGTTAATCCTCTAACTATTGGGCTAGTTGTGTCATTAGTATTTTCTATGGTGTTATTTATATTTCAAAAAATAACCAATGGCGAAGTTAATTACTATTATCATAAATCTGTTTTAAGTTTACTCCTGTTGACTAGCTTGGTTATGGCAATGCTAACTATGTCGCTTATAGACAAAGCGCGGTCAAGTGGCGTCAAGATTTTAATGATTGTAGGCATTATAATGATGGCCTTTTCAAACGGGGTTGGTGTGTTTGGAGTTTATTTGCAGGGTAAGGTAAAGGCAGCGTTTACTGCACCAGAGTTATTTGACCATGCGATTACTATAGCTGAGAGTCCAATCTGTCGAGAAAAGTCTACGGCTATACTTTCAGTTAGAAGTGATCAGAAAACTGATGGTGATATATTTTTTAATAGATCTATGATGACTCTGACTGGACAGTCTACTACTACACAGGAAATAATTTCCAGGTGGTCAACTCCTAATGCTGACATATATAGTGCAAAGCAGGTTATAGCTAAGACTTTGCTCGAGGACAAAAATATAACCCCAGAATCTCGTCTCCTGATTTTGACGCGTAGTGACGACATAAAGGCTGTATTTATTGAGGTTTTAGGCAATGAAAGAGTATTATTTGCTAACCCCAGCAACGTATCAAAGGATAGCTTGAGTGGGATATGCAGCAGATTGCGAGGCATGTTTTAGCTTGATTGAAAATCTACTCTAACTAGATACTTGCCATAACCAGATTTCTTGAGCGGCTCAGCAAGCGTGTTAAGTTGTTCTCGGCTAATCCAGTCATTTTTGAAAGCGATTTTTTCTGGGCTACCAATGATGCGGCCAGTTCGTTTTTGGATGACACGAACGAAATCGGCGGCATCAGTTAGGCTATCGATAGTGCCGGTGTCAAGCCAAACATCGCCATTATCTAGAGTCTGGACTTGCAATTTACCGCGGCGCAGATATTCAGCATTGATGGAGGTGATTTCCAGCTCGCCTCGTGCTGAAGGCTGGACGTTTTTGGCGATCTCAATAACATCGTTATCATAAAAATATAACCCGACCACGGCGAAGTTTGATTTTGGCTCGTCTGGTTTTTCTTCGATGGAAATGGCTTGATTTTGCTCGTCAAACTCGACAACACCATATCGCTCTGGGTCAGAAACTTTGTAAGCAAAAACCGTACCGCCGTCAGGATTGGTACACTCCTGTAGGGATTCATCTAGCCGCTCACCGTGGAAGATGTTATCTCCTAGGACTAGAGCCACTTTGTCGTTGCCAATGAATTCTTCACCGATAATGAAAGCCTGTGCTAGACCTTCTGGTTTGGGCTGGACAGCATATTCCAGATTGATACCCCACTGCGAACCGTCGCCAAGGAGTCGTTGAAAGCCAGCTTGGTCGTCTGGTGTGGTGATTATCAAAATGTTGCGAATTCCTGCCTGCATCAGTGTGGTAAGCGGATAATAAATCATCGGCTTATCATAAATTGGCATTAACTGTTTACTGATCGCTTGGGTAATTGGCCAAAGGCGCGTACCCGATCCACCTGCTAAAATTATTCCTTTCATAAAAACTCCTTTTAGTTCATTATATAATCTTTTAGATCATGTGTCCAATCATGACTAGTGAACCCGGTAGAATGTAGTTTATCAAGACTCATATCGCTACCTAGTGGTCGAGGGGCGATGCCATCTTTGCCGGCAAAATATTCAGCCGTTGTTGTGTTGGTAACGGTCAGATCATTGCGCCCAGCTAACTCAAAAATCCGCCTAGTGATATCCGCCCAGCTTTCTAATGGTCCGTCGTTGGTAGCGTTATATGTTCCGAATGGCGCTTGAGTTGATAGCAGGTGGTCAATAATTCTCACCAATTCACGAGTAAAGGTTAATCGGCCAATTTGGTCATGAACAACAGTTGGTGAAATGTTCTTTTCCGCCAATCCCAGCATAGTGCGGACGAAGTTTTTACCTTCGCCAATCACCCAAGTAGTGCGCAGCAAGTAAAAATTATCGAGTTGCTCGACTAATAAATCTCCAGCTGCTTTTGAGGCGCCATAAACGCTCAATGGGCTGAAGTCTTCATTTTCAAAATGAGGTTCTTTTGTTCCGTCAAATACGTAATCACTAGAAATATGTACTAAAGTCATGTTGTGAGTGTGGCAAACTCGGGTTAGGTTTGCAACCGCTGAGGCGTTAACCTTCCAAGCTGCTACGCGACCTTCTGGTGTTTCAGCGCCGTCAACATTAGTAAAGGCTGCTGCATTTAAAACGATCGATATCCCTGACCAGTCGAATGACTCAACTGATTGGCGGTCAGTGATGTCCATCTCGTCTATGTCGGCGAACCGTGCTTCTGGATATTGTTGACGAAGTGCTCGCCCCAATTGACCATTTGCTCCGACGATAAAAATGTTATTTGAATTCATATTAAACCTCCATTGGAATTACATTTGTAAGTAGTGGATGAGCGGCGTCTTTTTCGGAAATGATCGCTTGCTCTTGGCTGATTGGCCAGTTAATACCAAGTGCCGGGTCAAATAAATTGACAAAGGTGTATTTGGCATCTGGCGACCAGTGCGCGTCGACCAGGTAGGTGTAGGCAATGTTGTCGTCAAGTGTCTGATAGCCATTAGCAACACCTTTGGGTACGAAAATTGCTGTGCCAGGATTAATTTCGTGCGTGAAAACCGTGCCGAAGCTATCGCCTTTGCGCAAATCGCACCACGCGCCGAATACTCGGCCATTAGCGGTAGAGATGAACTTGTTCCATGGCTCGGCGTGTAAGCCACGAGTGGCGCCAGCTTTATCGTTAAAGCTGATGTTGTTCTGTACAATGTTAAATGACGGCAGTCCCAGTGCTTCCATTTTTTCTTTTTGGTAGTTTTCTTTGAACCAGCCGCGGTTGTCGCCGTGGACAGGCATCGTGATTACAAATAATCCTGGGATTGGCGACTCAGTGACGGTGAGTTCGTTATAATTTGATGGGTCAAAGTTCATACTTCCTCCTCCAAGAACTTTTTAAAACCTTTTCTAATATCATCATTGAACACGATATCGGGGTTAATTCCGTCAAGCGGCAACGTGACTATTTCAGCAACGTCATCGCCTGGTTTCGGTTGTGCATCGGTATGCAGGATTGCCCAGAATAGACTGGTGAGGATTGGTAGGTCTTCACCCTGGAAATGATATGTTGCAGGTACTGAGCAGAAGTAAGTGAGCGGACTATACCATTCCTTCGTCAGCCCTGTTTCTTCGGTGATTTCACGATGTGTAGCATCCTCAATGCTTTCGCCCGCTTCTAGGAAACCACCGATACAATCAATCATACCCTTACCGGGATTAATAGCTCGCCGGGACAATACGACATGTTGTCTGTCGGATGTCAAAAAGAATACCCCAGTAGTTGGCAGGGGATTGTTAAAAATACTATGCTGATTATCGCAAACCCAAAACCCGCCAGACGTTCGATTCAGTGCTGTGCCACATCGTCGGCAAAAGTTCATTTCTCGCTGAGAATATATATTTTTTGTAGCGATCATTCTCTATTGACCCTGCTTTGCGTAGGCTGCTTCAACCGCTTCTTTTTGGGCTTTCCACCAGTCTTCGTGTTCGCGGTACCATTCAATGGTTTGCAGTAAGCCGTCATGCATACCTGTTTGGTTATCAGTATATTGTGGCTGCCACCCCAGTTCGTGGCGTAGTTTACTGGAATCCATAGCGTAGCGCATGTCGTGGCCAGGGCGGTCATTGACGTGCTCATACCAATCCTTGCCTTTGCCCATCAGCTCGCAAATAAGTTCAATCACCATTTTGTTGTTGACGTGGTCGTTGTCGGCGCCGATGATGTAGGTTTCGCCCAGTTCGCCTTTTTCCAAGATGAGGTGAACGGCCGAGTTGTGATCATCAACGTGAATCCAGTCGCGGACCTGTTCGCCGGTGCCGTACAGTTTGGGCTTGATATCGCTCAAAATATTAGTGATTTGGCGCGGAATAAACTTTTCGATGTGCTGGTATGGGCCGTAATTGTTTGAGCAATTGGAAATCGTCGCTTTGATGCCGAAGCTGCGAATCCAGGCGCGTACCAGCATGTCGCTGGAAGCCTTGGTACTGGAGTAGGGGCTGGACGGATTGTACGGCGTATCTTCGGTGAAGCGGTTGGGATCGTCGAGTTCTAAGTCGCCAAATACTTCGTCGGTCGAGATGTGATGGAGGCGCTTGCCGTGCTTGCGGATAGCTTCCAAGATAGTGTAGGTACCAACCACGTTGGTCTCGACAAACGGCCACGGATTGCGCAGAGAATTGTCGTTATGGCTTTCGGCGGCAAAATGCATAATGATGTCGTTTTCAGCAACTAATTTGTCCATCAACTCGGCATCGCAAATGTCGCCTTCCACGAAATTGATCTGGTCAGCTACTGGCTGTAAATTGGCGCGGTTTCCCGCATAAG
>CAUTLS010000046.1:0-5552 GCA_963539345.1 uncultured Candidatus Saccharibacteria bacterium
CATATGTATTATCTCACAACATATTTCCATAAATTTATGTGCTATACTTGAGTTATCAAATTTAACATAAGGATTTTTATGGCAAGTACGAAAAATCGAACAAAGTCTCAAACAAAAAAATCACAAGTTGAGCTGCTGGTGCCCGTTTTAATTGGTGTGATAGCAGTGTTGATGCTGATTGTTGGTTGTTTGGTATGGAAATTGAACTGTCAATCACCACACAAACCATACGCAGCGACGGAAAAGATTGGCAGCGGCTTCGTGAGTTTGGGCTCATTGGGCTTTCGTTTTGAGGGAAATAAGGCGATCGCTCGGCACGACGCGTCCGTAAAAGAAATTCGTGAGTTTCTGAAAAAAGAAAATGAGCGATCAGGTTGCAAAGATAACAATGGTGCGGTCAGCGTGATTGCGTATTCTCAAGACGAAAAACAATTACTATTAGGCTCTGGTTGTGGCAACACGCTCGCGCGGATGTTTGCAGTAAAGAAAGACGATGGTTGGAAAGCAATTTCACCAACAAATCAGTTCAATTTGTTTGAGGTTCCAAGCTGTAAAATGACTGATGAAAATAATATCAGCAAGGAAATCGCACCGGTTTGCCAGAATGAAAGTCGCGCTGCAGAGAATGCTCCCCTAACTTATTCTTACAGAGTACGTTAGCCTCGGTATTGTACCAAATAAAAATCCCCGTTTCGTGCGGGGATTTAGTGTATTATTTTTTGCGGAGCAATCGCCGTTTTTTTGGTTTATCGCTTCCCAAATCGTCGGCATCAAAGTCGTCGTAAGTGACCATCAAGGCACGAGAGCTAATTTGGCGAATGGATTCTAGCGCGACTGACACGATAATCAAGATACCGGTACCACCGATTGACAAGCGAGTGCCGGTCAGTCCCGTGATGTGATATATCAGATATTCAGCGACGAACGGCAAGATAGCGACCACGCCAAGTGCTAATGAGCCGAACAAGACCAAGCGGTTGACGGTGCGGCGGAGGTACTCTTCGGTTTGCTTGCCTGGGCGAATGCCTTCAATGAAGCCGCCCTGTTTTTGCAAGCCTTCGGATATCTCAGTAGCGTCAAAACTAAAGCCCGTGTAGAAGTATGTGAAGGCGATGACCAAGATGAAGTACAACACAGGATAAATGAAGGCTTCTGCGGTGCTACCGGTAAAGCTGCCTGGGTTTGGCGCCTGGAACCAAGTGATCAAGGTGCTGGCGAGGGACTGTAGCCCTTCGTTGCCGGATGCTTTCATGATTTGACCGATGAACTGCGGCAAGCTCAGGAAAGCTACGGCGAAAATGACTGGGATCACACCAGCGGCGATCAGCTTGACTGGCAAGATACTTTTAATGCCGCCGTAGTTGCTATTGCCGTGGACGCGCTTGGCGTAGTTGATGGTGATGACGCGCTGTGCTTCGTTGATTTTCACTAGGAAGTACAGGACAATTAACATCATGAGTAAGAGGAAGAATACCACCCAGAACATGGTCGGGCTGACCGGCAATTGGAACCAGCCAAATACGCTCAGCGAGCCGTTTGAGGTGTCAAAGAGCGAACGGATGACAGTAGCCAGCATCTGAGGCAATTGGCTGACAATTCCTGCGAAAATCAACAGTGAAATACCATTGCCTACTCCCTGCTCGGTGATGAGCTCACCTAACCACATTAGTAAGACTGATCCAGCGGTCATGGCGACAACTGAAACTGTCCATTCCATGATGGTTGGGTCGCTCAGGACGGTTGATCCGCCAGCCAAGATGGTTTGGCGCAAGATGAAGATGAAAGCAATTGACTGGATGATGGCCAGTGGAACGGTGATACGACGCGTCCACTGCTGAATTTTACGGCGTCCAGTTTCGCCATCATCATGCAACTCCTTTAGCTTTGGAATGGCTTTTGTCAACAGCTGGATGATGATGCTGGCGGTAATGAATGGACTCAAACCAACCAATACCAAAGAAAAGCTCGCCAAAGCACCGCCTGACAGAAGGTTAAGGAACCCTCCCAGATCTGTGCTGCCTAATGCTGAGCTGATAGCTTGGCGCAACTGTGTTGGCTCAGCTAGTGGCACTGGAATGTGCGCGAGCAACCGATATACGACAATGATACCTACTACAATTGATAGGCGTTTTTGCATATCTCTATTTTTCAATGACCGCCAAATGGTCTTCCAGCTAATCATACGTGTACTTTCCCCTCTGTCGTTTCAATATATAGAATTCTCTAACCAGTATACAGGAGTATTTGGCTAAATACCAGTGTTGAGTCCAAAAATAGCAGTAAAGCAAAACGCCCCGGGCTAGCGAGGCGTTTTTTGTTGATCACAAGACTAGATAGGTCTTATTTTTCGTCAGACTCGATGTCTTTTGCGCTTTTACGCAAAGGTGTCGGAACTTTTTCGAACGAGCCGCCAGCTTTTTCAATCGCTGTGACGACTGAAGCAGACGCAGCTTGGACTTTCAAGTCAACCTTGGCCTTCAACTCACCGCGGGCGATCACCTTGACCGTGTGGAACGGTGTAGCGATGTAGCCTTCGGTAAATAGCAATGCGTTGTCAACGGTTTTACCGTCAAAGGCGTTCAAGTGGTCGAGGTAGACTACCTGAGCTGGTGTACGCAAGCTCTTGAAGCCGCGAGCTTTTGGTACAGCCTGAGCCAATGGACGCTGACCACCCTGGAACATGGCGCGAAGCTTTTTACCAGTGCGGGCGTTCTGACCCTTGGTACCACGACCGGCGGTTTTACCTTGACCGGCAGCGATACCGCGACCAACGCGTTTTTTATTCTTGTTTGCTGAAACTTGGAGATCGTTGTATTTCATTACTTAGCCTCCTTCTTAGCAGCTTTTTTGACTGGCTGAGCATTGAGCCATTCTTCGCGCGGAACGAGTGATTTCAATGCTTCAGTAGTTGCATAGGCAATGTTCACCTTGTTGGTTGAACCAAGCGACTTGGTGAGCAGGTTACGAACACCGGTCACGCCGATGATCTGTCGGACAACACCACCAGCGATGATACCAGTACCAGGAGCGGCTGGCTTGATCAGCACGCGGGCGCCTGAGAACTTGACTTCGCTGTCGTGTGGAATTGTTTCGCCATTCAGTGGCAAGGTGATCAAGTGCTTCTTAGCAACTGAGGTTGCCTTGGCAACAGCAGCTTGCACGTCGGCACCTTTGGCTACACCAACACCAACCTTATCTTTGCGGTTACCGACAACCACCAACGCCTTAAAGCGGAAGCGGCGGCCACCTTTGACCACGCGGGACACGCGGTCAATGTTGATAACCAATTCTTCAAACTCTTTTGGTGCGTCATCACGCACGTTTCGCCGGTCATCGCGGCGACCACCACGCGGACTGCGAGGCCGGCGGCCTTCTGCGCGTGGGGTAGTATTTGCAGCTTGTTCTGCCATACTAGAACTCCAATCCTTCTTGGCGCGCAGCGTCAGCCAAGGCCTTCAAGCGACCAGCGTACTGGCGGCCGTTGCGGTCAAAGACCACTGCGCTAATTTTACTTTTCTTTGCTTTCTTAGCGATTTCGGTACCGATGGCAGCACATTTCTCGCTCATCGTACCTTTTGCTTTGGTGCCAACGGTGGTTGCGGCAGCCACTGTTTTGCCAGCGACGTCGTCGATCAGCTGAGCACTAACGTGCAGGTTGCTGATGGTGACAGTTAGGCGTGGGCGCTCTGCAGTGCCTGAAACCTTAGCGCGAACGCGGTTTTTGCGAAGAGCGCGGTTGAGTAATTTCTTGTTTCCTAGCATGATTACTTACCTGTCTTTCCTGCTTTGCGCAAAATTTGCTCGTCAGCATACTTGATACCCTTGCCCTTGTATGGCTCAGGCTTCTTCAGCGCGCGGATTTCCGCAGCGACTTGGCCAACTTGCTGTTTATTGATACCGCTGACGATGATGGTCATCTTTTCATTGGTAACGGTGATACCCTCTGGGGCTTTGTATTTGACTGGGTGTGAAAACCCGAGCGCCATTTCCAGTTCGTTGTTGCTGGAGCTTACGCGGAAACCGACACCATTGACTTCGAGACGCTTCTCGTAGCCTTTGGTAACGCCGATTACCATGTTGTTGATCAGCGCGCGCATCAGACCGTGCTGGGCGCGAGCAGTTTTGGACTCATCCTTCGGATGAACCGTGACTTGTCCGTCTTCGACTTTCACCTCAACTGCTGGCGTGATGAATTGTGTCAATTCACCTTTCGGGCCCTTAACGACCACGTCACCAGAGTCAACCGTGATTGTCACACCGGCCGGAATAACCACCGGCAGTTTTCCGATTCGACTCAGACTCATTACTCACCTTTCGTGTGATTTGATATTAACCCTGGTATTTTAGCATAGATTAGGGGTAGAATGCAAGGTTTTTGATCGTTCTGCTTAGTTACCGTATGGAATGAGTAGAATAATCGCCAAAATGCCGAGAGCAATATATGTTGCTAGCGCAGCCTTGGTCAAATACGGTTCTGGCATGGTGTAGATTTTACGCACTTCGTAATAATCCCATAGCCGCCAACCAGAGATCATTAAAAGAATACCAGCGAAGATACTTAAATAGCCGCTGACATCGATATGCCAAAGAAAGTTTGATGCATCAACTAGGGCAATGAGTGTAGCCATCCCCATTGTCGACCAAAAGCGTATCTGGGGTTCTCGTCCGACAGCAATAAAGCAGGCAGCGGCGACCATGATTAACTCAACGAGAGGATTTTGCATAAATAGCACCTGAATATAATAACTGGGAACTCCCTGCCTGGGGTCAGCACTGCCGATAAGCCAGCCTATTCCGTATAACAGTGGTACCATAACGACAATAGATAACAATAAGGGCAAAAAATCAACGGTGAAGACATCTTTAACAGTTATTTCTGCTTGGTTTGACGTCTTTGTCATACAGAGGAAGCTACGCATATGATTACAGTATAGCAAAATATAACTCTTAAATATCGTAAACGTCTATCTCGATCGCCTTAAGTATCTGCCCGATTAGCGTATTGTCTGCCATCTTTAGCTACCCTTTACCACCAATAACACAGCCGCCGAGAATTGAATTCAACGTAATTAGCTGAAGTCAATAAGTTTCGATGGATATTTAAGCGTGATGATGAGCCGGGACTGACAATTACTATTGATGAGATTAGCGATGCAGGTATTTTCATAGAAACGGAAATCATTAGTGGAGATAAAGAGTCTGCCTTGCGGCGAATTGAGGATATTGAAGCGCGGATAGGAGTTCAGGAGTTTGAACTCATTACTGGGCCGTATCGTGATATTTGTATGGATGCGCGGTCTACAGAGAATAATTTACTATAGTGGATGTGTAAGTTGAGAGGGTTGGCGGCTAGCTTTGTATATCTTTGAAAGGTTGTCAACCAGCGTAGAATCCAACTTTTCTTGTTTGATCTCATGAATATCGAAATAGTTAAAATTTGAAACTTCATCTGTTTTACGAGGTGCCGTTAATAGAGTAACTTTGTAAGCAATAATCAGAACAGGGTCGTCGAACTTTGTATTCCAAGTTGGAATAATCAAGGGATTTTCTGC
>CAUTLS010000047.1:0-5366 GCA_963539345.1 uncultured Candidatus Saccharibacteria bacterium
CTTTCGGGCAGTTATTCCTCACTTTGGGGCAAATTCCTACGCGTTACTCAGCCGTTCGCCGCTCGCCGACAGGGTGCAAGCACCCCTCGCTGCCGCTCGACTTGCATGTGTTAGGCACGCCGCCAGCATTCATCCTGAGCCAGGATCAAACTCTCCGTTAAAAATCTACTTTGTATCAAAGTATTAAGGCTCTACAAAAATATAAACTGACGATGATATTGCACAATCAAATTGTTAAAGTTCGATAGACTGGCCAAAAATCCTCACGTAACTTGATCATTACAGATTGTAATTGTCGTTTCGCTCGCATCCCCACGACCAGACTGATACTTATCATACATCATCAACCAACCTTTGGTCAATACTATTTTGTAATTATTTTGTTGCGAAAAAGACAACAAGCGAGATAAACAATCCTATTGTTGCACCCACAGCAACCTCAACAGGGGTGTGGCCATGTGCAACACGGATGCGAGACAAAGAACTTTTTTGCTCATCCAACAACTGATTTAGCGTATCTCCCTGTTGTCCAGAGGAAAATCTCACCATCATAGCATCATATAGAATGATCATGGTCACCCAGAGAACGATAGCAAATTGCACCGTATCAACACCATCATACAATGCGACAACAGTAGCTAACGAAACGACCGTTGCAGCGTGAGCGCTTGGCATACCCCCAGACAACAAGAGGGGCGACTTTGGATTCTTACTAAATACTCGGCGATTTCTACCCATCAAGCGAAAGATATGCTTTAAGCCCTGAGCCAATGCCCATGCCAACAAAGGCACTAGCAAATATCTCATTTAGTTTCCTCTTCGGAAGACCGCTCTTCCATTAAGCCTATAGAAGATACTGCATCATTATCGCCCAGCCGCATGATAGTAACACCTTGAGTCGTACGGCCTAGTAGCTTGATGTCTTTGAGACTAATACGAATCGTTTGTCCATTTTGTGATACCAAGATAGCATCCGTCATAGTCGGGTCGATCGTCTGAACTGATATGATTGGACCCGTCTTTGCCGTCACAATCGCCGCTTTAATGCCCACTCCGCCACGCTTGTGGCTTGGGAAGTTGGTTACTTTTGTACGCTTACCGAAGCCCTGTTCACTGATAACCAATAGTGTTTGGTCGTCACTCGTCACAATATCCATACCGACTACTCGGTCGTTTGGCCGCAGACGGACTCCACGGACTCCACGAGCAGCCCTACCCATTGGCCGCGCATCTTTTTCGTTAAATCGAATCGCCTGACCAGCTGATGTTGAAATAATTACATCACTCTCTCCATCAGTTTTCTTGATCCATTTCAGCTCATCACCATCATCTAGTTTTATGGCAATCAAACCATTCGTACGGATATTAGCATAGTCACTCAGCGGAGTCTTCTTAACAGTACCGTTCTTCGTCGCCATAAACAGATAACCAGCATCGCTCGCGTTCTTCTCGTGTTTAATGATAGCTGTGATCTTCTCTTCTGGCTGAAGCTGGAGCAGATTCACGGCAGCAACACCTTTAGCGCTGAGGCTAGCAGCCGGGACTTCATATGCCTTGAGACGGAATACACGACCCCTGTTGGTAAAGAATAGCAGGTAGTCATGCGTACTTACTGGAATTATTTGTGCGATGATGTCTTCTTCCTTTGTAGTCATCCCGCGCTTACCCTTACCGCCGCGGTTCTGCTTGCGGTAGTCACTTGCCAAAGTTCGCTTGATATAATTCTCGGTTGTCAAAAGGACAACAGCATCTTCCTCTGGGATCAACTCCTCGTCAGAGAACTTACCCAGCTCATGGTTGATAATTTTACTACGCCTCTCATCACCATATTTCTCTTTCATTTCCAAGAGCTCAGTCTTGATGATATTCAAGATCTCTTGCTCATCAGCCAAGATAGCCTCTAGTCGTGCAATCAGCTTCAAGAGTTCGCGGAGTTCATTTTCGACCGCTTCACGCTCAAGTCCAGTCAGGCGTCGCAGCTGCATCGCCAAGATAGCCTTGGCTTGAATCTCGCTCAGCCCAAACTTAGCACGCAAATTCTTCTCTGCCTCATCCTGAGTTTTTGAAGCACGAATGGTTTTAATCACCTCATCGATATGATCCAGCGCAATCTTATAGCCCTCCAAGATATGCGCCCGGGCCTTTGCCTTTTTTAGCTCAAACTCAGTACGGCGACGCACCACAGACTGACGATGTTTGACAAATTCGCTCAGAATATCATGCAAACCTAAAATTCGTGGCTGCATGGTATTAACCAACGCCAGCATGTTGTAATTAAAACTCGTCTGGAGCGCTGTTAATTTATATAGCTGATTCAACACCTTCTTTGGATAGGCATCCTTTTTCAGCTCGATGACGATGCGGACCTTACCTCGAGAGCTTTCATCGCGTAGGTCAGCCAACTGTACCCGCTTTTCTTTGTGAAGCTCACCAATTTTTTCAATTAATGTTGCTTTATTTACACCATATGGTATCTCGGTAACAACAATCTGATGTCGGCCTCGTTTTGTCTCCTGAATCTCCGCTACTGCTCGCATCATCACACTACCGCGACCAGTCGCATATGCTTGACGCATCGGTGCACCACCGTAGACAATTGCGCCCGTCGGAAAATCTGGACCCTTCACATGCTGCAGCAAGTCGTCAACCGTTGCTTCAGGGTTATCGATCAGCTCAATTGTCGCATCTACCAACTCACCCAGGTTGTGTGTCGGGATACTCGTTGCCATACCAACAGCAATACCAATCTGGCCATTCAATAGCAAGTTCGGCAACTTTGCCGGCAGCACAATCGGCTCACGCTCTGAACCATCAAAGTTATCCTTAAAATCAACCGTTTCCTTCTCGATATCAGTCAATAATTCTTCAGCTGGCTTATCAAGTCGTGCCTCGGTATAACGGTGAGCGGCTGGTGGATCTCCGTCCATTGAACCAAAGTTTCCCTGACCTTGCACCAAGGTATAGCGCATCGCCCAATCTTGTGCCAAACGAACCATCGAATCATAAATCGCTGAGTCACCATGCGGGTGATATTTACCCATCACGTCACCAATGATACGTGCTGATTTGACGAATTTCGCAGTGCTACGGTTGCCGTTCTGATTCATTGAATACAAAATACGGCGATGCACCGGCTTCAGACCATCACGCACATCTGGCAATGCCCGGTCAACGATGACGCTCATCGAATAACGGAAGAAATTGTCTTGCATCACATTTTCAAGTCGGCGTCGCTCTAATCCTGCTGATACTTCAGTCACCATATCTGGTGTTGCCTCAATTGACTCATGTTCACTGGTTGGTTGCATCTGTTTGTCCTGATCACTCATGATTAAATATCCAAATCCTCTAAGTTAGCATTTTTTGCCCAGCTCTGAATAAAGCTTTTGCGCAAGCTCACGTCATCACCCATCAGTCGCGTAAAGATTGCGTCCGCTTCCTCGGCGTCTTCCACTCTGACCTGAATCAACACGCGATTTTCTGGATTCATCGTCGTCTCCCATAGCTGGTCAGCGTCCATTTCACC
Source organism: uncultured Candidatus Saccharibacteria bacterium (assembly GCA_963539345.1). Classification (GTDB taxonomy): domain Bacteria; phylum Patescibacteriota; class Saccharimonadia; order Saccharimonadales; family Saccharimonadaceae; genus Nanosynbacter. The sequence goes on from CAUTLS010000047.1 coordinate 3,527, forward strand.
AAGACCCTTAAACCGTGAAATCGTCACGCCAGCCTGCTTTGTGATATCCTGTTCATCATCAATCGCTGTACCGCGACCCTTCTTATCAGCAATCAGGTCTGCCAAGACTTTGTCTTTCTCCGCCTCATCATATGCGTAGATCTTCTTCTGGCCGCGGTTGATTGAGTATAGCGGTGGCTTAGCAAGGTACACATAACCACCCTCAACCACCTCTTTCATATAACGAAATAGGAAGGTCAACAGCAAAGTCGCGATGTGACTACCGTCAACATCGGCATCGGTCATGATGATAATTTTGTGGTAACGCAGACCATTGATATCAAACTGATCGCCAATACCAACACCAAATGCCTGGATCATTGCCACAATCTCTTTGTTGGCAAACATTTTATCAAGCCGAGCTCGCTCAGTGTTCAGCACCTTACCACGAAGTGGCAAAATTGCCTGTGTTTTACTGTCGCGACCTTCTTTGGCTGAACCGGCCGCCGAGTTACCCTCAACGATGTAAATTTCACTATCACTTGGGCTCTTACTTGAACAGTCCCACAATTTACCCGGTAATCCCATACCATCAAGTGCGCCCTTACGGATCACGTTATCACGAGCTGCTCGTGCCGCTTTGCGAGCTCGCGCTGCCAAGGTCGCTTTGCCAACAATCTTCTTAGCAACACCAGGATTTTCCTCCAGATAATACGAAAAGTACTCATTCATCACCTGCTCAACATAGCGACGCATCTCTGGATTACCAAGTTTATTCTTGGTCTGACCTTCAAACTGTGGATCGGGCAATTTAACCAAAATAATCGCTGTCAAGCCCTCACGAATGTCGTCGCCAGTCAGGTTGTCTTCTTTTTCCTTCAGCAGACTATTTTTGCGTGCATAGTCATTGATGACCCTGGTCAACGCTGAACGAAAACCGACTAGGTGTGTACCGCCGTCTGGCGTCAACACGTTGTTGGCAAATGGCTTTACTGTCTCAATATAGGTGTCATTGTATTGCACAGCAATTTCTACCATGCAGTCTTCAACTTGTTTTTCAACGTAAAATGGCGCATCGGCTAAAACATCTTTACCCAAGTTCAAATGCTTCACATAACTTTGAATTCCGCCTTCAAAGTAGAAAGCCTGACGATCACCCGTACGCTCGTCTACAACAGAGGTGTACACGCCTTTGGTTAAGTATGCCTGGTGGCGTAAATAGTTAACCACCCATTTATAATCAAAATCAACCGTTTCTTTAAATATTGTTGGGTCGGGATAGAAAATTATCCGCGTACCAGTTGGCCGGTCTGCCTTACCGACCTTCTTGAGTGGCTCCACAATGCCACCAATTGCGAACACCACCCGGTAGAGCTGACCGTCACGCACCACTTCAGCAATCATCTTAGTAGAGAGAGCATTAACAACACTTGATCCAACACCGTGAAGTCCAGATGACACCTTGTAGCCACCGCCGCCAAACTTACCACCAGCGTGCAACACTGTTAACACAGTTTCCAGTGTACTCATACCAGTCTTCGGATGTTTATCAACCGGTATGCCACGACCATCGTCAGTGATCTGAACACCGCCGTCCTCCAGCAGCACTACTTCAACTTTTGTAGCATACCCAGCGATAGCCTCGTCGATCGAGTTGTCGGCAATCTCCTTAATCAAGTGGTGTACACCGTCATAGCCGGTACTACCAATATACATACCTGGGCGTTTACGGACCGGCTCAAGTCCTTCGAGAACTTGAATTTGTGATCCATCATAGGATTGATTATCTGTTTGTTTAGCCATGTCTCCCTCACTATTTCCTGACTTGTCAGCTATTTACAACTCTCTCATTATACAGCAA
>CAUTLS010000048.1:0-4813 GCA_963539345.1 uncultured Candidatus Saccharibacteria bacterium
ATTCAATATTCAGATGCCTATACTTCTCAGCGGCAGCTTTCTTTTCCTCTTCTGATTTTGCATTGTTATACTGTTGCGCATAATTAAGTAGCGTCGTCTTCTTTGAGTAATCTGCGATAAACTCTTCGTAGACGCCCCTGTGTGATGGCGGTAGGCTAGGATGATTTAATATCTTATTACCAATCTCCTGTATCTTTTCTACAGCTTCGTCAAAATCAGCAGAATTGAGCTTTTCATAGTAAAACTGAGGGCTTCTAACCTCCCCAGAAAGAAACCTATCCTCCTCTTCTTTGCGATTTGATGGATTAAACATCGTAACAATTTTTGGCGACAAATCTGTTAGCTGACCATAAAGGTCCTCTACAGAAGACTGATTCTCAATTGTCTCTATTGTATTAAGGGTCGCCTCTTTATTCATGTGGCATATTATAGCATAAAAACTATCTTTTTGCAATATCTTGTCTTTTGCTTCTTTGGGCTCTCGCCACCACAATTATCACCGCTACAATGATAGATATACCAGCCAAAATAGCTAATACATAAGTGTATCCCGACAATAGGTATATCAAAGCTAATGTCACACATACGGCACCCCAGGTCGTAATCAGCCGTTTGTTAAGCACCAATCCCACGACAACCATCAATGAATGCTCTATTAGGAATAATATTTCCATAACGCTGTCTCCTGCAAACGCCAGAACGATAGTCGGCAGACTAAACACAGAGAGAGCCAGTACTAGATGTACTGTCGTAGACTTATGAATATACCCCAACCAACGCCACGACATCACCGCTCCCGAAAGAATTGCCGCTGACCACAAATATGGTATTGTGATAGCGTGAACGGGTAAGGCTAGGTTTTTAATAGTAAATAAAACGCCGCACAAAATCAGGATCACACCTGAATCAAAATATAAAATATTCTTTTTAGGAACACCTTCGAACATCAAGGCTATACCGTTAATTATCCACACTAGCGCCGCCAGAATCACTGACGCCACAGTAGCACTAACTGATGTAGCAATAGACAATAAGACTACCGACCAGCCGATGGCGCTATAGAACGAAGAGTAATACCAACGACTCGACATCTTTCTGATTCGCGCAGCAATAGCCAGACCGTAAAACACCGCAAAAACAACCAGGGCAACGACTGACATGAATTCGAGTGGAATAGCAAACCATTGAGCTATAAGGTAAAGCAACAACACTAGACTCGGGTGTGCAGCTATTGTCATTATTCGCCAATCCCGTTTAGCAAGTACAGCCATGTAAAGAGCTACTACAGCCGCTAGCCACCCCAATACCTTGAACGACAAATCATATGTTGCCAGTAGATTAATTATTGGAAGCGCTATCGCTGGAACTGTAGCAGCACACAGCGTCATATCACTAATAATTGACGATTGCCTATTCATTTGCAACAGCCAGTACAAAGACCCAAAACCAACTAGACTCACCCATGCAGCAATTGCAAGATTGTCATTAAACGGTATATTCAACCAATGCAGGGATAATGAAACAAAGATGATTGTCGTAAGATATGCCCCGCCCAAATAAACCTCTCTACGACATCGGTAAAACGCATAGTATAGTGACACCACTAGCGGCAACCAAACTATCGGATGAATTGACGACAACACAACAACGATAGCTACGCCAATAATAGAATATAGAAGCAGCTCACGACTTTTGATGGCTGTGTTGCCATGACGATGATAAAGCCATTCTACTATTAATAGCGACGATACATTTATCCACGCCATTAAAATAGATATGTTTTCACTAGACATCGCAAAACCTAAAGCTAGCAAAAATACTGACAACATTAAAGAGGTATGGACTCCAACTACAAACTCATAAACTTTTTCGCGCCATACAGCCACACTCATAATGCCAGCACCGATAGCTATCGCGCCCGATAGACACATCAAGGCTTCCTCTGTCGCATAAGTGGCTATCATCGCTGAAGTGAACATCGCCATTAATAGCCAAGTTGACGCAGCGCCATATACTAAAGCAGCCTGACTTTTACTAATATTCGGACACTTCAAAACTAGCAATCGGCAAATAACTGGCAGTGGCGTCATGAATAGAAAAATTAGATACTGTACGCGTGGTGCTATGGCTATATCGATATTAAATAGTGTTATACCAATCGGCACCAATAGAATCCCAGATATCACAACCATAATACCAAAGCGGGCACGACGTAACAAAAAAAGAATTGCAAGACTAATTACTGAAATAACACCGATTAAAATAGAAGCAACCATCATTCGTAGCAAATCTCCAGAGCCGATCACACCAAACAGAGTACTTAATGACACAGCAAAACTAGCCCACAATACTATTTCATGATGTCTATCGTACTGTTTCTGAATGTACATTGATACGGCGGACCAGATTATATTTCCAAGTGCCGCTAACCCTAGAATTACGCTTACGACCAACTGATTATCGTCAGATAAATACATTGCGAAACTAGTAGCCATCACCATTAACAATAAGCGAGCTGTTGTCAATTCATAAGTACGCATCTTTTTAGACTTCTCGACAAGAGCAACCGTAAAGTAATATGCAACGCTAGCAAATAACAGTACACTAATATCTAATGTACCCATATATACCGATGAGCTAAGCGCAACAAACATCGTCATCGGCACGATAAACGGATTTACAACGTTTAACGGTTCGACGAACTGACGAGGAAGACGACTAGAAAAATACGCAGCCACAGTCATCAAACATCCAAATAGCAGCATTACAACGTAATACCAGACCAGCTGCGCATGCACGACAGCCGGCAAACTAGTCGTCATCGTAAACATCGATAGTAGCGATACATAAGCAAGGGGTCGACTATTCAATCTCACCGTAGCATCAACACACAAAACAGCACCAATTACAGAGGCAATAAGCCAGCACCATGCGAGGTCGATGCCTAAAAGCAAGTTCATAGTCCAGCCACCAATTGGCACAGCTGCCAAAGCCGTACCAATAAGTGCTGTCGACGCAGATTTCAATATCGGCAAGCGAGCATACAATATCTGACCAATAATATAATAAATAAAAATAAACAGCCACACCAATCCAAACCTAAGTTGGATAGATAGATTAATTGTCTGAGCCAGAAGCAATATTCCCGCAGTCAGAAGTAGCGATGCCGTATATAGCGCTATATTAATTGTAGTCTTACGGCCCCTCTCCTTTTCCTTGTCATCAATATGTGGTGCTTGTTCAATTGGTAGAGTCAGCATAAACACCGCAAACAACTTTTCCTTGTCATCAATATGTGATGTTCGTTCAATATTATTCTCAACAGGCACAGCAACCGTATTTGCTCTCTCTTCAGATGTGGAAATACTAGTAGGAATTATATTATCGAGATTCTCATTTTTACTGATATTCAACGGCATATTCGCAAGCCGCGAAGCCGCATTTTGATTCTCAGTAACAAGTCTTATTTGACCGTTGTCATTCTCAATTTTGGCACATCCATTTTGTGCATCACGCACGCCATCCCAATATCCCTGCCGATAATCTTCGGAGTAATTAGACGGCTGACTATTACCTCTCTGTAATAATTTTATTAGCTTAATTACTACAATAATAACTATTATCAGAAAAATTAATCCCATGCCTTCAATCCCTCTTATGTTAGCTTCAGTATAACACAGGATTTTTTCTCGACAAATATACTAAGAAAACAGTCCTCGTTTTTTCGCGCCCTTAAATTGTTCCAAAAGCTCCTTCTGCTTTTTGGTCAATTTGGTTGGCGTATCAACAATAACACCCACAATATGCGGACCACGAGATTCACTATGTAAGTGCGGCACGCCATGACCCGACAACTTGAAGTCGGTGCCACTCTGAGTGCCTGCTGGGATTTTCATCGTTATTACGCCGTCCACAGTCTCCACGTCAATCTCCGTTCCCAGTGCCGCATCAACCATAGAAATATGTTCTTCGCTAAGAATAATATTGCCTTCACGAGTGAATTTTTTATGCGCCTTAACGCGAATGTGGACATACAAATCACCTCTACTACCACCAGCAATTGCTTCTCCACGATCGCGCAGACGAATTGTCGCGCCATCATCAATCCCTGCCGGAATTTTAATAGTGATATCCTGATTCTGTCGGGTCGTGCCTTTTCCTCGACAAACTGAACATTCTTTTTCAGGAACTTTTCCCTTACCGTGACAAGTTTCACAAACAACCGCCTGCTGAATTTGCCCAAACAGCGAATTCATCGTTCGAGTTTGCTGACCCGCACCCTTACAAGTTGGGCACGTTTTCATTCCAAATCCAGGCTCGGCACCATTGCCATGGCAATGCTCACATTCAACATCCAGCATTAAACTAATTTTCTTTTCTACACCAAATACCGCATCCTCAAAACTTAATGTTACACTAGTTTCAACATCACGCCCACGCGAACGACCATTCCCAGAACCGCCAGCTGCACCACCGAAGAATTGGCTAAAAATATCACCTAGTCCACCGTCACCAAAATCAAAGTGAACGTTTTGACCGCCGAATCCACCAAATCCTTCAAACGGATTACCAGAAAAGCCACCACCAGATGCGCCACCCACGCCAGCATGACCAAATTGATCATAACGCTGTCGCTTCTGCTTGTCTTTCAAAACTTCATAGGCTTCATTAATTTCCTTAAATTTAGCTTCGTCGCCACCCTGTTTGTCAGGATGATATTTAATTGCTAATTTACGAAAAGCCTTTTTTATCTCATCTTCAGAAGCGGTCTTTGGAACGCCCAATATTTCATAATAATCACGCTTGCTCATAC
>CAUTLS010000049.1:0-4698 GCA_963539345.1 uncultured Candidatus Saccharibacteria bacterium
TTCACTCATCCAACGGTGAGTGAGGCATTGAACGATTTATTTGCATAAAGGAGGAGTATGAATCACACAATTTTCGACGACATTGTATCGGGCAACATGAAATCTTGGAAAGTTTGGGAGGACGAGAAGTTTTTGGCATTTTTGACGCCGTTTCCAAACACGCCAGGCTTTACTGTGGTAATACCGAAACAGAATCCAGGCGATTATGTATTTTCTTTGGATGATGAATTGTATTCTGAGATGATGCTGGCGGTGAAAAAGGTTGCCAATATTTTGGAGCAGGCCTTTGATACACCGCGAGTGGCGTTGATTTTTGAAGGCACAGGCGTGGCGCATGTGCATGCCAAGTTGGTGCCGCTACATGGTGATTTGGCCAAGGGAATTGGCTCGGCAGTGTCGCACGAGCAGGCATTTTATGCGGAATATCCAGGTTGGCTGACGACTGCTGATGGTCCAAAAATGGATGACGCTCAGCTGGACGATATTCAGGCGCGGATTTTGGCAGCGCAGGAAGCAAAATAACGATCCGTTGATTGGAGCAAGGAGGTTTCATGGCAGTAAGTGGTAAAGCGCTGGTGATAACAATAGCCGGTGTCGTGGTGGTGCTGGTCGCAGTGTCTGTTGCTTGGGTGTTCCTGTGCCCAAGTCGTAGTGCTGACCTGCAAAAGGCTCACATTCAGTGGCGTGATTATGACCAGTCGGTGAAGGACATTCAAAAGGTCATTGCTGATGATGCGGCTAATGGCGAGGTGCGTCCAGAATCTCGCCCAATTCTGAAAACTCACGGCAAGAAAACTGCGCGGGCGGTGATGATTCTTCATGGGGTTAGCGGCGAGCCGTCGGCGATGGCGGAGTTGGCGGATTGGTTCTATCAGGCGGGATACAATGTCTACGTGCCGCGAGCACCGCACCATGGCCTGAAAGATGGCAAGCAGCACGGCAAAGTTCGCGCCAGTGAATTGGTGAAGTTTATGAGTGATAGTGCTGGGTTGGTTAGTGGATTGGGTGATGAGCTGGGTGTGATTGGTCATTCGGGTGGTGGCACGTTGGCAACGTGGCTAACGCAATATGGTGATGGATTGTTTTCGCGAGTGCTGCTGCTCTCACCGTACTACGAGCCGGACGCTTCTCAGGTGCCAAAGTGGCAAGTGGCACTGCTGCGTAATGTCTACGGCAATCATCTGCTGCCAGACCAGTTCTTTGATGGTGCGTTGTCATACCGAGCATTGGCAAATTATGTCATCGTCAAGCAAAATTATCGCAACGATTTGAAGGCGGTAGGGTTGAAGCACGTTGGTTTGATCATCGGTAGCGAGGATCGTTTGATTGACAGCACCATGGCGCGTGATATTGCAGAAAAGATGGCCAAAAACAGTGGTGCCACGTTTACAAATGAAACGACGCCAGCACACATGGGCATTGGTCATGAATTAATATGGCCAGGGGACAAGGCTGTGAAGCAATACAAAAAAGAATTGTACGACATGTACGTACGGGTGTACGAGCGGTGAACATCCTCCTTGTTGAAGACGAACCGGCAGTTCGCACTGGCACCGAGCAGTTCCTCCGCCAGCGCGGCTTTACGGTGGTGACGGCGACCAGTGGTGAGGAAGCGCTAGAGAAATTTGCTGGGGCGGATGTGATTGTCCTGGATATTATGCTACCAGGGATGAGCGGCATTGAAGTATTGCACCAAATTCGCCAGACCAGCGACGTGCCGGTATTGATGTTGACAGCGCTGCATGATGAGCCGACGCAAATTGCCAGTTTTGATGAGCTGGCAGATGATTATATGAGTAAGCCGTTCTCGCTGGTGATTTTAGAGAAGCGGATCAAGGCGCTACTTCGCCGCCAGCAGCCCGCCAAAACCTTGTGGCACCATGGTCTAGCCTCGGTAGATTTTATGGCATATCAAGGGTTTTATGATGACAATGATGCGCATCTCAAACCCAAGGAAGTACAGCTGCTCAAACTGCTCGTCGATAATCCAAACATGGTCTGGAGCCGGCAGGCTATCATTGACAAGCTGTGGCGCGACGATGAGGTGCCATTTGATCGGGTGATTGACGTTTACATCAAAAACTTACGCAAAAAATTGCACCTGGACTGCATCATCACGGTAAAGGGAGTGGGTTATCGCTATGAAGAATCTTAAATTATTCCCCAAAACATTTTTGGTATCAATCGGCTTATTTGCGGCGTTGATCATCCTGGTACATGCGCTGGTTTACACCTTGATGCCACAATTTTATTTGCAGCAAAAAGAGCGCGAGGCGGCGGACAATCTCACGGCGCTCGTGGCTGAACTACGCGGCAAATCGACTGAGGAAATGCGTCGTCTCAGCCAAGAGTTCGCTCAGGTGAAAAATGTTAATATCACGCTGACAATTGACGGGCGAGACCAGTATTTTCAAGGGTTTCAATCGATCGACATCGTGACGGATAGCGGTAAATCGGTCGATACTAGCGTGGTAAGAATTGCTGATGGCCAAACGGTCGATCCGCGCTCGGTGATTTTGCAGCAGGGTAGTGTGGCTGATAAGCAGGGGCGAGCGATTGCGGTCAAGCTACTGGCCGACGTGGCACCTGTCACCCAAGCCAAGCTCGCCACACTGCACGTACTACCCTATACCATGCTCGGCTCGCTGTTGGTGGCGCTCGTGTTTTCGTACATCTATAGCCGTTTTGTGACGCGACCGATTCGTCAGATGGCAGTAGTGACGACGACCATGCAGCGGCTGGAAAAGGACGCGCATTATCCGGTGAATAGCCATGACGAGATCGGCGTGCTGGGGCGAAATATTAATGAGCTCTATCAAAATCTGTGGCAGACGATTCGCTCGCTGGAGCATGAAAATAAGCGGATCACGCAGCTTGAGAAAGAAAAAATTGCCTTCCTCCGCGCGGCCTCGCACGAGTTGAAAACGCCGCTGGCAGCCCTCAGGATTATGCTCGAAAACATGCAGCTGAACATTGGCGAATATAAAAATCACGACCAATACCTGGCGGAGTCGGTGGCGCAGGTTGATCGCGTGGCGGCGATGGTGAATGATGTGTTGCGCTCTGGCAGTGTGGCCGAGCAGGCTGTGCGCCAGGAAAAGCGGCTGAGGATTGATAAGCTACTTGCTGAAGTGGTTGAAGATTATATGTTGCTGGCAAAAACGCGCGGCATGACCTTCACGGTTAATACAGAGCCGACGACCATTCGTGCCAACCGCGACATGATGCGCCACGTCATCTCGAATCTGGTGTCAAATGCGGTGCGCCACGGCGACGCCGGGAGTGTGATAAAACTTACCTGCGACCAGCATGAGCTGGCCATCGAAAACGCTTGCAAACCACTCACCAAGCAGCAACTCCAGCACGTCTTCGATCCGTTTTATCGGAGCAGTGACGGCACGAAGCAACATGCAGACAGCAGCGGCATCGGCCTCTACACTGTGAAAATGCTGCTTGACGCTAAGGGTCTGGATTATGAGTTTGCACCACACGGACGAGGTATGCGGTTTGTGGTGAGGTTTGAGTAGGAGGATATGATGGACAGAGAGCTAGAGAAAATGAGTTTGGAAGAATTGTGGCAATTATTCCCCATATTTCTTGTAGAACACAATAGAGAATGGGTACGCTGGTATGATGAGGAAGTGAAAGCCATCTCCTCATTGGTGCCAGAAAAATACATAGCACGAATATCTCACATTGGTAGTACGGCCATCCCAAATATACAGGCAAAGAATATAGTAGATATATTGCTTGAAGTCCCGTCGGAAAAAGAATTAGAGCCTGTAAAAAATATCCTTGTTGAAAATAATTGGTTGTGCATGAGTGAGAAAGCAAAACGAATCTCATTGAATAAGGGATATACCAAACAGGGCTTTGCGGATAAGGTATTTCATCTCCACATTAGGGTTGTGGGGGATAATGATGAGATCTACTTTAGGGATTATCTAATTGAGAATGGAGACATTGCCAAACAGTACGAGAAGTTGAAACTAAAGCTTTGGAAGGAATTTGAATATGATAGGGATGGGTATACTGATGCAAAAAGCGATTTTATCAGAAAGTATACTAAGATAGCTAAAGAAAGACACAAGAGCCACATATTATCCGGAGGAAGAAAGGGAGGAAAAGATGAATGACACAATTCGTTCACAAGCTATAGCAATTTTCGAAGACAGTGGTTTTGTACTCGACCTTAGCAATAAAGGTTTTCAAGAGTTGACTATGTCCAGTGTCGGGGAGTCTGTAAAAGATAGATATAATACAAATCCTGAACAAAAAGTGAGCAAGGGTAAGGCTCTTGAGCGGTTCTTAGTTGATGAATCTGAAAAAAGGCTTAATCCTAACAAGAGATCTCCTTAAGCACTATTGGCAACTACCTGAAGACTCTCCTCATAGGAGTGATGAAAAAGATAAATGGGCGAGGAAGTTAGAAGCCGATATTTCGAGAATATCGCCAAATGATAGAACTCTAGAAATTATTATGGCGGATACGGTTAAGTATTTTGATGATGAATATATTTCTGAAGAAATAAGGTTAATGCAGGAGAGTATTAAAAAATCACCGAATGATGCTATTGACAAGGCTAAAAATTTAGTAGAAAGTTGTTTTAAATTTATCTTGAACGAATGTGACATTAGCTATAGTAATAGTGATAACCTAGGGGATCTTCAGAAAAAGGTTTTCACAAGATTAAATAT
>CAUTLS010000050.1:0-4314 GCA_963539345.1 uncultured Candidatus Saccharibacteria bacterium
CAGCATCACCGCCAAATTTAAAGCCTAATTTACTAACTCGCACACCGGCGAATTGTTGGAACACGTTAACATCAGGATAGCCCTGTTCAATAGTTAACGACGGCATCGTATTACCGATTTTAAATACGTGCTCAGACTTCTTATTTGGTGCTTGGCCAGTTGTATTAGAAGTCGGTTGACCGAATGCAGCTTTTAGCCAATATCCGATGTCGATTACACCAACAGGCACGGTTAAACTACCGGACGTGTCAATGTTGCCACGGAATGGCGCTGCGGGATTACGATCGCCACGGATTACTGTGGAGTCGTTTAAATTTTGACTAGCTTTTACGGAGCTAGAAATAATCGGAGTGATTACACCGCCAGTGGTTGGCGTTGTACCAAAATCCGCCTCAAACGCAATCGCCACATGGGACTGAGAGCCCTGTGCACGTTTTGCTGTTGCCATATGCATTTCCTCCTTTAATATTCAATATTCCCACCGATTACATGCGGGATTTCTATAGTAGCTGTTAGACGTCCAGTGAATACTGGGCGCCAATTCATTGAGTCTAATTCATAATCAACGTCGATTACTGGGAACGACGGATTCACCTTACAAATGCATTCAATAATTAGCTGCCCTAGATTATCCGATTCTAGCGCTCCATCATATCGAATAATGTTCTTAACACGAGTTGCACTTTCATGGACAATACCCCAAACGATCATTAATGAATATGTGTAGGTATCCGCAAGCCCTTCGCTTTTATTACTTGGCAGTAATATGATGCAAGGGCAGTCATCTTCAAGCGGGGCGTCAACATCGTCATAACCGATATACAGTTGCGCCGGCTTTCCATATTTGTCATTGCAAAATTTAGTCAACGCCTCGTCGTTCGCTAGAGCCTCAGCCCATCGATTGACAATGCGTGACATTGGAATTGTCTGTTGCATCAAATCACCTTACCTTGTAGTTCCGTCGTGACGCGGATTGTGCTGCTGGGCCATAAATAGCGTAGTCGCCTATCTTACCCTCGATATAAGATTTAAGTTTAGGTTGCAACTCTGATTTCATAGGGCCATAAGTATGACGTGGCTGAATTTTGAACATAGATTTACCCTTAGGCAACGGTACTCCTGCGGCAAATAACTTCTTGCGCATAGGCTCTGTAATTTGCTTAGTGTACCCTTCTTCGATGCGTTCGCCTAACCGTTTAGCCGAATTAGATAACCACCCAACTCGGACGGATTGTTTGCCCTTGTCATATTGGTATCCGACTGCATTCGATAGCTTACCTAGAGGACTGTATCCGATTGCCCTGGCGCTAATACCCATATCAAGCAAGGCATTTCGCGATTTAGAGCCCCAGGCCTCTCGTTCAGCTCGTCCGCCACTTTGGTATGCTTTGCGAAGTTTAGCACCAAATGCTGACTCAAATGCAGCACGTCGCGCAGGTGCCATGAAGTTAGGATACTTACGTCCGCCCGGTGCACCTGACCGAATGCCCTGCTTGATTTCCTTTTGCATCATCCAACCTGTTGACTTTAATGCCTTACGCATCCAGTCCGGTTTTGTTTCTGCAATGAAATTCAGATACGGTGTGGCTGTGTCTGTAATCGTAATAGGTTCATTACTCACGGTCTCACCGCCCTCACGTTATGGACAATTTCCAAACAATACATCTTGCCGTCAAAGTTTGAAACGTGATCAACGTACCATTTCTCGCCATTGATATACACATCATCTTTTGGATGTGGATTAGGTACGTCCTTAGCACGTACCCAAATTTGAGCCTTGTCGGCTAGTGCTTTATCAACGAATCCGGACCCTTTGCCGTCATATTCGCCAATCTCCAAGCTAGCTTTTATAGACTGGCCCTTGTAAGTAATCTTTTCGCCAAATACAGAAAGCAGTGCATTAGGCTTATATCCTAATTTCATAGTGCATTACCTCCTATGGAGTAGGCGGGCGTATGCCCGCCCTTACATTACTTTTCTACATTAGGCCAAAGAGCTACATCAACGGTCTTAGCGCTTGCAGATTTTGCAGAAATGGCAATGCCCAATACTGGATTTGTATCTGTTTTAGTTGCACGCTTTTGCGTTTTATCAAAATACACAACATCACCTACTGCAAATGCATCTGTCACAACTGCATCAACTATAAAACATCCTGTGACCTTAACCGCACCGATTGCACCAGGCGCAATATCAGTTATTGCCACGCCGTGCATTTTGCCGACAGGGACAATGTCCCCTACGGCAATCATATCGGATGCTGTATTTTTAAAATCAATACGATCTAATTCTTGAATGAATTGTGCCATATCTAGTTACCTCCTAAATCAATTACTAATTATTTACCAGGGTTTTTGTACAAGCCACGGAAGTCGAGCGCTGTTGCGTTGCAATCCATTGCTACTTTGTACTCGATGCCGTCAACTTTAAAGCCTGTTTGTGTTTCCAATCGAGGTGTTTCAACACCGTTCAAATACGTTACTTCGATAGTTTGAACATCTGTAGGACGAGCTGCTAAATACCATGCGTGTGGATCTGTTAATGCCGCATCAACTACAATAGTGAATCGACCGCCGAATGGGTTAACTGTACCATTGCTACGAGCTGGGTCCACTGTGGATTTAACCAATTCGTAAGCCAATGCTTCGAGTTCTGGCGGAATAATCAAATATGTAGGTGCGATGTTCAAATTACGATTTTCGCCAATATGCTTTTGACGGCGCATTGCTGCTACACCCGCAGATAAGGATGCAACACTTAATTCAGCACCAGTAGCCGCCAAGTTGCCTCTGTCAGTACCGAATAGTGCTTTACCGTCACTCAATACGGTATTACCTGTTAGCAACCCGTACACCATGCTGTTGATGGTATCCTTTGCAGAACGACCAAATTTGGAAGCGATATCTTTGAACACACCCAAATCATCATTGATGATAGCTTGTCGTGTTAAGCTGAATGTACGACCGTATGTTAATACACGAACGTCGTTACCAGCTTCTTCCAACTTAGAATCCTTGAACTGTCCACCTTCAGGAACTAACTTCAATTCAGCTGTTTCAGAAAGTAAAATACGTTTTGCCGGTTTGAAATCACGATTACTACCTTTGCCGGTCCATGCATCGAATGTAGCCGGTGCAGTCTCATAGCCTTGTACCAAGGACTTATTTGCTACGTTAGACAAAGCAATTGGGAAGGTAGATGTGGAGTTGATAGCTTCACGAGCCAATTCCAAACGGTCAGCATAGTTAGCGGTTAAGCCTTCACGAACTAAGGACTCACGAGCTAATTCCATCAAAGACATAGACCGAAGTTCATTTGCGCCTGGTGCAGGGTTCGCAACAGGGATGCCTGCAGACATCATCAAAGCATCTTGCATAGCCATGCGGAACTTATCAGAATCTGCTTCACCAACTTTAACGGATACTGGTTTATTGCGTTCACGCAACGCATCCATTACTGCCTCACGAACTTCGGCAACAGATTTGCCAGATTTGATAAATTCATCTACACCATCAACTTCGAAATCACGGCATAGACTTGTGATTGTGGATACACGTTCACGTTCTGCCGCAATCAATTTTTTAGCGTCATCCGCATTAAAACCTTTAACTCCGGACTCTGGTACTTCCGGTACTACTTGTGGCACGTTTTGCTCAGTGCCTTTTGCTTTTGCATCACCTTTCATAGGTTCCTCCTCATTATCATCTACACTTCTGCCTACCCCTACACTTGGATCTGCAGGGACGGACACAATACTAATTTCCAACGGTTCCCAGTCTGTGATTACATAACCCGGACCAGTAAACCGACCGTTGGAACTTTTAGAATCGGAATCAATTAATTCCTCGTATCGGCTTATGGAATACCCGACACTCACGCCTTGTAGCGTGCCTTTTAATACTTTTTGATAAATCTTTTCAGACTCATCGTCCTCGTCGAATTTAACGATCGCTTTGCCGCGATTGTCTTCAATCCACACATTCTCGATGTGTCCGACTACGGCATCACGGTCGTGATTGAATAACACTGTACCCAAACCATTATTAAAACGGTCTAGGTTAATGCATCCATCGTCATGACACAATATCTCTGTTCCGAACCATCTTTCATATGGCTCTTCAGAGGAGAAAGACAATTCAACGGTACGATCATCGTTCGCTTCGATATTTGTGATTTGCGCCTCTCGGGCATACTTACCTAAGAGCTGCCTTTTTGCAAATTTTCCCACTAGCTATCATCTCCTTTCATATCAGTGGCGTTATCATCCGCTAGATTCGTTATGTCCCCATTCATATCAAGGGCAACACCCAATTC
>CAUTLS010000051.1:0-4233 GCA_963539345.1 uncultured Candidatus Saccharibacteria bacterium
CTCATAATGTAACCAATTATATTATATATATCAACGAATAACCACATCCTACTAGACTGTACTACTGTCCAAGTATTACTATAAGATTTAGTTGGTGTGTGGTATAATAGTTTCAATAAGTCAAGGAGGTAACTTAAATGATAAATATCGCAGCACCAGTTATCGACAGCGAAGAGCGTCGAGCAGTAAATGAAGTTATAGAATCAGGCATGTTGGCTCAAGGGCCAAAAGTTGCCGAACTAGAAAAAAACTGGGCGGAGTATTGTGGAGTAAAACATGCGTTAGCAGTAAACAGTGGTACAGCAGCTATTCACTGTGCTTTGTATGCCGCTGGCGTGAAAGAGAACGATGAGGTTATCACCACACCGTATAGTTTTATCGCTACTATTAATCCAATATTGATGTTGGGCGCTCGTCCAGTACTTGTAGATATTGATGAAGAAACGTTCAATATTGACGTTTCCAAGATAGAAGCTGCTATTACTGAAAAGACAAAGGCTATTGTGCCAGTTGATCTGTATGGACAACCGTGTGATTGGGCTGAACTACAGGAAATTGCCAAAAAGCACAACTTAAAAATTGTTGAGGACGCGTGCCAGGCCGTTGGCGCAGAGTATAAAGGCATAAAAGCTGGCGCATTGGGTGATTTTGGTTGTTTCTCTCTGTATGCCACCAAAAATATTATGTGCGGTGAAGGCGGTATTGTAACGACGAACAGTGATGAGGCTGCAGCAGCGATTCGTTCGTTTAGGCAACACGGTATGGTTGCACCATACGAGTATGCAGATTTGGGATATAATTATCGCATGTCAGATCTGCATGGTGCTATTGCTGTTGAACAACTGAAAAAAGTAGAAGAATTTACAAAAAAACGTCAAGAAAATGCTCGCAAATTAAATGATGCCTTGGCGGGCGTTGCAGGTATTAAAACACCGACTATTAGCGACAATCGAAACCATGTATATCATCAATACACCATTTTACTAAACAAGGGCATGCAGCGAGATCAGTTTATTGCTAGTCTAAGGGATAAGGGTGTTGGGGCTGGTATTTACTATCCAAAACCTTTGCACATATATCCACATATCGCAAAGCTTGGCTATAAGGTAGGTGATTTCCCAGTGGCTGAAGACTTGGCGGCACGAGTTGTATCTCTGCCAGTCCATCCAAAGGTTACAGACGAAGATATTGAGGTAATTGCTGCGGCGGTCAAGGAGTCTATCAATGGCTAATAAGCAGGAAGGAAAACTAAGAGTTGCCGTTATTGGTACTGGCAATATGGGCAGGAATCATGTTCGCAACTACTTCATGCTCCCAGAATCAGAATTAGTGGCAATTGCTGACGTAAACCCTGAGGCAAAGTCTCTGGCTGATGACTATAAGGTAAAGTTCTTTACCGACTATAAGGAGATGCTTGAAAAGGCGCGACCCGATGCAGTTTCTGTAGTTGTGCCAACGCCATTTCATCTTGAGGTGGCTACAGAGGTTATGTCACGAGGTATTCACTGTATGCTAGAGAAGCCAATAGCTTCGTCGGTAGAAGAAGCTGACAAGTTGATTGCTTGTGCTAAGAAGAATAACGTTACCTTTACGGTTGGTCATATTGAGCGGTTTAACCCAGTTATCAAGAAACTGAAGCAAATGGTTGATGATAATGCTATTGGCGATATTACTTCTGTGGTTTGTAAGCGTGTTGGTGGATTTCCAGTGGTAGAGCCAAAAACCGATGTTATTATTGACCTGGCGGTGCATGATGTTGATATCGTAAACTACCTTTTGGGTCGAAAACCAAGATCTATTTCTAGTCACGGTTCACGCACTCGCCATAGTAAAAAGATTGACTCAGCAGAGATATTGATGGACTATGGTCGAGCTTCTGGGTTTATTCAGGCAAACTGGCTTACACCAGTCAAGATTCGCACAATTGCACTAACGGGATCGCTCGGCTATTTGGAAGCTAACTATATAACCCAAGAATTAACATACTACAAACACAATATGAAAGAAATCCAGAAAGATGGATTTACTGAGTTTGTGCTTCAAGTTGGTGATCCAGAAAAACGTGTCATAAAAGTAGATTTTGAAGAGCCGTTGGCGGCAGAACTGAAGGCCTTTATGGCTAAATCTATGGGTCGTACAGCAGCAATTGTTGATCCAGTTGATGCACGTGAAGCTTTAAAAATATCATTAGAGGCCGTTGCGCCTTTTGAGGAGAAATAGGAGGAATTATGAAGAGAATCTTAGTTACAGGAGCCGGCGGCTCACCATCAGCGAATTTTATTCGCTCACTAAGGGCGGCTGATGAGGAATATTATATTGTAGGTACGGACGCCGATAAGTATTACTTACAGCGTGCTGAAGTTGATGCTAAATATCTAGCTCCATTTGCCAACGACCCTAAATATATCGATTTCTTAAACTATATTATTGAAAAAGAAAATATTGAATTTGTCCACGCACAGAATGATGTCGAGGTTGGCTTCTTGAGTGAGAACAGAGAGAAGATTAATGCCAAGACATTTTTCCCGGCTAAGGAGACAGTGAAAATTTTACAAGATAAATTTGAATCATTTAAGCTTTGGGAAAAGGCTGGTATTAAGGTTCCAAAGACTAAGCTGATAGAAGGTCGAGATACCGACTTGGCTGCGCTCCTCGAGGAGATGGGTGGCTCGATGTGGATTCGAGCGATTTCGGGTGCTGGTGGTCGTGGATCGCTCCCAGTTCATGACGTTAAGAGTGCTAAAAACTGGCTCGATTTTCAAGAAAAAAATGGCTCATGGGATGGTAACTTTACTGTGTCTGAATTACTCGAGCCAGAAACTGTTACATGGATGTCTCTCTGGAAAGATGGCGAATTGGTCGTTGCTCAGGGACGTAAGCGACTGTACTGGGAGCTGGCGAAAATTTCTCCATCCGGTGTTACTGGTGCAACAGGCACAGGGTTGACTTATTCTGATACTGAACTTGATGATATTGCGCGTCGAGCAGTATTGGCAGTTGATGATAAACCAGACGGTCTGTTTGGTGTTGATATGGCTTATGACAAAAACGGTATACCAAACCCAACAGAGATTAATATTGGTCGCTTCTTTACGACACACGAGTTCTTTACTCAGGCGGGTCTAAATATGCCTGAAATGTTCGTTAAACTTGGTTATGGTGAAGCTGTGCCAAAGATTGAAAACAATACCAACCCCTTACCGGATGGCTTGGTGTGGATCCGAGGTATGGACTTTGAGCCGGTGCTGTCAGATATGAAGACTGTTGAAGAGAGTGTTGCTGAGCGTGACCGTATTCTTCAGGAGTTGTAGTGAAGCTTCTCGTTACGGGGTCCTCAGGGTTTGTTGGTAGACGTTTCTTAGAGATGGCGCCAACTGATTGGGAGATTATCTGTTTGGGCCGGTCTCAGCCAGATAGTCTCACTGGTCGCTGGATACAGTGTGATTTATCAGATCAAAAAAGTATAGAATCAGCAGCCAAACAGGTGAGCGATGAGATGTTTGATGCTATCATTCATTTGGCAGCATTTGTGCCGAAAACAGCTACTGACGATACACTTGAAAATGCAAAACTGGGTAATATAGACGCGACAATTAACCTGCTGACTCATTTTGGTGAGAAATCTGAGAAGATCATCATTGGCAGCACGGCAGAAGTGTATGATCAGTCGAAAATTCACGGTCCAATTACAGAAGATAATGTTGTCGCTGGCGGTTCGTACTACGGCTCTACTAAAATGGCTAGTGAACTCATCGCTCAGTCGTACGCAAAAAAAATGAATAAAGAGTTAACCATTTTGCGGTTTTCGGTGATGTATGGCGGGTATGACCCTATTGCCCGAGCGATACCGAACTTTATTCGAGCAGCGAAAGCTGGTGATGATTTGACGATTCGTGGCGCAAAAGTACTACGTGATTATGTACATACTGATGACGTTGCCCGCAGTATTATCTGTGCGGTGAATGCGAACGGTGCTGGGGTTGTTAATATTGGTACGGGTCGGGGTATTTCTATTCAAGAGACGGCTCAGGCAATTGTTGATAGTACGCAGTCAATCAGTCGCATCACTGTTTTATCTGAAGACGGTGGTTCTGATATAGTCATTGATATATCTCGAGCGGAGAAGTTACTCAATTATCATCCTGAAGTATTTTTCCCAGATAAGCTTAAAGAGATGGAGGAATTGTATAAATAATAAAAATATATTCGTTGATTTTGACGGTACATTAGCTG
>CAUTLS010000052.1:0-4061 GCA_963539345.1 uncultured Candidatus Saccharibacteria bacterium
TGAGCTCAATCGTTAAGGATGCGGTGCCGCGCTACTGGACGATGAAAGGCAAGCGCGTGGAGCGCCGCTGGGGTTGGGACTGTCATGGCCTGCCGGCAGAGAACTTCGTCGAAAAGCAGATGAATATTATGGATCGGCGGCAGATTGTGACGAATAGCGACCAGTCAGCGCCGCTGGATAAGGACGGCAATCCTTTGCCAACCATCAGCCTAGAAAAATACATCAACAAAGCGCGCGAAAGCATGGTAGCCAATAGCGAAACCTGGCAGGGAGTGATCGACCGCATCGGCCGCTGGGTGGATTTCAAAGGTGCCTACCGCACCATGGACAAGGATTTTATGGAGAGTGTCTGGTGGGCCTTTAAACAGTTGTATGAGGCTGGCAAAATCTACGAAGGCGAAAAGGTGCTGATGTACGACACCAAGTTTGCTACCCCAGTGAGCAAGGCTGAAGTGACGATGGACAACGACGCTTACCAGACGGTTACTGATCCGAGTGTGTATGTGAAGTTTAAACTAGTCGATAGCGATTACTCGATCCTTGCCTGGACCACCACACCGTGGACATTGCCAGCAAACCTCTTACTGGCAGTTAATCCAGAGATGATGTACTGTGAGGTGTTGGTGGATGGTGAAAAGCTGATCATCGCCGAAGAAGCCCTCGAGCGCACCCTGCAGGACGAAAAGCACCAGCCACTAGAATACGAAATTGTGCGTAAATTCCCAGGTAGTGAATTGGTGGGTAAGAAATATCAGCCACTTGATACCGGCTCGACCTGGCCAGAAAATGACAAGATCCACACCATTTACGCGGCGGATTTCGTGTCGCACGAGTCAGGTACGGGCATTGTGCATATCGCGCCGGCTTATGGTGAGGACGACTTTGAGCTAGCCAAGAGCTACGGTATTAACGCCTTCCATGTCATTGATGATAATGGTTACTATGTTGATTCGAATTACAAAGGTCTGGAAGTTTGGGAAAACAATAAGTTCATTGCCAAAGATTTGAAAGAAAAGGGAATTGTTTGGAAAATTGAGTATATTCGCCACGAATATCCGTTCAATCCTCGGAGTAAGCAGCGCATCATGTATCGGGCAATTCCGTCGTGGTTCTTTGACATCCAGGGGCAAAAGCCGCTGATGCTGGAGCAAAACGAGAATATTAATTGGTTCCCGAGTCATCTGAAACACGGTCGATTCGCCAAGAATATTGAACAGGCGCCAGATTGGAATCTGAGCCGCGACCGCTTCTGGGCGACGGCCATGCCAGTGTGGAAGGGTGACCGTGGTACCGTCAAAGTGGTTGGCTCATATGCAGAACTCAAAGAGCTAAGCGGTGTGGAGCTGGATGATTACCACCGCCCGTGGGTGGATGATATTACTTTTGAGATTAATGGCGAGAAATTCACGCGGATTGATAAAGTGCTGGATTGTTGGTTCGAGTCGGGCAGTATGCCGTTTGCGCAGCTGCATTATCCGTTCGAAAATCGGCAGAAGTTTGAGGCGAATTATCCGGCAGATTTTATTGTCGAATACATTGGCCAAGTGCGGGCATGGTTTTACTATGTGCATGCGGTCAATACGGCGCTAGCGGAGATCGGTGCCTTTGGTCCTGATTGCCAGCATAAAAATGCCTACAGCAATGTCATTACCACCGGCGTGGTGGCAGGTAACGATGGCCGCAAGATGAGTAAATCTCTCGGCAACTTTACCGACCCGAATGAGCTGATGGACAAGTTCAGTGCGGATAGCTTGCGCTTTTTGCTGCTCAGTAGTCCGCTGCTCAACGGTGAGGATTTTGCTTTGCACGATAAGAGCGTTGGTGATGTGGCTAGGAAACTTGCCATGATTTGGAATATGTATGACTTCTTCACTATGTATGCGGAGGTGGATGGCTGGGAGTTTGATGGCGAACTGAAAGATCCACTAAACGAGATGACGAACCCGCTTGATATCTGGATTGTATCACGATTGCATCAGCTGGTTGCCGAAGTTGAGCGTCACATGGATACCTACAATATCCCTGATGCACTCAGCCCTATTTTGCCGTTCCTGGATGACGCTTCTAACTGGTATGTTCGCCGTAGCCGTCGCCGCTTCTGGAAGTCTGAGGATGACGGCGATAAGAATGACGCTTACCGCACGCTGCATTACGTGTTGGTGCGCCTGAGCTATATCTTGGCTCCATTTACGCCGTTTTTGGCCGAGGAATTGTACCATAATCTGACGGGTGATGATGAGTCGATTCACTTGAAGGATTGGTTGTCTGCGGGCGAAACTAACAGGGCAATGCTACGCGATATGAACGCTTTGCGTGCTGCTGTCAACGATGGTCTATCGAAGCGTGCCGCCGAGGGGATCAAGGTTCGCCAACCGCTGGCTTCCGCCAAACTTGTCAGCACTATTTCGCAAAATACACCAGAAGAAGTTGCTCAGTTCCTAGTCGATATTGCACGGGACGAGCTGAATGTTAAGTCGGTGGAAGCAGTGACTGGTTCAGAACTTGATGCTCCTGAAGCGTCTGCTCAGCCAAATGTTGTCTATGATCTTAATATCACCCCTGATCTCAAACGCGAAGGCCTGATGCGCGAGATTGTTCGTCACGTTCAGAGTGCGCGTAAGAAAGCGGGCTTGCAGGTTGATGATCGTATAATCCTGCAGCTCACAACCAATGACGATCAGCTTCGTCAAGCTATTAATGAACACCGCGCGACGATAGCTGCTGAGACTTTGGCATCTTTTGGTGAATCTAATGGTAATAGATCAAAAGCTACTATCGAGGGCGCTGAGTTTGATATTGCTCTTCATATTGCCTAACAGTTTGTGATTTGGCTATTATACATAGAATATTGTAAACTATAATTCATGTGATAATAATTTTACTCATATTAATGGGGGTGTATTTATGTTAAATTCAGATAGAGATATTAATAATAGAATTACGGTTAATGAAACACCTGATCAACCACAATTTCAAAATCTACAACACGAAAAGTTGAGAGCCTCTCACCTACACGCACCTTTATTAAAGGCTGCGTTAATGGCGGATGTGCCTGTTTGGTTATATGGCGAAGCGGGCAGTGGTAAATCTACAGCTGCAGAACAGATGGCAGATGAACTGGACTTATCTTTCCGCTCTATTTCGCTTGGTCCATCAACTTCCAAGGCTGATCTTATGGGTTATCGTGATGCTACTGGGGAATATCGCAGTACAGCATATCGTGAAACATATGAAGACGGCGGTGTATTTTTATTTGATGAAATAGATAATGCTCACCCATCTGTATTAACTATATTAAATAACTCAATTGCGAATAATCAAGGTGAGTTTCCAGATAAGCGAATATCTCGCCACGATGATACTCGTTTCATTGCGGCTGCAAATACGATTGGTCGCGGTGCAACTGCTGAATATGTTGGTCGTACTCCAATTGATGCAGCTACCATTGACCGTTTTGCGTTTGTACCTATGGATATTGATCCCGAGCTAGAAGAAGCTTTAGTATTAGGTGATCAAGTTAAAGATTCTTATGTAGATATTTCTTCTGGTGGAGTACCTAATGCTAGGGAATGGTTGGCGGTTGTTCGTGCGCATAGAGAGGCTGTATCTGAATTGGGAATTAGGGCAATTATCGGTCAGCGTGCTGCTCTTTATGGAAAACGTTTAGCTGAACAAGGGGTTGGAAAAGACTGGCTTAGTGAAATGTTACTTTATAAAGGCATGAAGAAATATGATCGTGAAAAGCTGGAGAGTGCTGCGGGTAAATTGGTTGGAAAACATCAGAATAAACTTAGAGACTCTCATCCAAATTCCACTGTAAGTTCAAGTCGTCATCAATCATCTTCTAATATGAATACAAATTCTATTCCATCGACTCAAACACATTTATATAATTACGATAGAGATGAAATAATACAAGATTTACCCATAAGTCCAAATGTAAAAACTTTACCTAATCGTGATTCTAATTTGGATGGAAATCAAGAAGTAGAGCGGGATTTGTGGTTTGATGTACCAGATACAAAAATTATAGTCAGCGAAGACGATATGCGTAATATAGC
>CAUTLS010000053.1:0-3814 GCA_963539345.1 uncultured Candidatus Saccharibacteria bacterium
GTCGAGGCTTTGCGTTTATTGACCCGCACGGAGACTTGGTAGAGTCTCTTCTTGGTAAGGTGCCAAAAGAGCGTGTTGAAGATATTATATATTTTAATCCAGCCGACATGACAAACCCTATTGGTTTGAATATGTTTGAGTTTGATACACCAGACCAGAAAGACTTTTTGGTGCAAGAAGCAATCAATATGCTGTATGGGTTGTATGACACGGGGCATACGGGAATCGTTGGACCTCGTTTGGAGCACATTTTCCGTAACTGTGCGTTGTTATTGATGTCTGATCCCGCGGGCGGAACGTTTATCGATATACCAAAATGTCTCATAGACCCAGAATTTGTGAAGAGCAAACTGAAATATGTTACCGACCCGCAAGTAATTGATTTCTGGACAAAGGAGTTTCCAGCGTCACAGCGATCTAATGAAGCTGGTGAAGTTGTGTCTTGGGTTGTCGCAAAGTTTGGTCCATTTATCTCTAACGATGCAATGCGCAACATCATTGGACAAACGAAGTCTGGATTTAACTTGCGGGAGATAATGGATAATAATAAGATCCTATTGGTTAATCTTTCCAAGGGTAAGATGGGAGAGTTGAACTCCAAACTGCTCGGTATTATCTTTGTGATGAAGTTTCAGGCTGCAGCGATGGCTCGAGCCGATACCCCGGAGGACCAGCGAGTTGATTTTTCATTGTATGTTGACGAGTTTCAGAACTTTGCTACAGATAGCTTTGAGTCTATCTTGTCTGAAGCTCGTAAATATAAGCTAAGCCTTATCATGGGTAACCAGTTCATGACCCAGTTGACGGATAAGATACGTGAAGCAATTATCGGTAACGTCGGTACGGTGATTTCTGGGCGTATTGGCGTGACGGACGCTGAGTTGATGGTCAAGAAATTTCAACCAGTTTTTGATGTGGATGATTTGTCTAAGTTGCCAAACTTCCAATCAATTACCTCAGTCATGATTAATAATGTTCCATCGGCGCCGTTTAGTATGAATTGGATACCACCGATGGGACAGGAGAACTCTCAGTTGCGGGATGCGCTGGTGAGGCTATCTTCTGCGAAATATGGCAGGCCGCGTGCTGTTGTGGAGAAGGAAATATTTGAGCGGTTGGGTAGGGCAAATACAAAGACACAAGCTGCTTCACCTAAACCTACTGCACTACGAGAAAATAAATCTTTTCTGGATGAATGGCTATCGAAGCGTAAGCAGATAGGCGGTGCGCAGCCAGTACCAACGCAAAAAGCTTCTGGTGCGTTATCTCCTGCGACGCCAGTGACGATACCAACGCCAATGTCTACTGCTAGTTCAGGCCCTAACATGCAGAGTTTGAGTAGTGGTCAGATGGGTGGCTTGTCACGGTCGCCTCAGGATAATCCTGGTACTCCTGTAGATATACCGACAACACCTCCGGTTGCCAATGCTATGCCGTCTTCAGATACTGCTAATAAAGAGAATTTATCTATCCAAGAAAGAATGCAACAAGAGCTAGACTCAGCGCAACCAAAGCCGTCTAACAACAGGCTTGACCTCAGGGATGGTAATCAGGACTCGGACAGGGAAATATCAATAAAATTGCGATAAATTTAGAATAAGAGGCCTAAGATTCGGTAGTAGCTTAGCTGCTACTCCCGCCTTTTACTCCTATGCGGATGTAGTCAAACAACATACCAGCAAGCCATCCAATGGTGAATGCTGCAATCGTCTCAAATCCCGACAGAGGGTACCCGTTTATTTTTGCTAGGGTATATATAGCGAGAGTTAAGACAAAAGCCGCCACAGAGCCAGACAGTATGGCGTTTGGTCGAGCAACTGTTCTACCTGTGACTTCGCTAACTTTCTCGATGGTGGGGTTATGAATAACCTTGCTGAAAGTTCGGCTGGACTTAGGGAGCTGGCTTTGAACTGTCTCCATGGTCTTTTTGAAGCTGTCTTTGCGATCTTCCTTGGTTATGAGGCGTTCGGCTTTTGCCGGTTGCTTCTTCTTTTCTTGTTTTACCTCTTCAGCTTCTGATTTTTCAATAACTCTTTCGAGTTGCTCACGTGCTTCAGCCTCTGATTTTTCTGCTGGTGAGCTTTCTTTTTCGACTCGATTTTTGATAACTTCGGCTGCACGATCGTGTGTTTCTGCTCGCAGATCATTCAGGCCTTCGTGTGATGTTTTGGCCTCGTTGTTGAACTTAAGTGATTCTTTCATTGTGACTACACCTAACTTTTATTTAAATTGTACCTACTGAGTTATATGTGTGCCGTATGATGCGCACTTCTTTCTTGAGCTGCCTGGATCGCAAGTAGAAGAATGTGACTACTGAAAGGATTAGGCCTGCGAATAGCATATTTTCGCTAGCTCCAGTGCGGGGCAGCTGCGTAGCCACTGTCTCGACGACTTTCTTTTCATTTGGACAATCAACTTTAACGCTTACGGTGTTACCGAAAGTGTTGTCCATCCTACAGTCAAAGGACCCAGGATTACTGGTACCAGTGCTCATAGAGGATATTTTACTGGCCATTTGTATCGTAAAGGTGCGTTCTTGGGTCTCGCCAGGTTTGATAGTTATCTCTGGCCACTGGAGAATGGTCTTGCCTCCATTGCTATTGGCATCTTCTTTGAGTGTTCCGCCACCCGATTCAAAGATGGTTGAATATTGCAGAACGTCGCCCAAGTTTTCTGTGAATGTATATTTTTCTGGTGCAAAACCTTTGTTGGTGACCTTTAGGTGATAGGTAATACGATCATGTGCTTTCGCGGTGGTCTTAGTAGCGTCCATATTACTCTGAGTGAGGTTTATAGCGCTCTTTTGTTGGATAAAGGAAGCAGAGCACTGCTTATCTTCTATCCAAAGAGTTGGGTTGCCCGCACATGGCTGACAGCGTGGGTCATTTTTAAGTAGTGTTGGATTTTGCGGGCACCTTTCCGGCGCAGCGATATTGAACGTCTTTTGACAGCCAGCAGAGGTGCGGTCACCTAGAGAAGTTTTGAGTGTTACAGTTACTTTGTATGACCCAGGGGTTTTTTCTTGATATGTTACATTTGGGGTGGTGCTCTCTAGAGTTTTTACAAGAGAATTACCCCTATAAACTTGAAACACATATTTTTGTATTTTGGCGCCATTAGCGGCACTTGTGTTAGCGGTAAACTGATATTTATTGTTATCGCTTTGCTTCACCTCTAAAGCATTACAGGTGACTACGGGAGCTGGAGGTGTAGAACAGTTTGGATAGGTACCGATTTGTCCTGGAGGGCAGGTTGGTGCTGGAGGGATGCTTTTGGTGATGAGATTACCACAGTTACGCATGATTGCGAACCAACCGAACTTAGCTGAATGGCCTACGTAGGCTGTATAGGTAAAATTACCCCAAAGCTGGTGTGGCCGGTAGTAGAAATTACGCATTCCGCTGCCGGCTGATTTGACAGAATAGGAACCTTCTCCTTGGGCTGACCCAAAGTGAGGAGTCATCCCCCAAGAATAATTACCGTCACGGCTATGTAATGTCTGCAGGTTGCGGGTTGCATTTGATAGCTCTGCACGAGTGATGCCAATCGTATCAAACAATGAGCGAATGTCGTTAGTATTGGCATCATAGTGGTTCATCATTTGGCTTCCACTCCATACGCCACCTCGAACCATATCGCTTGGGTCTGCAGCATTTGCTGACTCTGGAGGAGAGAATACCACTAATGACTGGACGATTAACGCAAGAACAGTGAAAATTAAGCCTAATTTTCGAGTAGCCTCCTCTTTACTTAACCTTTTTGCATAAAAGCCCAATTCATTGATAAGTGATGGACTAAATGGCAAGTGAGAAAC
>CAUTLS010000054.1:0-3794 GCA_963539345.1 uncultured Candidatus Saccharibacteria bacterium
CAACAACTTACACTATATCACAAAATATAATATTTTGCAAGTATAGTATACTTCCTTTGTAGTTTCAATTCATCTAGGCAAAATAAATTCGCATCAACTCGCGTGCTACTCTGTCAGCGTCGTGTCGAATCAAGCTACGTTGTGCCGCCAGCGGGTCACTGGCAGCATTGGTGTTTTCCCAAACCTCATCAGCGATCAATCGTTTTCCCGAAGCGTAAAAATGCTTCTTTTTCAGCTCTTCTTTGTTCCACTCGACCAACAGTTCGCCATCTTTAGCATACCGGTCGATCAATTCCTGCGACGGGCGATGGTTATTGTATAGCACATGGTCCAATTTGACACCTGCAAAGCGTTCAATTTCACTGGCATAATCCGCAACCGTAAACTCATCAGTCTGACCAGGCTTGTTCACCAGATTACAAACGTATACTTTTTTAGCCTTGGTCTCAGCGAGCGCGCGCGTTACGCCACTGACCAACAGAGCCGGCGCCAGACTACCATACAGCAGCCCCGGCGCAATCACCACCAAGTCCGCGTCTAGTATCGCCTGTCGTGCTTGTGGATTGATGCGAGCGGTCGGCTCCAAGTCCAGCCACGGACGTTCACCAACCGGGATGATCAGTGATTCAGCCTCGTGTTGACCTCTCACAACCGTACCGTCAGCCAGTCGCGTGACAAGCGTTATATTGTCAAATGTGATGGGCTCTACTCGCCCTCGAATATTTAGCACTTCCCCAGCGACTTTAACCGCTTCAGTAAAATTACCCGTCATTTTTTCCAAAGCTGCCATGAAGAGGTTACCAAACGCGTGTCCCTTGAGACTACCCTCGTCAAAGCGGTAGTTGAATAGGTCTCTCACCTTTGGCGAAGTACTCAACGCCACCAAGCACTGGCGGACGTCACCAGCCGGCAAAACCCCCAATTCGTCCCTCAGCTGTCCTGTTGATCCACCATCATCCACCATATTAACCAAGGCGGTAATGTTGTGTGTATAATTTTTTAATCCACTCAGCAATGTGAAGCTACCCGTACCGCCGCCAATAACGACAATGTTTATACCCATCAGTTCCATAGCTTGACTATATCACGAAAAAAACTTACGTCAACGTACCCTTTGGTAGCGCCCATTCCAAGAATGGTTGCTGCTGGTGATTAACCGCGTTAATGATGTGCGCGGCCACTTTGGCTGGGTCGTTAAAGAACAGATAGTCAACCGGCAGTTCCCGACCATTCCAAAACGGTGTTTTCATGGCGCCCGGCAAAAATAGTGCAACTTTCACTGGCAATTTCTGTTCATCCGCCTGCATTCCCAAACTGCGCGCCAGTCCTGCCTGGGCGTGCTTGGTCGCCACATATACCGCTTCGTCCCCGCGAGCTTTGACGCTACTGGTCGAACCGATGATGGTTAACACTGACTTCTGATGTTGACGGGCCATCTTGCGCCAGGCCCACTGTACTAGCGGCAACGGACCAGTAAAGTTCACCTCCGCCATGGAGCGTGCATCCAGCTGATCTTCAAAATTACCACGCCAGCCATAGCCCGCTGCCCACACGAATTGTTCAATGGCGTCGCCGCCCAAAATCTGCTCAATCCGTGCCAAAGCTGCTTCAACCTGCTCGGGATAATACACGTCCAACGGGAATCCCTCGCCGTGCTCCTGAGCGTTATGCGTCTTCCCCAGTACCAACACGCGCTTGCCGCTTTCTCTGAGCTGCTGCGCCATTTCCAGGCCAAGCCCACTCGTCCCACCAAGAATAATATGCATATAGTTATTATAGCACACAAGGCTCCAGCTGTACGCTTACACCTACTATTCCTGGCGTCGCTTGACACGAGCACAACACACTGACCAGCCTAGTACTAGCCCTAACACAATTGATAACGACAAATACACCAAGACAAATTTTGCTTTAGTTAGTAGCGAAGTGCTTGTTACTAATAACGGATTTACGGATGTTGAAGGCTGGATAAGCATGAAAGCAAAACACATATTTTCCAACCAGTCACATATAGCACCTAGAACAGGAAGCAATACTAGCCATCGAGTATGGTTCCACCAATTAGGCACAGTACACCGCAGGAAAAACGCCAAAGTATAGACATAAAATACCGCATATATCGCCGCATAAATAGTGTCAATAGGTAGAAAAGTGTACAGATAGACGTTTCTACCAGCGTCGCCTAGCGCCAAAAGGTTATCGTGAACATAAATACCATCATTACCAAAATTAAGATCAAATATCCCCGCACCACCGGCAACCGACGACACATAACTAGCCGCGAACCGCATCGCCATCATACCAAGGAGAAAAAGCACAAG
Organism: uncultured Candidatus Saccharibacteria bacterium; assembly: GCA_963539345.1. Lineage (GTDB taxonomy): Bacteria > Patescibacteriota > Saccharimonadia > Saccharimonadales > Saccharimonadaceae > Nanosynbacter. The sequence continues at coordinate 2,322 of CAUTLS010000054.1, forward strand.
CAATACCCCAATATGACGAAACCTTGTGGCTTGAACGCTACGAATTATACGCATGATTTTATTATATCTCAAAGTTACTTTTTAACGGTATCGTTCCACAAACCGCCGCAACACCAGCTCTGGCCAAGTGATAGCTTCTTGTTGGGCGTTGGCTATCAACAGGTCGGCTTCTTCGGGAGCAAAATAGCCGGCGTGTTTATAGATATTGATGCGTAATGCCAGACCATCAGCATCAAGTTCGGGGTGAAATTGCGTGGCGTAAACATTGTTGCCGGCACGCAACATCTGCACACACGTGCTTGAGCGAGCCAACACCGTACAGCCACTTGGCGGATCAATCACGCCCTCTTTATGTCCGACAAAACCACGGAAAACTGATGGAAAATCTTTACATAAGTCGTCCTGTTCGCCTTCGTGCGTTGCAGCAATATCCACCGCGCCAACCGCCTCAGGATATTCAAAGCTCATCCGTCCACCCATGGCCGTCACCACCGCGCCAACACCTAAACACGCTCCCAAAAATGGCGCGTCTGCCTCAATGATTCGACGCATCAACGGCAAAATATAGCTTTCAAATCGCTTCTGCTCGGGCGATTTTTGTGCTTCGTCATACGCGAAATTAGCCGGACCGCCGCCCATGATGATCCCAGCATAATCATCCAAATTCACCGCTGGCTGATCACCGCGTTCCAACCTCAGCCGCACCAATTGGTTAGCCTCCAGTCCACCAAATTTCAAAAATGCTTGATATTCATCATCTGATGCTTCAGTCTCAGGGCGCGATTGTAGTAGTAAAAACGGTTTCGTCATGGAGTAATTATAGCACCTTCATACGGTCGTTAACCTCTTGCCATTTCACATGTGCTGCATACGCTCGAGCTGGCGCGTCAACCTCGCTCTTCTGAAGCAGCAATTCCTCCGGGTCAATAAACACTACCTCATCGCCCTCTTCACCTGGTATAAACTCAAAATTATCCGGCCAAACGCGGCAGTAAAAACAGATTTGATTAGCATCAATCCGCTCAATGTACATCTCATCCGACGCGTCAAAAAGCTGATAGCGCAAACCGCCCTTGTAGCCAACTTCTTCATATAGCTCGCGTTTCAGTGACGACTCAATCGTTTCGCCAAAATCCATACCACCACCCGGCAAATCCCAATACGTCCGATCAATTTCTCTAACGACCAAAATCTGCCCAGCATTGTTGTAAATTAGTGCTTTAAGCGAGATACGATACAAACAATCCAGATGGTCCGTTCCATCTAGATTCTGCGTAATGATATGTCCTTTGGTGATTTTTGTCATGAGAGTCATTATACTACACCCGAACGCCAGATAGCTGATACCATTTCACCTACAGTATATTCTGTCTTTCCAATATCCATGATTAACTACTCATTGGGTGTTAACACGTTGGGGATTATCTAATTTATGATACTCTTTTATTTTACTGGCATATTCAGTCAAAAGAT
>CAUTLS010000055.1:0-3668 GCA_963539345.1 uncultured Candidatus Saccharibacteria bacterium
GTTATATATATATCTTTGTACTAGGAATGACAGCTACAGTATCATTAGAAAAAAACAAGAGTAAGCTTACCGTCCCAAACTCTTGGCGCTGGTTAGTTGTAGGTTTAGCTGTGGTACATTTTATTGCAGTTAATGTAGCTATCTATCTAACGTATACACCATATAACTTTGACATCATCTACGGGGTCCAGGGTCGCTATTTCTTGCCAACACTTATTATAATTTTCATGGCGATATTTTTGGGTCGAGGAGCTGAGCTAAAACCTCAAGATAAGAAAAATATCATCATGATTTCATCGCTAATCATTTTGTTATTGGTGATAATGGCGCTATTGATAACGTTTCAGCGGTATTTCATGTATACCCCGTAACGTGAGGCGACTGTATGCAAAATATCAAAAAAGATTATCTCTGGAACTCGCTGGGTTCATTGCTACAGAGTGCGATCTCTCCGGTATTACTCATTGTCATCACTCGACTAAATGGCATTGACGATTCTGGACTGTTTTCGTTTGCGTTGTCACTTTCAGTGGTGTTTTGGGCGGTTTCTTTATGGGGTGGTCGGACCTATCAAGTGTCTGATGTTAAGCGGGAGTTTTCGAGTGGTGGATACGTCGCCGTACGCTTCATCGCATCACTTATTGTGGCGATTTCCGCAGTAGTATTCTGTGTGCTGAACGGCTATAACGCTACAAAAACAGGCTTAATTATGATTTTAGTGACCTTTAAAATCCTAGAATCAATTGCTGACTCGCTGTATGGTGTTTTACAAATTCATCATAAGTTATATGTCGCTGGTATATCATTAACCATGAAAGCGATGCTTGGTTTTGCGGCGTTCCTGGCGGTTGATATTGTCACCAAAAATGTCATATACGGTACATTGGCGATATTGTTGGTTAATGTGCTTATCATATTCCTCTACGATATACTTTGGGTGCGACGCGTTGAAGTTATTAACGTAAGTAAAAAACTATGCAAAGAATATATCGCTCAGGCTGTTGCTATCATGAAACACACGTCAGCGGTGTTTGTTGTGATGTTTTTGACGATGTTTTCACTCAATATCCCACGGTATTTTTTAGATAAATCGCATCCTGACCAGATTGGTTATTTTGGTATTATGGCGATGCCGATTACGCTTCTTGGACTCTTTATCTCGTTTATTATTCAGCCAAATGTGGTGAATCTATCTGAACTATTAGTAAAAAGAAAGTTGAAGGAATTTGCGCAAGTTGTTAGTAAAATGAATCACATAACTTTTGGAATGGGAGTGCTTTCGGTTGTTCTAAGCTATCTGATTGGTGTTTGGGTGCTTAATGTTATTTTTGGCATCAATATTAATAATTTCCAACTCGATTTAACAATTATGGTGATTGGTGCGGTGGCGAACGCTTTTGTGTCGATTTATGTTAATCTGCTAATCATTATGCGTCGATTTAAGGGACAATTTTACACACTACTACTCACAGATATTTTGGCGGTAGCGGTGTCTATGTGTCTAATTGAGCGGTTGGCAATGTTAGGTAGTGTGCTGGTTTTTATGATGATCAGCTTTTTGCAAGTAGCGCTTCTGTTGGTCATCTACAAGCGGTCGCTAAAAGATGCTATAATAATTGACAAAGTAAAGGGGAGTTATGAGTAAGAAGTATGTAATTCTGGGGGCAAGTGGACAACTGGGTAAGGCGCTGTGTGCTATGTTTCCAGATGCTAAGGCATTATCACGAGAAGAGTTGGATATAGCCGATGAGGAACAAGTAAAGGCGTTTGACTGGTCAAAATACGACGTTATCATCAATGCAGCAGCTTTGGTTAATGCCGATGGTTCTGAGACAGACGAGCTGCGTGCTAAGACATGGCTAGCTAATGCTTATGGTCCACGTAACCTCGCTAAAATTGCGATTGAACAAAACAAAACCCTTATCCACTATTCGTCAGATTATGTTTGGGATGGCCGAGAAAAAAACCATCAAGATGATGAGGTGGTTGCACCGCTATTGGTCTATGGAGAAAGTAAGGCGGCAGGTGATTTGGTGGTTAGTTTGGCGCCAAAACACTACATCATGCGAGTGTCATGGGTCGTTGGTGACGGCCACAATATGCCAAAAACCATGAAAAACTTGGCAGATATGCGCATCAATCCAAAAGTGGTTAATGATCAATTTGGTCGGCTGACGTTTGCGTCAGAGATCGCTCGGGCTACCAAGTATTTTTTGGATAATAATGTGGCGTACGGACTGTATAATGTATCCAATGATGGTCCAGTCAAGTCATGGCATGAAATTGCTGCCGACGTTTTCGAATATGCTGGACATGACCGTAGTCGTGTACAGCCAATCTCTACCGAGGAATATGCAGCCAGTAAACCAGGCTTTGCGCCACGACCGCTCAACAGTGATATGGATTTGTCGAAGTTGCGTCGAGCGGGTTTCACACCAAGAGACTATACGGACATGTTGAAAGACTACATTAAACAACTGCCGGTTAATGGATAGGAATTGCAGGCATGAATAAAGGAACTCTAAACGTTATATACCAGAGTGATGACAACTATGCCGTAGTTAGTGCAATCTCCATTGTGTCACTTTTGGAAAACAACAAACACTTGAAAGAGGTTAATATTTTTTACCTCGGACACCAGCTCAAAAAAGCTAGCATCAATAAGTTTAATAAAATGGTTGGTAACTACCAAAATGCCACAATCACGTTTGTTGATGTCTCGAGCTACCCTGATGAACTGAAAGAGATCGGCGTCAAGGCATGGAAGGGGCTGTATATCACATGGTATAAAATGCTGGCGTTTGCCAAGCTTGATATCAAAACAGACCGAATCTTGTACATTAACCCACACACGGTTATCAGCGGAGCGCTCAATGGTCTTTTGGATCTTGATTTTGAAGATAATGTGATGGCGCTGTCATATGACGCTACTATGGTGAATGCACATAAAGATGTTATCGGCTTGAAACCAACCGACGGCTATTTTAACTGCGGAATTATGCTTATAAACCACAAAAAATGGATGAAAGATAAGATTGATGCTAAGATGCGCGAACATCTGCGACACAATCATTATGAGGTGGCTGATCAAGATCTATGTAATGTATTTTTCAAAGGCAAGATCAAGAAGGTTGGTGTGGAGTATAACTTCTCGACTGTGTTCTATGGCTATGATATTAAAAAATACATCAAAGCTAACGGTTTCTTACCCGAAAGCTTTTATAGCTATGATGAGATTATGGAGAGTTACTACACACCAAAGATTATTCACTCACAGTTTGGTATGAATGGTCGGCCATGGCAGCAAGGCAATGAAAACCCAGTTGGTATTTTGTGGCGTAAGTATCTACATCTGACGCCGTGGAAAAATACTACGATGCCAGTAGCCAAGAAGGATATGAACTGGCGACTGTATGATTTATTACCACAATCGATTATCGTCAAATTGTATGCGTGGGCGGTTAATCGTAAATTTGCAAGGAAAAAAGATGAGCAGTAAATCGCAGCACACTTTTGTTGTCTTAGCCTATAAAGAATCGCCATTTTTGGAAGATTGTATTAAATCTGTGATGAATCAGCAATATAATAGCGATGTTGTAATTGCTACATCAACACCAAATGCTTTTATTGATGCTATCGCTAAAAAGTATGGCTTAAAAGTAATTGCT
>CAUTLS010000056.1:0-3584 GCA_963539345.1 uncultured Candidatus Saccharibacteria bacterium
GCGCTCGGCTTCATCAAGTGAGGCTACCGCCCTCGTGGCGGTTGGTGGGAAGGGTGCGCGCCCGGCTGTTTGGCCGGGCGCGCACCCCGTGTGTACGGGGTGTTGCTGGGTGCGTGGAGTTGTGGCTCCCGGTGGCTGCTGCGCTCGAAGGGGCAGCGTGCGTGAAATGCGTGTGACACCGCGAGGCCGTGGCGCTTCGACGATGTGTGGTAGTCCCACATCATGGAGCGATTCACTAGATGCGGCAGCAATGCACTAGATGGCGTGACAATGCACTGCCTACTACCCAGTGCAATGCAGCGCTAAGTGGTGCAACGCTACTGAGCAACAAGCCTGTGCGCGGCAAGATCTGCGCCATAGCTGCTCCAACAACATGCCAGTCGAGCCGTGCTGGGCAGCCCTGCACCAGTTAGGGAGCATTACACCAGTTAGGGAGTATTGCACTAGCTCCGAGGTGGTGTAATACCCCGCTAAGTGGTGTAACACCACTTGGGAACAAGCATCATTGCGGCCTGATGCCTACTCCGCGTTGGTGGGGACCATGTGAGCGGCCACGGATCGGTGAAATGGTGCGTAGTGTCGGACCTGTTGGCGGGGGCCGAGCTACCCCTGACGTGTATCCGCGCTGCCGCTTGTCGCCGATGAGGGCGTGCACCCGATCAGTGAACATTGCACCTGTTCTGATCGGGTGTAATGCCCACTGATCGGGTGTAATGCTCTATAACGGGTGCAGCCCCGCAAAAGTCGCATGCAATTCCCCCACCAGTATTTCAGATTTTGAAACCAAAACGTTGAAATCATGCGGTTTCTGAGGCATTGTCGATCTGTGTCTGCAGGGAATTGCATGCGAAAGTGTGGGGCTTGTCTGCAATCAAGTGGCTGCTATGGCTGCAAGGTGCGAGCGCGTGGTGCCTCTTTCATCCAGTCGTAGGCGATGCGCTCCGTTCCGTTGGCCACCGTGATCGTGCCGCACTCGCGGAATCCGAAAGACTCGAGCGCGCGCCGCATCGGTGCGTTGTCCTCGTGGGTGTCGCAGCGAAGGCAATCCGCATGCTCAGCCGCGAACGTGAAGATCGCCCGAGCGACACCGCGTCCGCGCACAGCGGCCACGCGGTGAATCACGTGGTAGTCGGCATCGGAATGCCATGCGCCGACAATCTTGGAGTAGGTCTCGTCTGGCCCGGGAGCGAAAGAAAAGACGGCGAGCGGCCCCTCGTCGTCGGCCACAAGGAAACAGTGTCCGCGTGCGATGTCTTCCTCAGCGTCAATCCGACCTGGGTATCCGTCGTGCCACTGAGTCGTATTCCCATTCGCCTGCATGAATGCCCGGGCATGCTCATATGCGCCCTCGATGAAATTGAGGGCGTCAGGGGAGGCAATTCGAATTCGCATAGAGCAATAGTATGGATATCTAAATGAAAGCGGAAAGTAATTTCAGTAGCGGCACGAAGTTAGGTGTCGAGATGTTCCCGTGCCGCTGTTCTTGATGTGTTAGTATTCGCAGCCTGTTCGCCATTCAATTTTGTTGTCGTCGATCGTATCTTTCTTCGCGAGTTTGAATAGAAAGGGTTGATCATTCAAATTATCAATCTCGCAGCATATTGGGTAGGTCTCGTTAGGATTGTCCGATGTTTGGTATTCGTTGTTGTTGAAATGTATGAAGTCGTCGACGAAGCACTTATGTTTCAAATTTACTTCTATGGGTTTCTGGTATCCGGTCTGTATGATTGTGTTGTCTAGAATGTTGAAGCGTGGCAATTCAGGTGCGCAATACGTGCTTGGTATTGGGAAATGCTGATTCTCTTCGTAGATAATCTTAAGGCGTCCGCGTATAGCATTTCCCTGCACGCTTGCATATGATTGTGCATGGTGAAAATTTAATATCAAGGCTCCCATGCTGCATGAATTGAGGTGGACGAATAGCGAATGCAATCGTTGAGTATTTTCGGCTGAGTGGCTTGTTGCATCATGGTCTTGGATAGTAACGTCTGCGAACATGTATGGATTGTTGCAGGCGCACTTCTTGTGCTTAATGCATGTGCAGGCTTTATCGTTGGCGTGTGACTCGCCGCCGCAATTTGCGAGGCATGTGCATTCGTGTTTATAAAACGAGCATTCGTAAAATGAGATGGATGAGTTCGTGCTGTGAGTGGTGAAGGTGAGTGTGAGTCGATTTCTATTTGTTAAGAATCGTGTCTCAGTGAAGCGTCCTAATTTCATGTATTTTGGCAGCGAATCTGTTTTGATGAGAGAGCTATCTACGATCAGTTCCGTGTTAAATTGTGTGCCGTGCCATTGGATTGAATCGATTGATGATTCTCTAATTGTTAGAGTATCGTGGAATATTGTGTTGCTGAGGTCCAATGTGGCCTGAATCGTGGTGTTTGAAATTGTTAGAGGGGTGATTATTCTGGCCTTGTTGATTGATATTGTCTCTTCGGACCAGTTAGCTAAAGTTTTGTGATGCCGTTGCTGGCTGACACGCGCGAGAATTGCGCTGATTATTTCGCGCTGGAGTTCGGTGTGTTCAGCTGTTGTTCCTTCGCTTGAAATATCAAGGCCCTCGTGGCGGATTTGAAGACATAGTGTGTCGATGATGTGGCGCTGTAGCTGCTGTTTTTCTGTCTTGTTTAGAAGATTGGTATGAGCGGCCGAATCGGCAAGTTCTGCTAAAAGGCTGATTGCTGCAAGGCGGATTCCTGGATTGTCGCTGTCGAGTGTGTGAAGAATATGCTCGCGGCGTTTCCAGTACTCGTCTCGCTCAATCTGCTGTTGGCGGATTCGGTCGCGTTCCTGACGGTCTGCCTCGAGTTCGCGCTGTTCTTGTTCCTTGACGACGTTGTCATCGTTTCGCTGCTGCCAGGTTGACACTGCAAGAGCTGCACCTGCGATCGTTATGCACACTGATATCCCGTCGGCTGAGGGCCAGTGGAAGTGACCGCCCCACCAGAATGCGATGGGGGTGCAGATGATGAGCAACAGTCCGGCAAGCCCAAATGGAATCCACCACTTCATCAGGCAGTCGGGCATGGGGGTGAGACGTCCGCTTTTGCGCTCTTTCGTAGACGCGCTGCTATCGACCTCAGGGGTGTCCTTGTGGTCATCGGCGGCGGGGACCATGGTGGCTCCTTTGCTCTGGTTCACTGCTTCGCATCGTAGCAGCCTGTCCAGGGAATCGATCTCGTAATGAGCGCTAAGGCATCTTGGGTGTCAAGCGAATGCTCGCGCGGGGTTCCTGGCGTTGCAGTTCTACAGCGTGGAGCGTGGCAGCAGGGTCCGATGGGTGGCTGCCTGGGCCCCATGGCTGGAGTGGCAACCCGTTTGGTGGCAGTGCTGGCGGCGCGCCCATGCCGCCACCTAAAGGGCTAATGTGCGCATTGGCGGGTTCAGGCTGTCACCCATGGGGTCGAGGCCCTGAGCGGGTCGATGCAGGCGCGGGCTGCGGGCGTGAAACGCGCGTGAAACTGGTGACGCTAGCACCGTCACCCCGTGAAACGCGCGTGAAACCGCAATCGCGCCCGCCCGCAACGACACAACCCCACCCAGCAACGACACAACCCCACCCAGCAACGACACAACCCCAC
>CAUTLS010000057.1:0-3527 GCA_963539345.1 uncultured Candidatus Saccharibacteria bacterium
GTCGGCAGACACGCGGAATGAAATCATGGTGCCAACGTTACCAAACACCGCGTCGCGCACGGTTTCATTCATCTGTGAGATGTACTGATTGGCGACGGTCAGATTGAGGCCGTATTTGCGGGCTTCAGACAAGATGGTGGCAAATGAATCGGTGGCAAAGTTCTGGAACTCGTCGACGTAAAGGTAAAATGGACGGCGGTCGCGGATGTCGGGGATGTCAGAGCGGCTCATGGCAGCCAGCTGAATCTTGGTGACCAGGAACGAGCCGAGGATGGCGGCATTGTCTTCGCCGATGAGGCCCTTGGATAGATTAACGATGAGGATTTTACCCTCGTCCATGATTTGGCGGATGTTGAAGGTGGATTTGGGTTGGCCAATGATGTTGCGGATGATGGGATTGGCGGTAAAGGCGCCGACTTTGTTGAGGACTGGCGCGACCGCCTCGGCGACGAACTTGTCATTCCAGCTGGCAAATTCAACATTCCAGAATTGCAAGACCACGGTATCGCGGCAATAGCCCAGCGTTTCTTTGCGGAAGTTTTTATCAGTCAGCATGCGGGTGATGTCGAGCATGGTTGTTTCTGGCCGGTCGAGCAGTGCCAAGATGGTGTAGCGCAAGATGTATTCCAGTCGTGGTCCCCATGAATCGCCAAACATGCGTTTCAGGACGCCGATGACCTCTGATGAAATGTTGGTTTTTTGGTTCGGGTTGGTGACTTCCAGCGGGTTGAAGCCGAGTGGATAGGCGGTGTCGGCCGGGTTGAAATAGACGACGTCGTTCAGCCGTGAGCCGGGGATAAATTTCATGTTGTTGATGGCGAAGTCGCCGTGCGGGTCGATGATAGCGTAACCTTGGTTGTGAAAAATATCGCTGAGCGCGAATAATTCGAGCAACCCAGACTTACCTGCTCCAGTCTGACCGATGATGTAAACGTGGCGCGAGCGGTCGTAGCGCAGCATGCCGAATTGGTGGTTGATGCCGCGGAAATTGGTCACACCAAAGGCGGAAATTTGGTCGTCATTAGTGTCGCTGCCGGTCAGAACAGGCAGCTTGGATGGCGGTTCGGCGGTTTTAGCACTGGCCCAGACGATGTTTGGCGTCTCGACGTTAGTGTGTGGCAAGTGGAAGACAGAGGCCAGCTCTTCGATATTGAGGATGAAGCCTTCGCCAAAAAATGCACGACGACGATATTTTTCTAAAAATTCTTTGCCGTAGGCGGCTTTGATGGGCTTAAAGCCGTTTAGGTTTGTAGAATTAAACTGTTTGAAGGTTCCCACTAGGGCTTGCATGCGCAGTTTGGCGTTGGTTTGGTTCTCTCCCAGGTATGCTAAGCGGATTTTTACTTCGTAGCCCAGTTTAGTGGCTTTTTTTTCAGCTTCAGCGATACGAGTTTTATTGCGCTCAGATATTTCTGGACCTTTACCGCCAGCCAATCCTTCCTCTGGTGGTCGCCACAAAGCGGCAAACAAACCACCGAGCCACCGCATGCTACCACCAACACTTGGTAGGATGCTGGCAGAGCCTTCACGCAGGCGTGATATCCAGTGGTCAGCTTCAATTTGCCATGAGTCCTCAACTGGTTTAGCCAGCACCTGAATCCACAATTCTTCACCTGTTGATTCTAGCTTTGCTAATGTTCCTGTGATGCCAGCCAGTGGGTCGACTTCAAAGGTCTGGAAGGTTTTGATCGGTAAAAATTCAGACGCCGTTAAAGTCATCTCAGTAGTGTACGTTACTGAATGATCACGTTCGTGCTCAGTATAATCTTCACTAGCCTGGTGAATTTGGACGGTTGGATATTGGGCGTAGATTTGCCCCTCGACGAAGCTCTGTAGAGACCGTGGCGTCCAGACATAGAACCGAATTTGCCCATTGACCGAAGCCACCTCAAAACTCAAATGTTCCTGCGCTCCCCTGCTCAGTTTAAGCTCGCGTTTATCACGCAGGATGCCGTGCAAGCTGGCAAACAATTGCTCAGCAGCAAGCTCTTTCTTATCATTGGTTTTTGGAATCTCCAAAATGAGCAAAACGTTGTCGCTCGAGATAAATTCATTGAGCTGTTGATAATTGCGCCATGTCAAAAAAGATAACAAAATAACCAGCGGCAACCAAACATACCACTGCATCAATAACGTTATAGTCCAGGAAAATATTTCCATGCTATTAAATTATCCCATATTTGATGTAACAATACAATCAGGCTTGTTGCTGTTCAAACACGTAAGTGGCTTTGGCGACACGCTTGAACTGTGACTTTGACTGCAGGTTCAACAAAATAGTCGTTTCTTTGACTTGGCGCTTGTCCAAAACTCGTTTGATGATTTCGTCACGATGCAGTGGCTCGTCAGCTTCTTTGAGGATGTCGGTGATGATATCAGCAACGGTGCCGCGGCTGTAGCCCCATGAGTCCAGCGCATAGATACCGCGACCGATCAGGACGAAGCGGCTGTCTTTGATGAGTTCGTTGTGAATCGCCTGCGTGGTAACGTTTTTACGTTTGAAATCGCTGTCTTTGATAGCCTTGGCGATCTCTGAAAAGTGCATTGGTTTGCCGTTGTCGTCCAGGATGACAAAAATTTTGTCGCGAATATTTTTCGGATTGACGGTTGGCCACTTGATGAGCCCCCAGTTCCCTTTCAGCTCAGCCAGCTTCTTGCTAATGGACGCTAGCGCTGCGATGTTCTGTGGATGCTCATAGTCCATGGATTCGTGAATTGCTTCAGCGGTAATCGGCTGGCCATGTTTTTTGATGAATTTAACAATTTCCTCAACTTGTTTTTTCACCGACTTTTCGTCACCGACGGATGAGATGACCGCGGACTGATAGAAATCGTCATTTTCATTGATGACTGTCAATCCTGGTGCTAATTCTGCCAAGAAAGCGACTGCCGAACGTTCCAGCAGTGTTGCATCACGACCCAAAATGTGGGATGTCAAGTTCTGCATGCGAGCGCCACGACCCATCTCTGACAAGTGCGACACAACAAGCTTTTCAGCGGAATTAACGGAGGGCAATTTGTTATCTGCTACCGACGCACGCAGTTTAGTGAGGATAGCTTTTTCCAATTGACGAACGCGTTCACGAGTGATGCCTAGCATTTCACCGATTTGCTCCAGGGTTTCTTTCCGGTCTTCCAGTCCAAAGCGACGTGAAATGATTTCACGCTCACGTTCCTGAGAAATGCTACCAAGAATATCCGCAACCGCTGTATTCAAACTCTCTGCCGCGTCAGCTATTTCTGGTTTGCTCATGGTATATTCCAAGTATCCTCTCTGCCACACCCTGCATATATTTTATCATTTCTATGTGCTTGATTATACAACAATATGTAACTCAAGTCAAATATTTGTGCTGCTTTTACAAATTATAGCACGTTCTTTACGATTTTTGCAATGGGTTGTTTGATGTATATACAATAAGCGTTTTATATGGTATAGCACTAGTGATTGTGGTTATGCTTTGTAAAATTTTAGATATATGATATAGCTATCATTATGAATTGATTAGGTAAAACTTGTATGGAAA
>CAUTLS010000058.1:0-3203 GCA_963539345.1 uncultured Candidatus Saccharibacteria bacterium
ATCTAGTTGCAGTGTTTGCATGAAATAGTCGTCTCTTGGATCGCCATAAGTATCATCTGGCAGCTGGACGCTTTTAATACTTGCATCGTCAATTCCTTTAACTTGCATATCTGAAAGAAGGCGCACAGCCTTGAGGGCTAATTTGTTACCAATGCGATAGCTATTATCAGGATCGTGCTCAAATACCGTTGGCCTGATAACGTGCTCGGCAGTATCCAACACTGCTTGCGTACTGGCCAACAGCCTCCAAGTGTCACCGTCCTTGTGTATAAGCACTTGATTGATTGTAAAATCATGCTGCCTCATAAACTCAGCGGTAGAATGTACAGGCTCCGCACCATAGCCATTCATTGCATCACGCGGCGAAAAGCGCATTGAAAGATCGCTCGCTACCGCCCGAATCTCATCTGGATCATAATCGCCGCTAGCAATAACTTCTTCTAAAATTACCAAATCGACATCGCGAGGAGGTGGTAACTGACGGTCACTGTGTACTAGTGCCTCCAAAACCTGGCGAGCCGCCCCGCCCTTTACGCCAATAAATGACGGTAGTTCATCTAAATCAAAACCCAAATTAGCCCGCTCAATAGCATCGGCAGGCAACTCATATTCATATATTTCATTGCAGCGAGCTTCCGGGTTACCGAGTTGCTCACAATCACAGTCTTTTAATTGAAGACTCGCCCCTCCTAAATCCGCATAGTGTTCACCGCTATCAAGCATTTGCAGAACACGAGGCTGATGTATCTTAGCCTCTATATCGCTCGGGTTCGGGCTTACTCTTTCCACGTACAATATTTTAGCATAAATCATTTAAAAAGTCAAACAAATACGGTCGGCGCCACTTCCAAAATCTCATCACGCACTGGATCTAGTCCAGTCATCTTCAGATCGATCTATAATATTTTTTCGCTTTACTCATACTACCTATTATACACTTGTCATCTGTTTATCTGACCATAAAAAGCTTCTTGCTGTTCGCTCGTTAATGCCTCTTGCACCACAGCCCAAACCTTAGCCTCCGCTTCGTGGACATTGTGACTATTTACCGCAGACCCGTCTAGGACCTGACGCAATTGACCCTTAGTAATAACTCGCTGATGTTGTAAATCAAACAATACTCTTACTTGTTTATTGGCCCTGTTTTTCATCGTGTCCACTATCAGAGCGATTTGTTTATCTGTCGTAGCGGGGATTTTTTGCTGCTGTTCTGGACCGATCACTAGTGAGCCAACTTTCGGCTGCGCCACATGAACCAAATCGCCATTCGGCGCCACCCGGTCACCAAGGAACTCAGGCACGGCACTGTCGCTCAGGGCTTGCGTGATTTGATCCTTCGTCACCGGCAAAATTGTATTGAGCGTATGTCGACGACCATCATGCGCATCATACCACCACGGAAAGGCTACTACCAACTTCAGCGCCTCCATCCCCATACGCCGCGCTAAACTATACGAACTAATTTCGTACTCAGAAATACCACGTTCGCCAGTATGAACATTTCTGTATTGGTTAACTGTTGTTCGACCAATACGTCGACTACCAACCTTGGCATACAACAACTCTTGAAATCCCCGCAGCAGGGCCACTGATATATTATGTTTTTCTTCACTGTTCAGTTCACCCATATCGACGTCATATGGATTAACCTCCAGACGCCGACATATTTTGTTAAATTGATAGTGAATATTATCTGCCTTATTTGGGTCAATACCATTTGCCAGATAAGCACGACCATCAGTGTGATGACCGTTGTAGATCTCTCTGGTTTTCAAAAAAGCATCGTATTCGGCAAAAAAGTCATCTGTTGTATCGGGGCTGACAAATTCCTGGAATAGTTCCTTTGGTTGGTGCCAGGCAGCAAAGCCACCACCAGAGATAGAAGCCGCCATCGCTGACAGCGCCAACACTTCACGCAAGCTTCCTCCACGTTTAATCATTTCTGCTAATGCTCGAGATAATTCTGGTGACAATGGTAGATTATCCATAAATTCACCAATTTTTGTAATCTGCCCTTCTTCATCAATCGCCTCCAATGTTTCCAACAAATCGTACGACTCTTGAATAACTTTTTTACTAGCAACAGGATGCATCAAGTACCGGTTCAAGTCTTCAAAATCACCGTTCAAATTGATAGCCGACAAGACGTTACGCACGATATTGGTGTGATATATCTCCGGTGGGATATGCTGCTCGCGGGACTTGATGTCGTAAAATCCTTTCAGCTCCTCTGGTAGATAAATCTTGCCGTAAGAAATTGGCCGCGCCAGCACAAACTTTGCACCGTCAATATCACGGCCACCACGCCCCGCCTGTTGCATTAACTCTGCCTGGGTACACAATCGAGGCGGCAGTCCTTCTGCGCCTTCTTCGCCAATTTCTTTACTCTTCGTCAGTCCATTTGACAACACCAAATCGACCTCAGGGATGGTGATGCCAGACTGTCCAGCCGAGGTCGAAACGATGACAAACGACTCGTCTTCTGCTGGTTCAGCAGTAAAAATTTCTCGCCGTGCAGCCTCTGATATACCAGAGTGTAATTTGAAAAATCGTATTCTCCCAGATTGATGGCGAGTGTGGCGCTTAATCGACGCAATGGTTTCCTCGATACTTCTCACCCCTTCAACAAAGACCAGTGCTTTTTTCGAGTCTTTACCATATTCAAGGTAGGCTTCAGATACGGTCCCCACGTTATCTTCTGTAATGTCGATATCATGCGGCCGACCCTCGATGGTTACGACTGGCAATGCTAATCCATTAATATCTTCGTACATCGCCTGAGAAACTTCCGTGTCGGGCGTCGCGCTGGAAAAAGCCATATGCCATTTGTCGGTATTCTCTATCGATTTTGCTGCCAAGGCCGTAGCAAATTCCATCTCCAAATTGGCTTCATGTATTTCATCAACCAACACCAGTGTTCTCTCATTATGCCAATCCTTAGAAAGTTGCTCCAATTTCTTCGTAAACGTTGCTGCTGTCATAAAACAAAGTCTAGTTTCTGGCGTTGCTTCAGTAGCGCGTCCATGAATCTTTCCCACCAAGTGATCAGGATATTGTTTGCCCAGCTGTTCACGTAAACTCTGCTCGACATATTCAGTAACATTATCAACAATCACCCGTCGCGGCATCAACACCACAACACGATCAAACCGCTCCAGTGCATACTGAGCGGTTTGTGTCGTTTTACCACTACCCGTCGGTCC
>CAUTLS010000059.1:0-2969 GCA_963539345.1 uncultured Candidatus Saccharibacteria bacterium
GTAGTAACTCGCAACGAATCGAACGAGCCTGATGTAGTATTGCCTACTAATGCTGCGCCAGTTGAAGAATATACGAATATTCCCGACGAAAAGACACATATTATCCAGTGGCTATCTTCAGTTAGTAATAAAGATAAAGAGAAAAATCGTCAAACTACCATCAATGTGGCGCTTTACACGGCATCATTATTGCTGACCGCCGGTATATTATTATTGGCACAAACGATTGAACTTTCGGCGCCGCTCAGGTTTAGTTTGGTCTGGCTGTTTATTTTTGTCTATTATGTCACTGGCCAGGTGCTATATGCCCGCCTCCCGATCTTAAAGCCAGCCTCAACGGCGTTTATTGGTACGGCGCTGGCTGCTGTGCCGATTGGCGGGTGGAGCATGCATTTGCTTTTGGGGATTGATCCGGCATTGTGCTGGCTTGCTACCTCTTTCATCGGTACTTTCCTATGCGTTGATACTACAGTCAGGCTCAATAGCCAGCCGCTCGCCTATATTTCGCTGCTGTCGATGTTTACGATGACGACCAGCTTGCCGGCTGTTATGCATGCTCAGTTGGTGTGGTATTATGCTGCGGTGCTATTGTTCGGATGCTTGATGACCTTGGCTGCGTATTTTTCTAATTATTTTCCACGCCAATTCACCGAGCCGTTGACGCTGGTTAATCCGTTTATCGTCCCGTCCACTTTGCTTCTCGCTATCGGTTCGTCGGTGAATATGGGAACGCTTGACGTCAGTATGCTACTGCTTATCAGCGTTATATATTATTTTACTGTTGCTCTCGTCGAGAAATCAAAGGATATGCGCACGTATGAACTAACGACGGCGCGCGTGTTGTTGATGGCGATGACTGCTAGTTTTGCGCTGTACTTATCGAATAGTGACAGGCTGGTTATGGGTGTAGCACTTGGGGCAGCGGCGCTTGGTAATATGATTTGGTCTATTGGCTCGATGTATGCTCAAAAGCAGCCTGACAAGCAGCACGAGATAGTATTGTGGGTTGGTTTTGTTGCTTCGCTGGTCGCTTTCTCGGTTATAGCTAGTGTCGAAATCCCACCGAGAAATATAATCTCATTTGCCTTGTTAGGCATGGTTTCGGTGGCGACTTTTGCGGCACTTTCATTGCTCCGTCGCTCCCGTTTTGGTGTCATGGTAGTAACGTCTGGAATTTTGTTAGTGCCGGCTGGTGTCAGGCTATTTAGCCTCGACTCCATAACAGCCCTGCATGCACATTACTCTATCTTTATGCTTATGGCTTTCCTGCCAGTTGTCTGCCGATTATTGGTTTTGAAACGCCCAAATATTACTAAAAGTCAAGCAATACTAGTGTATGGCGCTGCGGCCGCTTGGTGGTTAATTACGGTGTTTATAGCCTTAGCTTTTTTGACTGCTCATCCAGCGGGAGAAGGTTTGCTGTATCTGTCAGATTCGGTGGCGGTTGCCGCTATCGTCATGGGTATTGCTGCGTGGCGTGAGAAGGTTTATGGCTTAGTGATTGGTATTCATATTTCTCTACTTCTGATGGCACTGCTGATAGCTTTGTATTTCAAGATGGCTGGCGAAAATCTTGCTATTTTGATGGCGTGGTTGAACGGCTTGTCGTTGCTGTTATTAGTAGAGTGGCTGTACAATTACCGCAAAGAGGCGGCGGTTAAGTGCCGCGAATTGTTGTTATATTCTGCTATTGGCGCGGCTATCTTGATCATCTTTTCGTCTATTCATCCGGCGGTTTGGCTGCCGTTAGTAGCGCTGCTGTACTATGCGTTTTATCGGCGGCGTGAGGATGGTTATCTGGGCGGAGCATACTTGGCGACGATTGCTTTGGTGCTACTGTTCTTGCATTGGCTGAATGTGCCACTAAGTGATAATTTTACCATCACCGCTTGGGTGATGCTTATTAGCTTTGGGGTAGTGTATTGGTCGTTGGCGATGAATAAGCGAACATCGACTATCAGCGATATGACTCTACTAGCTGCTACGGTACCGGCAGTGATATTACCGATGATAAATCTATCGACGACATACGAATTGCCGTTCAAAATCTTGGGCTGGCTGGCAGCTGTCGCGGCACTTTATATGGTAGTGTATGCTAAGCGGGATTGGCGGCCGATGGCGGTATTGGCACATCCAAGTTTGGTGTTGTTATTCTATTTAATAGCAGAGTGGCTCGGCGTTAAGCTTGAGTTTATGTCGATCGTTTCACTGATTACCTTTGCAGTGTTTTATGGCGCCGCCGTGACTGCGCGAACCAAGAAATTATCAGTTTATTGGTATTATGCATCATTTTGGAGTGCCATTGGCTGGTCGATATTTTTACTACTGATGGCTATGCCAGCCAGTGTCACAACCGAGGCGGTGCTGCTAGCAACACTGATGTGGGCGGTCAACGGCAGTGCCCTAATAGCCGAGGGAGTGCCGAAGAAGAATATTCTGTATTTCGACTCGGGCGCCCTTTTAATATTGTGCGGTATTTTATTTGCTATTCATATGCTAATTGCGCCTGTTCACGACATAGTGGTGCCATACCTGTGTTCAGTAGCAATTCTTTCAGGGGCGGTGATGTTGTGGCGCTGGCTAGGGTATACTCATGTATACACCATCGCGCATTTGGTGCTGGCACTCGCTGTGTTTAGCTTATCGACTCTCGTACTGGCACTAAGAGGGGATAATGCTATGGAAATATTGTTCCTGATTGAGCATTCGCTGATGGTTATCATCGGCTTGGCGCTTGGTAGGCGGCTGATTACTATCTGGGGTGCTGTCGGCGTGACGCTGGCCTTAATTTATCTGTTGTCAGGCTATGCCTATGCACTGGCTATTTTGGCTGGACTATCGATTATCACGGCAGTGGTGGTTGTGGTAGCCAGAGGACAGAGGAATAAGCAGAAAAAAGTTGCAAAGAAATAGGGCCCGACTCTGACAGTGAGGTAATAATCTATACACAGAGACGTTGTTGGTCAGGT
>CAUTLS010000060.1:0-2896 GCA_963539345.1 uncultured Candidatus Saccharibacteria bacterium
TGCAGCGGTTGGCGAACCTTGATCGACTCCTGATGCTCGTCCTTCTTCATGCGCAGACTCAGGCCGTTGTTGATCAATTCGCGTGTCCGAGCCATGTCAGCCAGCGCCTGCTCGTTCACCGCACCCGCTGCCAGCCAATCCTTCAAGTGAATCGATTCGTCATCACCCGTCAAATTGTGATGCAACTCCTCAGCCAAAAACGGCGTAAATGGAGCTAAGATGTAACTCAGACGCACCAGCACATAATGTAGCGTCCGATAAGCATCGTTCTTGTCGCCATCATCTTCCGACTTCCAGAAGCGGCGACGGCTGCGGCGCACGTACCAGTTGGAGGCATCATCCAGAAATGGCAAAATCGGGCTCAGCGCATCAGGAATATTGTAGGTATCCATGTGACGCTCAACCTCAGCCACCAACTGATGCAACCGGCTGATGATCCAGATATCCAGCGGATTCGTCAACTCGCCCAGCGGATCTTTCAGCTCACCGTCAAACTCCCAACCATCAACCTCCGCGTACATGGTAAAGAAATCATACATATTCCAAATCATACTGAGCTTGCGCGCCACGTCGCCCACATCCTTATCGTGCAGGGCAAAGTCCTCGCCGTTGAGCAGCGGGCTGCTCAGCAAGAGGAAGCGTAAGGAATCAGCGCTAAACTTATCCATCAGCTCGTTCGGGTCGGTAAAGTTACCCAGCGACTTACTCATCTTGCGGCCGTCATTGCCCGCCACCACACCGGTGGTGATAACGTTGCTGTAGGCATTTTTGTGCTGCGCGCCGGCCTCACCAAAGGCGCCGATTTCGGCCAAAGCGGCGTTGACGGCGTGAACATAGTAGAACCACGCCCGCACCTGGCCGATGTACTCAACGATGAAATCCGCCGGGTAATTCTGCTCAAACTTGGCCTGGTTTTCAAACGGATAATGCAGCTGCGCGAACGGCATGCTACCGCTCTCGAACCAGCAGTCCAGTACCTTATCAATGCGGGTAAACGTTTCGCCGTCGATTTCAAAAGTAATGTCATCCACCCACGGGCGGTGGTAATCATCCAGCTCCACGCCGCTCAGTTCCTTGAGCTCTGCATACGACCCGACCACCTTGACGGTGCCGCGGTCGCCCTTCCACACCGGCATAGCCGTTGCCCAGAAGCGGTCACGGCTCAGATTCCAGTCTGGCGCTTGCTCGATATTCTTAGCAAAGCGCCCGTGCTTCAGGTGAGCTGGGAACCAATTGATATGCTCGTTTTGCTCCAACATCAGCGGCTTCTGGCCCTGGATGTCGAAGAACCAGCTTGGGATGGCCCGGTACATGATGCGCTGTTTGCTTCTCGGATTGAACGGATATTCGTGACGAATGTACTCAATCTTCCACACCACACCCTTTTCTTTCAGGTCTTTGGCGATGAATTTATTATTTTCCCATACCTCCAGGCCTTTGTAATTGGTGTCAGTGTAGTAGCCGTTATCATCAATCACATGGAAGGGCGCGATGCCATTGGCTTTACCAAGTTCAAAGTCATCCTCACCATAGGCCGGCGCGATATGCACAATACCCGTACCCGACTCGTGCGAAACGAAATCCGCCGCGTAAATAGTGTGAATTTTATCATTCTGCGGCCAGGTCGAGCCGGTGTCGAGCGGCTGGTATTTCTTACCCACTAGCTCGCTACCCGGAAACTTCCGCAGTACGTCGTACTCAAGCGGCTGGTGCTTGTCGTCTTGCAAAGTGCGTTCCAGCGCCTCCTCGGCGATGATTAATTTCTCACCATCGACCAGCACTTCGCAGTACGTCATCTCGGGATTGACGGCCAGCATCAGGTTGGCCGGCAGCGTCCACGGTGTGGTCGTCCAGGCGAGGACATTGACATCATCACCTTCGATATCATCAACTACTTCACCGCTAATCAACCGCTTGACTCGCTTTTCGATTTCGTCGCACGCCAATTCTGCCAGCTCTCGACTTTCAGCATGAGGGTCCTCAATCTTCCACCAAACAACGTTATCACCCTTTAGCCAATCAGGCGTCTGGTTGCGATTAGCGATATTGATAACTAGGTCGTAATCACGCAGCATACCCTTCGTCAACTGTGTCCGTTGGCTAGCTCCAACTTCGATACCTTTCTCTCGCATTAAGTCAATAACCGCCAGCGGATCAAGATTCTTAGCAACGAGATGAGCATCAAAATCCGCAACTGTCGGTATCTCATCGGTAGAATACTTCTCTGCATTAACACCAGCCGAATCGGCATTCTGCGTCTTGGTGAAGTGATTGTAAAAAGCCTGCGCCATCTGCGAACGGACAATATTTGCATTGCACACAAACAAGATCTTTGAGCTTTTGTCTAACGTTATCTTGTGCCTCGTGTTACCACTAAGCAGCTTAAATTTCACATACACACTCGGGTCAGTCACCGTTTGGTAGGCGTCGTTGTCCATCGTCACTTCAGCCTTGCTCACTGGGGTAGCAAACTTGGTGTCGTACATCAGCACCTTTTCGCCTTCGTAGATCTTGCCAGCCTCATACAGCTGCTTAAAGGCCCACCAGACGCTCTCCATGAAATTCTTGTCCATGGTACGATAAGCGCCTTTGAAGTCCACCCAGCGGCCAATGCGGTCGATCACGCCCTGCCACGTCTCGCTATTCGCCACCATGCTTTCGCGCGCCTTGGTAATGTATTTTTCCAGGCTGATAGTTGGCAAAGGATTACCGTCCTTATCCAGCGGTGCTGACTGGTCACTATTCGTCACAATCTGCCGCCGATCCATAATATTCATCTGCTTTTCGACAAAATTCTCTGCTGGCAGCCCATGACAATCCCAGCCCCAGCGGCGCTCCACACGCTTGCCTTTCATCGTCCAGTAGCGCGGCACCGCATCCTTAACGATTGAGCTCA
>CAUTLS010000061.1:0-2846 GCA_963539345.1 uncultured Candidatus Saccharibacteria bacterium
AGCATCCATCCAAGGACGAGGTGGAAGTGGAAATCGTCGGTATATTTAACGGCAAGAACCCAAAGCAGGCAACGTACCAGGTGGAGCTGTTCGAGAATTTATTCCTGACTGACCTCACGACAACTCGCCAGTTGAATGCCTATACCGAGCAAAATGAGATTTACCAGGACGCTACATTCTTCACCAAAGGCACCAAACAACTGGATGAGGTGATGGCGCGGGCGAATAAATTGCCGGTCAATTGGCAAAAGTATCAATTGAATAAGAATAGCCAGGAGCTGGCTGGCGTGACTGGCGCGGTGAATGGCGTGTACGGTCTGATCGACGGTATGTTGTGGGCGACGGCGCTGGTCAGCGTCGCAGTGATTGGCATGGTGCTGTACTTGTGGATGAATGAGCGCAAGCGCGAAGCGGGCGTGCTCTTGGCAACGGGCGTACCGCAGTCAAAGATTGTGTTGCAATATATCGCTGAACTGGTGATGATCGCGGTGCTGAGTTTCGGTGCGTCGTACTTTACCGCGGGGCTGATTGCCCAGCAAATGGGCGATCACGTGGTGTCGCAGGCGGCGCAGAATGCTACACGTCAGGCTGGCAGTTCGCTGAATGGTGCGTCGCTCGGTGCTGACGCTGACTCGGTGACGTCGTCGCGCACACTGGACAAGGTGACGGTTGGTGTGCAGCCGACGGATCTGCTGGCGGTATGGGGCGCTGGGCTGGCGGTGATTATCATTGCGGTGCTACTGGCTTCGCGGCCGATTACCCAATCAACGCCAAAAGAATTACTAACCGAAGTGGATTAGGGGCGAATGATGACGATTATCAAACGAGCCTGGACGGCTGTGGCGCGCAAACGGCGTCGCAGCCTGACCATCGCCCTGATCATGACGCTGATTTTCACGCTGCTAATCGGTACGCTGACGGTGCAGCAGACGATGGCGCAGCTGAAGCAATCGGTAGAGCGTAATATTCGCGCCGGCTTCAGCATCGCCAGCAAGCAACCGTCGGGCGAAGTGCCGATGGAGACGGCACAACAGGTGCAACGCCTGGACAATGTCAAAGCACGCAATTTCCAGACAGAGACTACCGCGGGACTGCCAGGCAAACAATTGATTGACGTGGCAGGCAGCGGCGTGCAATTGGACGCTGGAATCGCTGGCGAGGCGAAGGTGACGGGTGTCACACAGAGTGATCTACTGAGCGAATTTACTGGTCGGTTCTACCAACTAGAGCAGGGCAAACACTTGACCGAGCATGATCAAAACGCGGCCTTGATCCACAAAACCTTCGCTGAGAAAAATAATATCAAGACAGGCGACAAGCTGGACATCACCAAAGACGGCCGGCGGGTGACGGTAACTGTCGCAGGAATCTTCAGCGGCAAAGGCGAAAAGCCAGCGGTCTTGCAGTCCGACATGGCGGAGAATCAGATCATCACTAATTTGTCGGCGGCGCAGCAACTGACGGGTAGCGCTAATCTGACACGGGCAACCTATTTCGCCAGCGACCCGCATCAGCTGAAGTCGTTAACAGACCGTACCAAAAGCCTACCAAACGTCGATTGGCAAAAATTTAGCCTAACTGACAACGGGGCGGTATTCGCCGGCGTTCTCCAAAACATTGCTGGCATCCAAAACATTTTGACGATTGCCACCATCGGCGCAGCCGCGGCAGGACTGGCGGTACTGTCACTAGTGCTGGTGTTCTGGGTGCGCGGCCGCTTGCATGAAATTGGCATCTTGCTGTCCATCGGCACGTCGAAGCGGCAGATTATTGGGCAGTTCTTGGCAGAGCTGGCGATCATCGCTCTAGTTAGCTCGGTGTTCGCGCTCGCCATCGGTTCGGTCGCCTCATCGCAAATTTCTACTGCCCTGACAGCGCAAACTGACCAAAGCCAGCGCATAGAAAAGACTGCGGTGCAAGCCGCGCCAGTAGCGACCTACCTAGAGGCTTTCGCCTTCGGCTACATGGTCGTTCTACTATCAGCCATCACAACCACCGCGCCAATCATGCGCCAATCACCAAAGCAAATTTTAGCAAAATTAAGTTAGGAGTTATTATGTCAATACTTACGTTACGCGATATCATTTACTCATACGCTGACGGCACCAGCAATGTGCTCAACGGCATCAATTATCAATTTGAAAAGGGCAAATTCTACGCCATCGTCGGTAGTTCTGGCGCTGGTAAATCGACCCTGTTGGGGCTACTAGCGGGATTGGACACGCCAACTGGCGGGCAGATTTTGTTCGATGACGAAGACATCGCCGAGCAGGGCTATTCGCATCATCGCAAGCACAATATCTCGCTGGTGTTTCAGAATTATAACCTGATCGATTATCTGACGCCGCTGGAAAACTTGAAATTGGTGAATGCCAAAGCCACCAACGAAACACTTCACACCATGGGCCTGGACGACAATCACATTCACCGCAATGTCATGAAACTTTCTGGCGGTCAGCAACAGCGCGTGGCAATTGGTCGAGCGCTAGTATCCTCCGCACCGATCATCTTGGCGGACGAGCCGACCGGCAACCTGGACGAAACTACCGCCGCTGACATCATCGACATCCTGCGTCGGGCTGCCCACGAAAACGACAAATGCGTCATCGTTGTCACTCACAGTAAACAGCTAGCTAAGCAAGCGGATGTAGTATTGAAGCTGAAGGATAAAAAACTAAAAGCGTAAAAATAGCTTCCAAAAAATACACGTTTTAAATATAGCTCGAAAGAGCTATATTTTTATATTTCCTAACTCCTCAATAAAGTTAGTGAGTGTATAATAATTAGCATCATGAGAGTTAATTATTTACAATTATCAAATATCCTAAGCTTCAAATATGAGGAGG
>CAUTLS010000062.1:0-2814 GCA_963539345.1 uncultured Candidatus Saccharibacteria bacterium
ATACAGGGGCATTGGGTGGTATGTATGCCGGTAAGATCACCTTGATCAGCACTGATCGTGATGCATCCGTGCGCAATCAGGGGCAATTGTTTGCCTCAGCCGGCAATGTAGCAGTGAATGCTGAAGGTAAACTGGTCAACACGGGTACGATTGCGGCGACGGGAGAAAATCATGCGGTTTCACTTCATGCCCGCAATGTCCATAATAGCGGTACGATTGCCTCACAGGATGATGCCAATATTCACAGCCAGACGCTGGACAATTCGGGTACGGTCTTATCCTCAGGTGAATTGACTATCCGTAATTTAGGCCGTCTGAAAAACCAAAACAATGGTACGATCCAAGCTGCCCGCTTAGATATGTCAACAGGTAGTTTGGGCAACACGGGTAATATTACTCAAACAGGTTCACAAGCATTGGATTTGGTATCTGCTGGCAAATTTGATAACAGTGGCAAGATTGGTGTGAGTGACGTTCCACAGATCGGCTTGAATCCCAATCCATCAGTCATACCGCAGGTTCCGAGCACCGCTACAGGTCCAGGTAGCAGCACTGTCTCGACATCTAAGCCTGGTTCAAACAATCCCGTTTCACCTACAGCACCTGCAAAAACCTACGCTAGAGGACGCATTCAAACAACGGGAGCACTTGATAATGCAGGATCAATCAATGCAGGTGGACAAATCGACATTGCCGCCAAAAAAAGTTTGGAAAATTCGGGCAGTCTGAATGCGGCTAAACTACAAGTATCGGGCGATTCATTTAACAATACGGCAAAAGGCAAACTCCAGGCACACGATCTGGCTGTTAGTGCTCAAACTGCTAAAAACAGCGGTCTCCTATTAACTCAAATCGGCAAGATTGACAACCGTGAACTGCATAATGCGGGAGAAATTGCTGCCAACAATCTGACACTCATACATTCGGGCAGCTTGAGCAATGATAAAAAAGGCAATATTCGAGCTGCACATTTACAGCTTGATACCGCCGGTTTACATAACGCAGGTAACATTCTTGCCGATAGTGGAACCGTCACTACCACTAACAATCTTCGCAATACAGGAAAAGTTTCTGTTGCACAACTGAATACCAAAGGTCAGACTCTAGATAATACGCACGGACGTATAGAGGCTGAAACGGTTAGCATCCAAAGTCAGCAACTGACTAACCAAAGCGGCCATATTACTGCTACCGAACAACTGACTATCAATAGTCGAAATGTAGACAACCAAAACGGCAAACTCCTATCTGCAAACCAAGCACAATTAGCTGTTTCAGATGGCCTATACAACCAGCATGGTGAAATCGCCACTAACCGGCAATTGTCTATTCACGATAAAAATCAAAATACTTTGGCGCTAAACAATGAGGATGGCACGATTCAATCTACTGGTAATGTATCACTACAAGCCAAATCACTCGCCAATAATGGCACATTAACAGCCGGTAACAAGCTGGATATCGCCTTGATGGATGATTTTGTCGTAGACCGCGACCTCACTGCAGGCAACCAATTAAATCTAAGCACAAAAGGCCGTCTGAAAAATACCCATACCCTACAAGCAGGCCATACGCTCAAACTCAATGCCGGCAATATAGATAACCAAGTTACAGGCAAAATTATTGCCGGAGAACAAACGAACATCACTTCCGAACAGCATGTAGACAACAGGGGTTTGATCAACAGCAACGGTTTGACCTACATCGGTGCAGGTCAAACCTTGACCAACACCGGGACAGGCAAAATCTATGGTAACCATATTGCCCTGGACGCGCAAAAACTGCTTAACCGAGAAGAAACGACAGAAGGCAGCACCAAAGCGGGTGCAATAGCTGCAAGGAAACGTTTGGATATCGGAGCGAAAGAGATTCATAACCAAGAAGGAGCCCTACTATCCAGCGAAGGTATTTTTGCTATCGGTAATCGACTGGATGAACAACATCATGCGGCAGGCATGGCTGATACCTTTGTTAATGGCAGTGCCAGTTTGGAAGTACAAGGTGATGCATTTATGTCCGTTAGGAATATGCAGAATATCAATAATCATTTTAAAACAGAGGCATACTTAGCCAAAACGGAAAAGCAAGTCCGCGACTACACCGTACTGGGGCAAAATACCTATTATCAGGCAGTAAAAGACGGCCTATTCGACAACTCGCACGGAAAAAAAGACCAAACAACTGCTACCTTCCATTTAAACAATGGTTCTCGTATTGAGGCCAACCAATGGCATGTCCGAGACTATCACATCGAGACTTATAAAGAACGTATCATTGAAAATCGACCAGCACACATTACTGTGGGTGGTAATTTGACTGCTTCAGGCCAAGACTGGCTGAACAAAGACAGTCGAATTATAGTAGGCGGGCGTATTATCACTGATGATTTAAACCAGAAAGAAATCACCAATCAAGGTACAACAGGCAAGGGGCGCACAGATGCTGTCGGCACACAGTGGGATTCAGTTACAGAAAAAGGATGGTACAGTGGCAGAAAAAGACAACGCCGTACTGAAAAAAACCACACTTCTTACCATGATACCCAACTATTTACCCATGACTTCGACACGCCTGTATCCGTCATCCAACAGAATGCCGCCTCCCCTTCCTTTCAACCCGCCGCATCTGCAGCCAAACTGATTGACGGAGCATCCACAGCAGCCGTCAATGGGCAGCGCATCCATACCGGTAATGTGGTCTCATTAAATAACGCTACTGTTACTCTGCCTAACAGCAGCCTCTACACCACCCATCCTGACAATAAAGGCTGGTTGATTGAAACAGATCCTCAATTTGCAGACTACCGCCGCTGGT
>CAUTLS010000063.1:0-2789 GCA_963539345.1 uncultured Candidatus Saccharibacteria bacterium
CCCAAAGCAGGCGACGTACCAGGTGGAGCTGTTCGAGAATTTGTTCTTGACTGACCTCACGACAACTCGTCAGCTGAATGCCTATACCGAGCAAAATGAGATTTACCAGGACGCTACGTTCTTTACCAAGGGCACCAAACAGTTGGATGAGGTAATGGCGCGGGCAAATAAATTGCCGGTCAATTGGCAAAAGTATCAACTCAACAAGAATAGCCAGGAACTGGCTGGTGTGACTGGTGCAGTGAACGGCGTGTACGGCTTGATCGACGGTATGCTGTGGGCAACAGCGCTGGTCAGCGTCGCGGTAATCGGCATGGTGCTGTATTTGTGGATGAATGAGCGCAAGCGCGAAGCGGGCGTACTCTTGGCGACGGGCGTGCCGCAGTCAAAGATTGTGTTGCAATACATCGCTGAGCTAGTGATGATCGCGGTGCTGAGTTTCGGTGCATCGTACTTTACCGCCGGGCTGATTGCGCAACAAATGGGCGATCACGTAGTGTCACAAGCGGCACAGAATGCCACGCGTCAAGCTGGCAGTTCCCTCAACGGTGCATCGCTCGGTGCTGATGCTGATTCGGTGACGTCATCGCGGACGCTCGACAAGGTGACTGTTGGCGTGCAGCCGACGGATCTGCTGGCGGTGTGGGGTGCTGGACTAGCGGTGATTATCATTGCGGTGCTGCTGGCTTCGCGGCCGATTACCCAATCAACGCCAAAAGAATTACTAACCGAAGTGGATTAGGGGCGAATGATGACGATTATCAAACGAGCCTGGACGGCTGTGGCGCGCAAACGGCGTCGCAGCCTGACCATCGCCCTGATCATGACGCTGATTTTCACGCTGCTGATCGGTACGCTGACAGTGCAGCAAACGATGGCACAGCTGAAGCAATCGGTCGAGCGGAATATCCGCGCCGGCTTTAGCATCGCCAGCAAGCAGCCGTCAGGCGAGGTACCGATGGAGATGGCACGACAGGTGCAGCGTGCACATGGTATCAAAGCGCACAATTTCCAGGCAGAAACTACCGCAGAACTGCCAGGCAAGCAATTGATCGACACGGCAGGCAGTGGCGTGCAGCTGGACACTAACGTGGCTGGCGAGGCGAAGGTGACGGGCGCTACAGAGAGTGATCTGCTGAGCGAATTTACTGGTCAGTTTTACCAACTGGAGCAGGGCAAGCACTTGACCGAGCGCGATCAAAACGCGGCGCTGGTTCACAAAACGTTTGCCGAGAAAAATAATATCAAGCCAGGCGACAAGCTGGACATTACCAAAGACGGCAGGCGGATGACGGTGACTGTCGCTGGTATCTTTAGCGGCAAAGGTGAAAAACCAGCGGTTTTGCAGTCCGACATGGCGGAGAATCATCTCATCACCAACTTGGCTGCGGCGCAGCAGCTGACGGGTAGCCAGCAGCTGACTCGGGCGACATATTTTGCCGAAAATCCACATCAGCTGAAGTCGTTAACGGACCGCGTCAAAAGTTTACCAAACGTCGATTGGCAAAAATTCAGCCTAACCGACAACGGGGCGGTATTCGCTGGGGTTCTCCAAAACATCGCTGGCATTCAAAACATTTTGACAATTGCCACCATTGGCGCAGCCGCGGCGGGGCTGGCGGTGCTGTCACTGGTGCTGATGTTCTGGGTGCGCGGCCGCTTGCATGAAATTGGCATCTTGCTGTCTATCGGCACGTCGAAGCGGCAGATTATCGGGCAGTTCTTGGCGGAGCTCGCGATTATCGCCGCGGTTAGCTCGGTGTTCGCGCTCGCCATCGGCTCGGTCGCCTCATCGCAAATTTCTACTGCCCTGACAGCGCAAACCGACCAAAACCAGCGCGCAGAAAAGACCGTGGTACACGCCACGCCAGTGGCGACCTACCTAGAGGCTTTAGTCTTCGGCTACATGGTCGTTCTGCTATCAGCCATCGCTGCCACCGCGCCAATCATGCGCCAATCACCAAAGCAAATTTTAGCAAAATTAAGTTAGGAGTTATCATGTCAATACTTACTTTACGCGATATCATCTATTCATACGCTGACGGCACCAGCAACGTGCTTAACGGCATCAATTATCAATTTGAAAAGGGCAAGTTCTACGCCATCGTCGGTAGTTCTGGCGCCGGTAAATCGACGCTGCTGGGGCTACTAGCGGGATTGGACACGCCAACTGGCGGGCAGATTTTGTTTGACGATGAAGACATAGCCGAGCAGGGGTATTCGCACCATCGCAAGCACAATATCTCGCTGGTGTTTCAGAATTATAACCTGATCGATTACCTGACGCCGCTGGAAAACTTGAAATTGGTTAATTCCAAGGCTACCAATGAAACGTTGCATGCCATGGGTCTGGACGATGATCACATTCATCGCAACGTCATGAAGCTTTCTGGCGGCCAGCAACAACGTGTGGCGATCGGCCGGGCGCTAGTGTCCTCCGCGCCGATTATCTTGGCGGACGAACCGACCGGCAACCTCGACGAAACCACCGCCGCCGACATCATCGACATCTTGCGCCGGGCTGCTCATGAAAACGACAAGTGCGTCATCGTCGTTACTCACAGCAAACAGCTGGCTAAAGAGGCGGATGTGGTGCTGAAGCTGAAGGATAAGAAGCTGAGAGCATAAAAATAGCTTCCAAAAAAATACACATTTTTAATATAGCTCGAAAGGGCTATATTTTATAGTTCCTAACACAAAGCAGAGGGCTAGAGAGTGTATAATAATTAGTATAATGAGAGTTAATTATTTACAATTATCAAATATCCTAAGCTTCAAATATGAGGAGG
>CAUTLS010000064.1:0-2770 GCA_963539345.1 uncultured Candidatus Saccharibacteria bacterium
GTTCCAAGATAGCGAATAATCTCATCTCGTGTTGCAGTATTAGAGAAGTCTGCAAATAATGGGGCTGCATAAGGTTTGTATTCCGAATCTTGTTGAGTGTACAAGGTAACCGCTTTAAGTACTCCATCTTCCCAGTGAAATTCTGTTCCAGCGCCATGCAATGACCAGTAAGATTCTGTTGCATCAAATCCGATAAAATCCTCATCAATTTCATCAATGACAGGGGTGTCGCCTGATATATCAACGATACGCTGAACGTCCTTCTCGATACTATCGTCGCTTCTTCCAACTAATTTGATATACTGATTGATGTTGCCTGCTACTTCTGTCGACATATTTGCTCCATAAGTTGTTTATAATGCGTGACTAAATCATTATACATCGTATATATTTCGTTGTCACTATAGCCTCTCCTGCGTAGTTCTGGTGTGTATGCATCCACATCTGCTTTGATTGCACCAATGATGTCGAGGCTATCTTGATGTATGCGAGTCTTGGTGTTGTGACCGCTTATTGTGCGACTTAGCTTGTTGTGCATTTCTTTGGGAACTGCTATTGCTCCTCCGAGTCTTTCGACAACCTGAAGTACTGCTTCCTTTTCTTTTTTGCTGAGTTTTCGTTTTACACTCTTTTCTATGTTACGGCATGTTGCTTCACATAGAGCCGCTTTCGATGGAATGTGATCCATTTCCATGCCGTCGCGTCCTGGGCGGCTCTTGAGCGCACTATACTCGCCAACCTCAAAGAGTGAAACCTCTGCCATGTTTAAGTCAGTCAGTCGATTTTCGACGTGGAGAAATGCGAGAACTTCCTCGGAGACGGTGTTCTCTCCCAGGATTTCGGCCACTATGTCAATATAGGTGTTGGCGGCATTGATTGCGTTATTCACATCCTTTTTCGCCGCATCCAATTGACTAACCACATCACATGTCTCGGGAGTCTGATATTCATATAAGCGGCGTTGAGCTTTCTCTATCGCGCCGATTACTCCCTTCATGCCACCTGATTTCTCTTTATATTTTTTTAGGTTCGACGCTTGATCCTTCAGTTTTCTTAGGACGTCGTTTAAGTTGTCGGCCATGGTTGCTATAGGTGTGAATTGGGGGCGAGTTCTCTTGCTGCCTCTGAGGCGGAATCTATTTTAGTTCGACAGTCTTTCAATGCACTGATCATGCGATGCGCTTCACTTTTTAGTTGACTTCCGTGTTTGGAGTCCGAAGCGGTGAATATGGTGTCGGTTTCGGAAACTATTTTTTCGCATTTTTTGGTTACATTACCTAGTAGTTCTATTGTGTGGCTGAGCTTGCAAATTATGAATACTACTATTTCGTCTGTAATCGGCTTGTATGTCGCCATTTCGTGTACCCGTTTACTGTCGTGCTGCCTGTATAAACTGCTCAACAGCCCTGCCGAGCTCTGCAAGTGCAGCGCTGCTGTCTTGGAGGCTGCGTTGGGCGTTAGCGATGGCTCTGGCGGCAGCGGCGCCGCTCTTGGATGGGTGGGAGACGGCAGCGAGCTTCTGGCCCTTTTTGCTGAGGGTGGTGGAGGCAGCGCTGGTGCGTTGGCTGAGCTGTGCGGCGCTGGAGCCGATCTGGCGGGCGGCGGTGATGACGGCGTTGAGATCGTCGCCGGCGTTGTCTGGAGCCATGGGCCTGTTCTTTCGTGGAAGTGGGGTGGTTTAAATTCCTGCGGTGCGCAGGGGCGTTAGATGTTGGTGACTTTCTTGGCGGACTGCTCGGCTTGGCGGAGTGCCTGCTGGGCTTTGCTGAGGCTGTCGTCGGCGCGGCGAAGGGCGGCGAGCATGGTCTGCTCATGGCCGGCTTGGCCGCCTTGGAGGGTGCTGGTGACGAGGGTCATGTTGTCGCGATTGGTGGATTTGAAGTCGTTGATCAGCCCGTTCTGCTCGTTGATCTGGCTGATGACGGCGTTGATGGCGGCTTTGACTTGGGCAAGTGATGTCACGGTGCACCTTCGTTCTGGAGCGATGGGTGTGGAAGCTGGGCGTAGGGGATGACGAGCTGTGGCCTACTCATCTCGGCTGCGTCCCAGACGAGCATGCGATTGTCGGCACCGCGCCAGCGCAGCAGGGCGTCGTCGAAGAAGTCGACGGCCGACGAGGCGTCGAGCTGCATTGCGGCTTTGATATCGAAGTGGGCGCTGCCGTTGTAGCCAACGCAGTTCTCGAACGATGTCTGCTTCTTCCACCAGAGCAGGAAGTGGATATGGCTGACGGGCGCGGTCTTGAACAGCTCCTGGACGGCTTCTTCTCGTTCGTCGGAGCTGGCACGCCAACGCTCTAAGCCGAAGCCGATGACGTAGACCGGTTGGGCACTGGCGTCGTCGGCCCGGTCAGCGACCTGCTCGGTTAGCTCATCGATGAGGGCGTCGGCCTGGTGCTTGTCGACCGCGCGGTATCTGCCGCCGAATTTGGTGAGCTGCTGCTCGTAGGCGGCGCGCATGGCGTCGCGAGCCGGTAGGTGCCAGTCGCCGATCAGGTCGAGAAGGATGAGCTCGGCGGCAGGCGTGCTGTGCAGGAGGGAGAGCGCAGTGTTGAGCAGGACGGCGTGGCCTGGGCCGGTGCCGAGCAGGGCAAGGTTGCGGCCGACGTCGGTCGTGAAGTCGACCGTGAGTGGTGCGGCACCGACGCTGATGCGGCGGCCGAGCATCGCCTGGCCGGCGTGGAGCGACGGCAAGATGCGTGCGTCGTCGTGGAGGCTGAGGCGGCGCTCACCCTCGAAGACCTCTGGTGGGGTGACGGTGCCTTGGGCCT
>CAUTLS010000065.1:0-2746 GCA_963539345.1 uncultured Candidatus Saccharibacteria bacterium
ATATTTAACATTGAGAATATGGTATTCTAACGCATGTGAATTACCATAGATTCTAAGTATTTACAGAATAAACGAAACATTATTGAGGTGACTTATGTGTACAACCTGTGGCTGTGGCCATCCAGACCAAGTCAGAATCGGAGAATTACCGCATGTTCATAATGATTCCAATGCGCAACATGCAACAAAACTACCTAATTTTTCTTACTCCTCCTTCCGCATGCCAGACTCTCCACAACAAGATGAAACTCAGCAACGATTACTGAAAGTAGAACAAGATATTCTCGGCGCAAACAATCAATTAGCCGATATGAATCGTCGCTTTTTCGCCAATCAACACATTTTGGCACTTAATCTTGTTTCAAGTCCAGGTTCAGGCAAAACAACTTTGTTGACGACCACATTAAATGCATTAAAAAATGACTATCCTTGTTATGTGATCGAGGGCGATCAACAAACAGAAAACGATGCGGATCGTATTCGCCAAACCGGTGTGCCGGCGATTCAAGTTAATACAGGCAAAGGTTGTCACTTAGATGCACAAATGATTGGTAATGCATTGGTGAAATTGCAGCCACAGGAAAATAGTCTGATGTTTATTGAAAATGTCGGAAACCTAGTTTGTCCGTCAGAATTTGATTTAGGCGAGCATGCTAAAGTGGTGATCTTATCTGTAACAGAAGGCGAAGATAAACCGTTAAAATATCCACATATGTTTGCGGCTTCTAAGTTAATGATTTTAAACAAAGTGGATTTATTACCTTACTTGAATTTCGATGTGGAAAAATGTATTGCTTATGCAAAACAAGTGAATCCAACAATTCAGGTTATCCAGTTATCTTCTCAAAGTGGAGAAGGATTACAGCAGTGGCTAGACTGGTTAAAAGCGCAAGAACGATAGGAGCATCAAATGCAGTTTGTTGATGAATTTCGTGATCCTGAACTGGCAAAAAGTCTGTTGCAGCGACTACAAAAAATAATGGAAAACCAACCGCACTTTACGCCAGAAAATCCGTTATATCTAATGGAGGTCTGCGGCGGACATACTCATACCATTTTTAAATTTGGGCTTGATCGTTTATTACCGAAAAGTATTGAATTTATTCACGGTCCAGGTTGTCCAGTGTGTGTATTACCGATGGGACGAATTGATGTTTGTATTGAGATTGCTCGTCGCCCAGAAGTAATTTTCTGCACTTTCGGTGATGCCATGCGAGTGCGTGGACGTTTAGGTTCATTATTAGAAGCCAAAGCGCAGGGGGCTGATGTTCGAATCGTTTATTCACCGCTCGATGCATTGAATATCGCATCAAATAATCCTGATAAAAAAGTGGTATTCTTTTCACTCGGTTTTGAAACGACGATGCCGAGTGCTGCGATTACCTTGCAGCAAGCGAAAAAACAACAGGTAAAAAACTTTTTTGTGGTATGCCAAAATATCACTATCATCCCAACATTACACAGCTTATTGTCACAAGGACAAGTCAAAATTGACGGCTTTCTTGCACCAGGTCATGTAAGCATGGTGATTGGTTCTGAACCTTATCAGGAATTGTGTGATACCTACCATAAGCCTTTTGTAATCACTGGTTTTGAGCCTTTAGATATCCTACAAGCAATTTTAATGTTGGTGACACAGATTGTTGAACAACGCTGTGAAGTGGAAAATCAGTATAAACGCATTGTGCACCAACATGGCAATGTGTTGGCTCAGCAGGCAATAAGCGAAGTATTCCGCTTGAAAGCTAGCAGCGAATGGCGTGGATTGGGCGAAATTGCAGAATCTGGTGTAGAACTGACAGATGATTATCAATGCTTTGACGCAGAAACGCATTTTGCTTGTCAGCCACATCAAGTTGCTGATGATCCTTATTCTCGCTGCGGTGATGTATTAATCGGTAAATGCAAGCCGGCTGATTGCCCATTATTTGCTAAAAAATGTAATCCAGACAATGCTTATGGTGCATTGATGGTGTCTTCTGAAGGGGCATGTGCGGCCTATTATCAATACAGACGGGAATAAAACAATGACTGATTTTATTACAATGGCACACGGAAATGGTGGTGCCACAATGCAAGAGTTGATCCGCGATTATTTTGTCGAGGCATTTGATAATCCAATACTTTCACAAGGCGAAGATCAGGCTCGCATTGCTTTACAAGAATTAAATGCTTTAGGTGGAACATTGTCATTTTCTACCGATAGCTTTGTGATTGATCCGATTTTTTTCCCGGGTGGTGATATTGGCAAACTCGCTGTATGTGGTACCGCTAACGATGTAGCGGTATGCGGTGCCGTACCAAAATATTTATCCTGTGGGTTTATTTTGGAAGAAGGCTTACCACTAGAAACTTTAAAAAAATTGATCCAGTCTATGGCAAAAGCCTGCCAGTCAGCCGGTATTCAAGTGGTAACCGGTGATACCAAAGTAGTACAAAAAGGCGCGATAGATAAAGTGTTTATCAATACAGCAGGTATTGGCGTGATTCCAAATGGACTGGACTGGGGCGTACATCGCATTTAGCCAGGTGATCAGATTATCGTGAGTGGTACTTTAGGTGATCATGGTGCAACCATTTTGAATTTACGAGAAAACCTCGGTATTCAAACGGATTTACGCAGTGATTGTGCTGTGCTTGCACCGCTCATTGATTGCATTCGTCCAATTGAAGGGGTGAAAGCTGTACGCGATGCGACCCGTGGTGGTGTGAATGCGGTACTTCACGAATTTGCACAGGCACAGAA
>CAUTLS010000066.1:0-2735 GCA_963539345.1 uncultured Candidatus Saccharibacteria bacterium
CCATATGATTCCCCTTTCTGTTATGATCACATCTGGTCTATATCTTATATTCATTTTAGCACTCTTTCGTGGTGAGTGCCAACTATCTCAGTATAAATAATTAGCACTCTCGTGTCAAGAGTGCTAATAGCTGTTTTATACAATTTAATTGCCCGAACGACGATACGGCCAATAAGTTCCTGGCCTTGTCCAAAAATCTATTTCAGGCCTTCCCCAATCAACTTCCGCCCATTCGGTTTTTCGCCACGGAAAATCTGATACATCAAATGTTCTAGAGCCATACTCTCCTTTTGGATCAAGTACCGAGAACAGCTCGCCAGTCTCCCACGGATCAGTACCAAAAACTGCCTTTTCTTGATAGCCACATTCTGCATTAAATGCATGACACCAAGCGTTTGTATCTGTAGCAACAAGACCATATTTCTTAGCTGCCTTAATTAATAGGCGCGTCATCGGATTGTATGGTTGAGATGTATTAGGGTCATAATCAGGATCAACATCGGCAGATAATCTTGCCCATTGTCCGTGTCTTGGCGAGAAAGGAGCTTGATTTTCCGGAGCCTTGCCGTCCGATAATTGCGCTGGCCACGAAGGTTCTAATCCACGTGCAAAATTCGCCGTAGTAAATGCCAAAGCATGATCAATGTAACCCCGACGTATTTCCGATATGCCAATAAAACCAAGCGAGTTGTGCATACAAACTACAGCAGAACCACCGCCCTGGCACTGTGTGGCGTAATTTGTCTTAGCCAAATCAACCAAGCCAGGTTTTGCCAGAGAAAATCCTCCAGTAGCAGCAGTCCAGTGCTTTGGTGTACCATCCTTTGCGGGTTCCACAAAAAAATACTCACGCATAATACCTGTAGCTATGTCATAAATCGCCATACCAAGGTCACCATTCTGAGCAGGTTTTGCAAAATGTGGCCAAGGAATTTTACCTAATAAATAATGCGATATTTCATCTGCAGTAATTCCGTAACCGCGACATTTATCCATATATTGATATTCACAACGAGGATGAGACGAATCAACTAAATAAGTTGCAATTGGTCTAGTACCTTGCGCACTAGTATTTATACCAGTCTTTGCGCCAAACGCACCAGCGCCCCATGGAGTTGGAGAATTGTCATCCATCCATTTTGCCATCGCGTCTGAGTTAGGGGCTAATGGCATATTACTGACGTCTCGCTGCCAGATTGTTCCTTTGCCTATATAATTTGGCGCATACATTGACTCTAAAACAGCTCCAGGAAATTTATCAGCGTCTACAGTTACCCATTCGCCATTTCGGAATATGCATGGCTCGGTCGCCAACCAGCGACCAGGGGTTGACTGCCAAACTCGCATTGTCATATTATATAACCCCCAACACCTTAATGCCGCCTATGCGTAGAACACCACTAGGTGATGACCACATAAGAAACTTGATCCTATCACCCCAAGAAGTCGTATCGTGGGTGCCATCATATGACATAGAAGTTCCATTAGGTGATGTTACGCTAATTATACGGCCCTTACGACGAATCTTCCAAACACCAATAGCAGATGCATCTCTCCTAAAAATTCCGCCTGGTATAGGACGAACATGTATTTGAGTTCCATCTATAAAAAATTGAATTTCTGGACCACCGCCACCACTACTGGTAGTCGTCATATTCAACGCGAATCCTGATCCACGAGAAGTTGGCCACTCTTTAACGTCGATATCTATTTCAACGTCGTCTGTTAGTGGCTCAATAATTTGAAGCAAATGAGAGTTGGAATTGCTACGGATCTCATTATTGCCCGCTAAAACTGAAACGGCCGTATATCCTACCGGCGCACACCAACGTATTCGACGAGCACCAACGATAGGAAACTCACGACCGTAACGTACACGATGCACGGTAGGCGCACTTGCCGGGACTAAAGATTCGCCAGCTGTACCACGAAAATCATCAGCCGAAAGCAACTGAAGATTTGTTGGCTTACCATACACTCTCGTCCAGGTTGCATCGCCAATCGATAAATATCCCGGCAGCGCTTCAGCTGTAATTGTTACCGTGCGCTCACCACTACCAGGCACTGAAACCTGGCCACTTATAATATCTTGCCCCATTTTATAACGGAGGCCGACCATACTAGGGACAGTAACTGTATTGTCGGCTATGGAAAAGACGGTGGACTGGCACTAACTGGTATAGGCTGAGACATACCTGAATCTCGAGCCCAAATAACCGGCACACCATACTTAGTCGTTTTCGTTGGGGGAATAGATCCGTATTCTATCCAATACCCCTGAGCCTGAGCCTGCATCTGAGGAGTCCATTGCGTAGTTCCACCACCGCCTCCTCCAGTAGGAATTGCATTAATTTTCGCAACAAGCGGTGACGCCAACTTGTCTTCAGTAATTGCCGCATTTTGAATAGCATCTTTTCCAACAGTGGACGGCTTCAAATCTCCAGATTCTGTGTGAATTTGTCGCAAATATTCATTTAATATTATGCCCCAATTTCCATCGTCGCCACCAGGCTGCGGTAACCTTGCCATCTTATCCTCCCCGTATGCAAACTAACCTTTAGCTTTTATCCTATAATATATAATTACTGTAAAAATTGCAAAATATTATCAAATTACATGCCGCCATAACGACTTGCACCATACGCAGAAGTTTTAGCAATAGCAACCTGACGAGGCTGTTTCTGCTGATACATAAAATCGACTATCGATCGCACAATCGTTCCGCCGCCCATAAC
>CAUTLS010000067.1:0-2729 GCA_963539345.1 uncultured Candidatus Saccharibacteria bacterium
TAATAATAAATACCGTCTATCGTTATTTATAGGCCGTTTACGACAAAGTTTATTTACATTTCAATTATTCATTGACGCTTTTCAACTCTGTTTCTATATTATTTCGGTGAAAACAATACACAATAATACGGAGTTAAGGCGTTATATACGCTAAAGCAATAAAGAATCATTAGTAAAGGAGAGCCTAATGGAAGCTAAAGATTCAACAAGTCAGGCTAAAAAAATTCAACAGTACCTGATGAGCGGTGTTTCATACATGATTCCTGTTGTAGTTACAGGCGGCGTTCTCTACGCTGTAGCTGCAATGCTTTCAATGAACACCATTGCAACAGAAAGCGCGGTCAAGGCTTCAAACATTGTTGTTGATGTACTTAGCCAGATTGGTGGCGTCGGACTTGGCCTTATGGTCCCAGTTCTTTCTGCATTTATCGCATTTGCAATCGCTGATCGACCTGGTATTGCTCCTGGTCTTATCTGTGGTCAGCTAGCAGTTAACGTTGGCTCTGGATTTATCGGCGGCATTATTGCTGGCCTTCTCTGCGGCTACCTTGCAGCAGCGCTCAAGAAAGTCAAGCTGCCAAAGGCAATGCAATCCCTTCTTTCAATCATGATCGTTCCAATCTGCACTTCTCTGATTGTCGGAACTATTATGATTTGCGTTGTTGGCGCTCCTTGCGCATGGCTTCTGACCACTCTTACCGTTTGGCTTTCTAGCATGAACGGTACAAGCGCAGTTATTGTTGGTGCTATCTGCGGTGCAATGATTGCATTTGACTTGGGCGGTCCAATCAATAAGGTTGCATACTCCACCGGCGTTGCCGTTGTTGGCACCGAGGTTCTTGCTGGACACAATGCACAATTCTTTGGTCCTATTGCAATTGCTATCTGCCTTCCTCCAATCGCAGCAGGTATTGCCTCTTACGTCTTCAAGAAAAAATTCACCGAGGCTGAGCGTGATGCAGGTATTGGTTCTATTGTTATGGGTATGTGCGGCATTACCGAGGGCGCAATTTCTTACACCACCGCTGATCCAGCACACATGATGCCAATCAACATAATTTCAAGTGCTATTACTGGAGCAATTGCTGGTGCTCTTGGCGTTTACTGCAACGCTGCTTGGGGCGGTCTGGTAGTTCTTCCTGTCACTTCTGCTGGCACTTACCTGGTTTCTCTTGCAATCGGCATTGCAATCTACCTTGGCCTTGTTGCGGTATTCAAGAAGGATATCACTGAGGAGCCCGCTAAGCCTGCAGCAGATGACGACGTCGAGATTACTATCGAGTTCTAAGGAGCGTCCATGAAGATTTTGGCTGTAACCGCTTGTCCGTCTGGTGTTGCTCATACATATATGGCTGCTGAGGCACTGAGGAACGCTTGTGCAGCAGAGCAGATTGAATGCAAGGTTGAGACTCAGGGTTCCATTGGTATCGAGAATGCTATTACCACTGAGGATCTTGCTAGCGCAACAGCAGTCGTTCTTACCAATGACATGCCCATCAAGGATGTCGAGAGATTTGCTGATCTTCCAAAGATTAAGCTTCCTGCAGCAACTGTCATTAAGTCCGCTTCTGCAATTGTCTCAAAGGTTAAGTCTGAGCTTGGCTAGACCACACTGGTAATAACCTGCGCTGCAGACTAATTTACATGCAATGCACAAACCCCGCTTGATTTCATCAGGCGGGGTTTTATTTAAGAGATTATGTTGCGAATTCCGTTTACTTGCAAATCACGTCGAAAGCAGTAAGTTGATCTTTGAGTTTCTCGGTTAGCTTATCCGTAATTACCGTCGTAACGTCATCGAAGTGCGCAAAGGCATAGCTTCCCGAAGAACTGAACTTCTCGTGATCAACCATAAGAATGACCTGAGAGGCTGTCTTAATTACTTGGCGTTTGACAGCCCCATCGTCAATGTCATAGGTGAGAAGCTCACCTGTATCCAAGTTGATACCAATGGCACCCATAAATACCTTATCAAAGTGATATGACTCGAGCGTCTGAATTGCTGCAGATCCGTAGAAACTATTGAGCTCGTAATTAACAGTTCCACCAGTCGAAATAACCTTAATGGCGGGATTTCCGCTCAACGCCTGAAGAATATCGATCATGTTGGTAATGACCGTCATGTATTTAGTACCAGCAGCAATTTTCTCTGCCAAGGCAATATTAGTTGTGGAAATGTCCAGGTAAACGGTCTCACCTGGCTCAATGAGCTCATATGCTTTATCCGCAATAATGCGCTTCTCGGGAATCTTAGTATTAATGCGCGTACTGATGTTCCAGTTAGGCTGTACCGACGTACTGATTGCACCACCGTACACACGCTTTAAAAGACCCTGGCCATCAAGGTGTTTAAGATCTTTTCTAATGCAGTCTTCAGTTACACTAAACTTCTCTGAAAGCTCAATTACTGTGGCCCTACCGTTTGCATTAACGAACTCCACAATCTTATCTTGGCGTTCTTTTAAAAACATTATTTCTGCCTTTGAACAGGTATTATCATGTAGGACAATTGTACCCTGTATTGACTCAAAGCATTCTGTCTTATTTTGTCTTATCTCTGAATAGCAGCGACAGTAAAGTATGTAGAAGTTAGTCAAAATCTATTGAATTAACCAGCGGAATCCTAATGGTAAATACAGAACCCTGAGGGTTGTTTTCAGAGACTGTGATGGAGGCTCCATGCCGCTTCAAGATAGTCTTGACCAGTGAAAGACCTGTCTCTTATACAC
>CAUTLS010000068.1:0-2708 GCA_963539345.1 uncultured Candidatus Saccharibacteria bacterium
TCGTCGGTATATTTAACGGCAAAAACCCAAAGCAGGCGACGTACCAGGTGGAGCTATTCGAGAATTTGTTCCTGACTGATCTCACGACAACTCGCCAGTTGAACGCCTATACCGAGCAAAACGAGATTTACCAGGACGCTACGTTCTTCACCAAGGGCACCAAGCAGCTGGACGAGGTGATGGCGCGGGCAAATAAATTGCCGGTCAATTGGCAAAAGTATCAATTGAATAAAAATAGCCAGGAACTGGCTGGCGTGACTGGCGCGGTGAACGGCGTGTACGGCTTGATCGACGGTATGTTGTGGGCAACGGCGCTGGTCAGCGTCGCAGTGATAGGCATGGTGCTGTACTTGTGGATGAACGAGCGCAAGCGCGAAGCGGGCGTGCTCTTGGCGACGGGCGTGCCGCAGTCAAAGATTGTGCTGCAATACATCGCTGAGCTGGTGATGATCGCGGTGTTGAGTTTCGGTGCGTCGTACTTTACCGCAGGGCTGATTGCACAACAAATGGGCGATCACGTGGTGTCGCAGGCGGCACAGAATGCCACGCGTCAAGCTGGCAGTTCCCTCAATGGTGCGTCGCTCGGTGCTGACGCTGACTCGGTGACGTCATCACGCACACTGGACAAGGTGACGGTTGGTGTGCAACCGACGGATCTGTTGGCAGTGTGGGGCGCTGGACTGGCGGTGATTATCATCGCGGTGCTCCTGGCCTCTCGACCAATTACCCAATCAACGCCAAAAGAATTACTAACTGAAGTGGACTAGGGGCGAATGATGACGATTATCAAACGAGCCTGGACGGCTGTGACGCGCAAACGGCGTCGCAGCCTGACCATCGCCCTGATCATGACGCTGATTTTCACGCTGCTAATCGGCACGCTGACGGTGCAGCAAACGATGGCGCAGCTGAAGCAATCAATTGAACGGAATATCCGCGCCGGCTTTAGCATCGCTAGCAAGCAGCCATCGGGCGAAGTGCCGATGAACATAGCGCAGCGAGTGCAGCACCTGGACAAGGTCAAGGCATATAATTTCCAATCAGAAACTACCGCGGGACTGCCGGGCAAGCAGTTGGTTGACGTGGCAGGCAGCGGCGTGCAGCTGGACTCTGGGATCGCTGGAGAGGCGAAGGTGACAGGTGTGACACAGAGCGATCTGCTTAGCGAATTTACTGGTCGGTTCTACCAACTGGAGCAGGGCAAGCACTTGACCGAGCGCGATCAAAACGCAGTGCTGGTTCACAAAACTCTCGCCGAGAAAAATGGCATCAAGTCAGGCGACAAGCTGGACATCACCAAAGACGGCCGACGGGTGACGGTAACTGTCATGGGTATCTTCAGCGGCAAAGGCGAAAAGCCAGCGGTCTTGCAGTCTGACATGGCGGAGAATCATCTCATCACCAACTTGGCTGCGGCGCAGCAGCTGACGGGTAGCCAGCAGCTGACTCGGGCGACATATTTTGCCGAAAATCCACATCAGCTGAAGTCGTTAACGGACCGCGTCAAAAGTTTACCAAACGTCGATTGGCAAAAATTCAGCCTAACCGACAACGGGGCGGTATTCGCTGGGGTTCTCCAAAACATCGCTGGCATTCAAAACATTTTGACAATTGCCACCATTGGCGCAGCCGCGGCGGGGCTGGCGGTGCTGTCACTGGTGCTGATGTTCTGGGTGCGCGGCCGCTTGCATGAAATTGGCATCTTGCTGTCTATCGGCACGTCGAAGCGGCAGATTATCGGGCAGTTCTTGGCGGAGCTCGCGATTATCGCCGCGGTTAGCTCGGTGTTCGCGCTCGCCATCGGCTCGGTCGCCTCATCGCAAATTTCTACTGCCCTGACAGCGCAAACCGACCAAAACCAGCGCGCAGAAAAGACCGTGGTACACGCCACGCCAGTGGCGACCTACCTAGAGGCTTTAGTCTTCGGCTACATGGTCGTTCTGCTATCAGCCATCGCTGCCACCGCGCCAATCATGCGCCAATCACCAAAGCAAATTTTAGCAAAATTAAGTTAGGAGTTATCATGTCAATACTTACTTTACGCGACATCATCTATTCATACGCCGACGGCACTAGCAATGTGCTCAACGGCATCAATTATCAATTTGAAAAAGACAAGTTCTACGCCATCGTCGGCAGTTCTGGTGCTGGTAAATCGACGCTGCTCGGGCTACTAGCGGGACTGGACACGCCGACTGGCGGGCAGATTTTGTTCGACGATGAAGACATCGCCGAGCAGGGTTATTCGCATCATCGCAAACACAATATCTCGCTGGTATTTCAGAATTATAACCTGATCGATTATCTGACGCCGCTGGAAAACTTGAAATTGGTTAACTCCAAGGCCACCAACGAAACCTTGCACACTATGGGTCTAGATGACGATCACATTCACCGCAACGTCATGAAACTTTCTGGCGGACAGCAGCAGCGTGTGGCGATCGGGCGAGCTCTCGTCTCGCATGCACCGATTATCTTGGCGGACGAGCCGACCGGCAACCTGGACGAAACCACCGCCGCTGACATCATCGACATCCTGCGCCAAGCTGCCCACGACAACGACAAATGTGTCATCGTCGTTACCCACAGCAAACAGCTGGCCAAGCAGGCGGATGTGGTGTTAACTTTGAAGGATAAGAAATTGAAGGGGTAGGGTCAATACGAGACCCTCCTTCTTTCTATAAATAATGTATATAATGTATATAATG
>CAUTLS010000069.1:0-2612 GCA_963539345.1 uncultured Candidatus Saccharibacteria bacterium
AGTCAGCCAGTTCGTCGCTCGTTGTCAGCCCGATGGCAGCGTAGCGGATGAAATCATCGTAGCTTTTGTCACCAGCAAAGGTTGCTTCGACCCACGTCCAATTGTCCTTCAGCCAATCCCAGGTGAGTTGGCGGCTTTCGTGGGTGCGGATGAGATAGACGAACCAACGGCTGGCGTCTTGCGGACGAATGATGTCAGGGCGCTTGATATTTGTAAGGATTGTCTGCGCAGTTTCAGGGTTTTTGGTGGCAGTAAGTCCCAGGGTGATGTCAGCTTGCAGATCATTTGACGGTGTCTGCTGGTAGGTCTGGAACAGGCTATCAATCATCTCTGGCGTTTCAAAATGTCGCACGTTGGCACTGATGATCAGTGAACGGATTTCTGTCGGTAATTCCTCGAGGGATTGACTATCAAATCGCCGCTTGGCTTCCGCTAGCACTGCTTGGTCTTCGCTATAGATCATTAAGCCTAGAGCAGTAACACGCCGTTCGCGGTCGTCGTCAGATTCGCCAGGTGCTTCGTCCCACCCCAATTCGTCAAAGGTAGCGCGAGCAAATTCGCCAGAAATTTGCTTTAAGCGGGCTTTGCTGTCGTCATCATCGTCAACAAATTTGCGTAGCTCCGCCAGTGCACTGGCCGCCATGTCAAAAACCTTTTCATTGGTTTCATGTTTCAGCGAAAGCGCCAGTGGCAGGAGTGAGGCTGAGTTTTCATGTCCAGCCCGAGCTAGTAGCGTAGTATCTTGGAGTAGGCAGATTTTATCCAGAGTCGGCAGTTCGTGAATGTTGGCTAGCAGTTGCTCACGAGCAGCGGTATC
Organism: uncultured Candidatus Saccharibacteria bacterium; assembly: GCA_963539345.1. Lineage (GTDB taxonomy): Bacteria > Patescibacteriota > Saccharimonadia > Saccharimonadales > Saccharimonadaceae > Nanosynbacter. Next base: position 818 of record CAUTLS010000069.1, read on the forward strand.
GTATTTGGTCACGAAATGACCGCTCAGTCCGCAGTTCAGCTGCAGCGGTTTTTCAATACTGAATGTCTTTTCCCGCTCGGTCAACATTGCGTCATCAAGCGGTTGGTTGGCGAAAAGCGGAATCGGCCACAGGGCGTCGGACGGCTGATGGTCGCCGATGAAAAAGCGTTCCTGGTGCAGCATGGCGGTTGGTTGCTCGCCGGAGTTGTTCTGCTCAACTTGTACAATTGGTAGTCCTGGCTGCGAGATCCAACTGTTCATCAAGTCAACAATAGGCTGTTCGCTGGCGGTCTCTAGCTCTCGCCACAAATCATTACCAATAGTGTTTTGGTAGGCGAATTTTTCAAAATATGACTTCAGTCCTGCACGAAATGCTTCCTCGCCGATCAATCGCCGCACCATCACTAATAGTCGTCCGCCCTTGGCATAGACAATTGCTGGGTCAAACAGAGTGCTGATCTCGTCTGGGTGATTAACATCGGCCTGCACTGGTTGCACACCATCCAGGCTATCGCGCCGCAGTGCCGCGGTGACCTTGCTCGTCGCAAAATCCTCCCACATCCGCCACTCGGGGTGTAGCGCGTCGACCGCTACGTATTCCATCATATTAGCGAAACTTTCGTTCAACCACAGGTCATTCCACCACTGCATGGTCACTAAGTTGCCAAACCATTGATGGCTGAGTTCGTGAGCGATAACAGTAGCGATGAAGCGCTTGGATGATTCCGGCGTTAATTTCGGGTCAGCCAGCAGGCAGCTTTCGCGGTAGGTGATTAATCCCCAGTTTTCCATGGCGCCCGACGAGAAATCTGGCAGCGCTACGTGATCAGATTTTGGCAGCGGATATGGCACGCCGAAATACTCATCATAAAAATCAATGGAGCGAGTGGCGATGTCTAGCGCAAAATCCAGAGTGTCTTCGCTTTGGGCTGGTGTTGCCCAAACATTTACCTCAACACCAGAGGTGGTGTGAGCGGTTTTCTTGTGGAGTTCGCCAATAACAAAAGCTAGTAAGTAGCTACTCATGCGCGGCGTAGTCGCAAAAGTAGTTTTTAGTGCGCCATCGTTCTCGGATGATTCAGTGACGGGCATATTACCAAGGACAGTCAATCCCGGAGCGGTCACGAGCGTTACGTCATAGGTCGCCTTGGCGGCTGGTTCGTCAACGCACGGAAAAACTTCGCGGGCATGGTGCGATTCAAATTGGGTGGCAAACAGCTGCTTTTTCACGCCGTCGTGGGTGAAATAACACGGATATAGTCCATGCATAGCATCGGTGATGGTGCCAGAAAAGTCAATGCGAACAGTATGCTCACCGCTGGTCAAACCTGGCTGCGATAGGCGCAGTTCGTCAAACTCGCCATGAGAAAACTCAGCTGGTTGGTTATCAATAGTAGCGGATTGAATTGTCAAATCTTTGGCGTGGAGCAAAATTTCCTCGCCCGTCGATTCGCCAGAAATAACCACCGTGCCAGAAAAAGTTTTCTCTGCGGCGTCCGCCAGGTCGAGTGTCAGTGTGTAATGATTTGGTGTAAAGGTGTCAAGTAAGCGTGGAACTGTTTTCATAATTTCATTATAATATAAGCGCGTTGATACTAATATAATTGAAGTCGCAACCACTCGTATTATTTGCAATATATATGTATATGTGATAAACTTTAACAGATATGCCAAAGCGAACATACCAACCTCATAAACGTCATCGTGCTCGCACGCATGGCTTTCGTGCACGTGTATCCTCAAAAGGTGGACGTGCTGTTCTTAAGCGTCGCCGAATTAAGGGGCGTGCTAAGTT
>CAUTLS010000070.1:0-2587 GCA_963539345.1 uncultured Candidatus Saccharibacteria bacterium
TTTTAGGTCTGTTCTGGCGCATATCACGCCCCTATAAACATCGGCGAAATTTGACCATCTTTTTTGCAATCATCACCCTGGCTATAACAATTTTTGTCGGCCCACTGATTATTGCTGAATTGCTTAACATCATCCAAAACGGGCAACTAGACAATGCAGAAAAACTATGGAAATTAGTCGCGCTCTACGGCATAAGCGAATTATGGTCAAATGTTATCGGCTGGCGCTTAGTCCTGTACCTCGCATGGACATTTGAAACTGCCCTGCAGCGCGATTTGTATGCACAGTGTTTCAGCAAATTGACCAACCAAACAATGTTTTTCCATGCCAATAAATTTGGCGGTTCACTTGTCAGCCAAACCAATAAATTAAACGGCGCAGTTGAACGTTTTTGGGACACGATCATTTGGTCAATTTTGCCGTTGGTAATTTCCCTTGTTGGCTCGATCATAATTTTGTCAACTCTGCTGTGGCAATACGCCGTATTTCTCCTACTATTCTCAATCATATTTAGCATTGTTGTCTACTTTGGCTCTCGACCGATGGCTAAACTGAACGAGACAGAAGCCAAAGCCAGCAACAAAGTGAGCGGTCAATTGGCCGACGCTGTTTCAAACATTTTGGCAGTAAAATCGTCTGGTGCCGAAGCACTGGAGCAGCAACGCTTTGCAAAAACCGTTACATCTTGGCGTGGCGCTAGTCTGGGCACCATGCGCGGGCTCCTAAAAGTCAGCACTGTGTATTCAACCATCAATATAACGATAAAAATTGGCGCTATCGCCTTTGCGATATACGCCGCCCAGCATAATATCGTATCAGTAGCGGCGGTTTATCTCATCATCACCTACACTGGCAGCGTGGCGCATGAGTTGTGGAATATGAACAGCATCATGCGTAGTTACAACCGCATCCTTGGTGACGCTCACGATATGGTGGAGATTCTTACCACGCTGACGACACTAGTCGATCAAAGTGACGCAAAGCTTGCTATTACGCACGGCAGTATCACCATGGATAATGTGACCTTTACTCATGATGAGGGCGAGGGCGATACCCTGTTTCATGATTTCTCTCTTCACATTCAGCCAGGTGAAAAAATTGGTTTGGTTGGATCAAGTGGTTCCGGCAAGACTACCTTGACTAAACTATTGCTACGGTTTGCTGACATTGACTCGGGAGAGATTACCATTGACGCGCAAAACATCGCCAAAGTCACCCAGGCAAGCCTACGTGAACAAATTGCCTACGTGCCGCAAGAGCCGTTACTATTTCACCGTTCAGTCCGCGAAAATATCGCTTACGGCCGACCTGACGCAACTGATGCTGAGATTGAAAAAGCTGCTAAAAAGGCTGGCGCCTATGATTTCATCGTCAAATTGCACGATGGCTTTGACACTATGGTCGGTGAGCGCGGTGTGAAACTATCAGGCGGACAACGACAGCGCATCGCTATTGCCAGGGCGATTTTGAAAAATGCACCAATCCTGATTCTTGACGAGGCAACCTCAGCGTTAGATTCAGAGTCGGAAGCGCTTATTCAACAGTCGCTAGAAACCTTGATGAAAGGCCGGACGTCAATTGTCATCGCTCACCGCTTGTCGACCATCGCTAAACTCGACCGTATCATTGTTTTGGAAAATGGACGCATCGTCGAAGACGGTTCGCACGAGCAATTGCTTACCAAAAAACGCGGTGTTTATGCCAAATTGTGGGCGCGGCAGTCTGGCGGATTTATCGAAGATTAACGTAAAGCTAAAGCGGCTAATGAGATAGCCGCTTTATTACTGGGTTACGGTAGCCGATTTAACGTCGACGCTTGATGATAATCCAGGCGCCAGTAGCAACGACCGCGATGGAACCGAGAGCGATCATGATGGCGTTACTACCCGTGTCAGCTAGTGCATTTGATGCTTTCTTCGCAATCTTAGCAACTGGGTTGTTGCCGCCACTATTGGCATTTTGGTTACCATTCTGAGTAGCGTCCTCTTCTTCGTAAACACCAACTGGGTCGATGATAGTGCCGTTTACTGTACCGTCACTGTCACCAAAGCCGCCGTCAGTCAAATCATAAGCAATGGTAGTATATTTACCATCTGGCGTATTACCAAAGGTGACTCGACTAGTGATGTCTTGGTATACTCGACCGTTCATGATCTTGCCAATTGTTAGACGGTTCGTGTTAGCGTAGCGACGACTCAGTGTTAAGGTTACGCGAGCCGTGAAGCCAACCGCAGGAGCTTGATTGTTACAGTTAATGGTGAAGTCCACTCCTTCGCGAAGCACACGGTTATTGTAGCGATCCGGCGTTGAAGCTGTCTGTGCTGTCGCCAAGTTGTAACAAGAGTTTCCAGACGTCTCTAATGTCAAAGAACGGTGATGCGGCTGTGCAACAGTCATCTTGTTCCGTGGAGCCTGAGGTCCCGGGATGACAATTGCATTCAACCGATTTTCCAGCGCAGTTCTCTTAGCGGTATCCTGTACGTTTGCCACCAAAGCTCTTGCGGCATTCACTGCAGCTTGAGTTTTGGTACTTTCAGCCTGAGCGACTGCTTGTTCAGCGGCTGTCTGGGCGTCGGCTTCTTTCTTC
>CAUTLS010000071.1:0-2510 GCA_963539345.1 uncultured Candidatus Saccharibacteria bacterium
TCACTTGATGGCCGCCATACATTTCTTCGATGTGGCCGTTCAATTCGCCCAGCTGTGTTTGCTGACGGAGGAATTGCTTTTGCGAGCTTTTGGCAATCAGCGTCACCACACCGCCAGCCAGCGGCAGCACCAACAGCGCCACCAACGACATCTGCCAGCTGATAGAAAACATCATCGCCAAAATCCCCAGCACCATCACCGTCGAGGAGACGATTTGCGATAGGCTTTGATTGAGCGTCTGGCTGATGGTATCGACATCATTGGTGACGCGGCTGAGAACTTCGCCGTAGGTTTGCTTGTCAAAATAACTCAGCGGCAGGCGATTGATTTTCTCGGACAATTGCCGGCGCATCCTGAAAGTAACCGTTTGCGTCACTTGGGTCATCAGCCAGGTTTGAATGTAGCGGAAAATGGCACTGAGGATATATAAGCCGATCAGCAAACTGACGACCTGCCAAACGGCATCAAAGTGGAATTCTGGACGCCGACTGAGATCCAGCTTCTTAATCGTCTCGAGCTGGTTGGACGGAATTTGACGCTCAATTTCCGACTTGTTCGGCAGACGCTTCAAAACATCAGCACCAGTCGTGCCAGCTGGCAACGAAGCACCCTTTGGCAGCTTGCTGGTGATGGTTTCATACGCCTTCATGCTGACATAATCTTCGACGATTTGGTTGGTGGCGCCGCCCAGAATTTTCGGACTAGCAATCGCAAACATTGTGCTACCGACCGCAAAAATCGCCACCATGAGCATTTGCCAGCGGAACTCTGCCAAATATTTAGCTAAATTCTTGACCGTGCCTTTGAAATCTTTGGCTTTTTCGCCCGCGCCCATACCGCCGCCCATTGGACCGCCCATCTTCACTGGCTGGCGTTTTTTCATGCTTTGCTGAGCCATCATGCCGCTCCTTTCGCGGTTGTCGCCGACATTTTCTGCAGGTCGTCTTCTGAGAGCTGCGAGGCGGCAATTTCTTGATAGACTTGGCAATTTTTCATCAATTCCTGGTGCGTGCCCTGACCAACAATCTTGCCCTCATCCAGCACGATGATTTTGTCAGCGTTCATGATGGTATTGATGCGCTGACCGACGATGAGCACGGTTTTATGCTTGGTCTCTTTGGCAAGCGCCAAACGCAATTTGGCGTCAGTTTTGAAATCCAGCGCCGAAAACGAATCGTCAAAAATGTAGACATTCGGCTCGACAGCAATCGCCCGGGCGATAGACAAACGCTGCCGCTGACCGCCGGAAACATTGCTGCCACCTTGAGCGATGTCATTTTTGTAGCCATTTTTTAGCTCGCTGATGAACTCGGCGGCTTGGGCGATTTTAGCGGATTTTTCGACCAATTTTTGGCTGGCTTTAGCATTGCCGTACTTGATGTTGCTGGCAATGGTGCCGCTAAATAACACGCCTTTTTGCGGCACGTAGCCGATTTGATCGTACAAATCTTCCAATTTGAGCTGGCGAATATCCACCCCGTCCAGCAAAATCTGCCCCGCCGACACATCATAAAAACGCGGGATTAAATTAATCAACGTCGATTTACCAGACCCAGTACTACCGATAAACGCTGTAGTTTGCCCTGGCTCAGCCGTGAAATTGATATTAGAGAGTACCGGCAGGTCAGCATCTGGATAGGTAAAAGTGACGTCTTTGAATTCAATTTTACCCGTAGCATCATCTGGTAGTTGCTGCGGCGACGTCGGATCAACAATTGACGGCAGCGTATCCAGCACCTCGCCGACGCGCTTCACCGACACGGCTGCTCGCGGCACCATGATAAACACCATCGACAGCAGCAAGAACGAAATAATCACCTGCATGGCGTACTCCAAAAACGCCATCATATTACCAATTTGTAGATTGCCGCTGCTGATCAAATGCGCGCCGAACCAGACGATTGCCACGCTAGAAAAGTTCATCACCAACGTCATAATCGGGTCGAGCAGCATCATCAGCCGGTTGACAAATAAGTTCATTTTGTTTAGCTCGGTATTGGCTTGCTGGAACTTTTTCTGCTCAATTTTTTCATTATGAAAGGCTCGGATAACCTTCAAACCCACCAAGTTTTCACGCGTCACCAAATTGAGCTTATCCACCAGCATCTGCAATTTTTTGAACCGCGGCACGGAAATCACGAACAGCACGGCAATGACCACCAGCAACACCGACACTGCCAGCGCGATGATCCAACTCAAATCTGGCGCGTTGTGGATGGCTTTTTGCAGACCGCCAATTGCCATGATCGGCGCCATCAACGCCAGGCGCAGCAGCAGGATTGACGTCATCTGAATTTGCTGAATGTCGTTGGTCGAGCGCGTGATCAGCGAGGCGGTCGAAAATTTATTGAAATCCGCCAGCGCGAAACTTTCGACTCGCTCGAATAGTTCCATTCGTAATTTTTGCGCCATACCAGTGGCAATCCGGGAGGCTAAAAATCCGATAATAATCGAGCACAGTCCGCCCGCCGCCGTCACCAAAATCATCGCTAGTCCGTTGTGCCAAATCG